>CAYWBK010000001.1:0-59080 GCA_964455745.1 uncultured Armatimonadia bacterium
TCCAGACGATGGAGACCCTCGGCAAGAACATGGCGTGGCTACTCAAGAAGCTGAATGCGTAGACAGCTCGGACGATCTCGACGACAAATCGGCCCTGCATCACGAAGGACCGCCGCTGTCACATGCGCGCGTCGCGAGGGTCATTTGCCATAATAGGTCATGAGGCGGAAGTCCAGATCGTCAGCAAGCTCGTCGAACGTTACGCACGACACTCTCTGCGAGTCCACCATGACCTTGTCGGTTCGCCACCGCAGACGGTCCATCTCTCTGCTCTCGAGGTGTACATCCTTGCCAACCACAATCAGACCATGGAAACGGGCTCTTCTGCTTCCGAAGACGCTCTCGAAGTCGCCCGTGCTGCGCTGATCCTCCAGCGTCCACAGCCAATCAACCACTTGGGAGAACGCGTGCTCATAGCGGGGCGACCATTCGAGAACCGACCTCGCGCGCTTGACGAAGAGACCGTCAGGGGCTGCGTCCTCGAACTCCACCAGCAGATAGTCGTGTTTGGCTGTGTTCCCCACGATCAGGTCGGCTCTGAAGTGCTCACACAAGGGGTATTCGTGCGTAAGCGCATCTGCAGACCCGATATTGAGTACATACCCCCCTATCAGCATGGACAAGTTGCATCGAGCCTTGAAGAAGGGCAGGATGTGTTGCCGCTCAGCGAGATAGGGTCTGGAGCGTAGCAGGGCTCTGAGCTCCGCCAGTTCGGTACGACACACCTCGGGATCGAAAACGCGCCGCTCTAACCCCCTCACTGTGCACTTCCATCCGCCTGCAAGTGCTTCACGCGGTCAGGCCTCACGATGTCCTCGACTATATAGCCGTCTCCCCGGCGGGAGAACAGGACGCGTAACTGTGGCGACGCTCTGAACGCGTACAAGCCTTCGGCGGAGCCGGTTAGTCGGCGCACGTTGTCACTGGATACGAGTTGTCCTGCGTCGTATGTCCCGAGCAGACTCACCGCGCGAAGGACCTTCCCCTGCTCCGTAGGACGCAGGGTGCGAAGCGCAATCTCAGCTCGGCCAGCCATGCTTACCGTCATCGATAATCACCTTACGGCTCGGCCTGCGCTGCTCCGCAGCCGTAACTCAATGATAGCCTACCCGTTTCCTGCCCGTCAACCGCCGTATGGGCGGAATCCGCGCGCTGCCCGTTTCGCCTTACTTGGCTGTGACCCATGCCAGGCACGACTGCACCAGCTTCGCGTAGGCATCCCTCGCGGCCACTGCCTTCGCGTCCTTGGGGTCCGCGACGGACAGGGCGCTGGCGTCGACAACCGCATACCTGCCCTGTCCCTCGGTCGCGGCGACGGCGATGGTGACGCCCCCGGCGGATGCCAGCTTCTCGGCTTGCGGGGCCATCAGCCGCACGCCCGCGGGCGCTGTGCCGAGGTTCTTGAGGCCTGCGACCGCCGGATGGTCCGTCACCTCGACTGCTCCCGGCCCCCTTCCAAGGATCGCGGTCACATCGAGGCCGAGCATCAGGCCATTCACGGAGACGATGCGCATGACGTTCGGGTCCGAAGCCCGCACCAGGATCAGCGCCCGCCCCCCGGCCCGCAGGTACTCGGTCAGGACAATCGATTCGGCGTCGGAAAACTGGCGGCAAGAGCCGACGATGGCGACCGCAGGCATGGCGCGCAAGCCGGCGATCAAGGGGTCCGTGATACCGACCGTCCGCAGCGCCGCGGGGTTCAGATCGGCCGGCACAAGCCCTGCGAGGGTCTGCGCAATGGCAGGCCAGTCGTCGTCCAGTGCGCCGAGGTCTACCAGCGCCCGGCCCTTGAAGTCATTCGCCGCCGGGAAAACCTGAAGCCCGGCTTCCGCTGCCGCTTTCTGCCCCGGCGGAGCCGAGGGCAAATCGGCAACCGCCACGGCCAGAACCAAAGCCAGGAACGCCGCAACAAACGCGCACACCAGCCGGACGCGAGGCGCTCTCACCTGAGCATCACCCGATCGCCCGTCTCGAGGGACTTGTGGATGCCCTCCGCCACCGCCACGGCCGCCCGCGCGTCTTCGGGCGAGATCAGCGGCTCGCGCCTCGTCCGCACGCACTCGGCGAAATGCTCCAATTGCAGCCTCAGGGCCCCCTGCTGCTTCCCGGCGAAGACCGGACCGTAGGTCACGTCGGGCCTCTCGGCACGCGTCGCGGACGCTACCTCGCACGATTCGTCGCCCAAACGCACGGCAACGCGTCCCGTGGTACCGACCAGTTCCATTCTTGCGTCAAGCGTGTTCGGGACACCTGCGGGGACGACCCAGCAGGTCTCCAGGCACCCGACACAGCCGTTCGCGAACCTCATCAGGGCGAAGATGCTGTCATCGGCCTCGGTGAGCAGCTTGCGCGCGCTCTCGGCATACACCGAGATCACCTCGGAGCCCACAAACCAGCGCATGATGTCGATGTCGTGCACGCCGAGGAAGAATGCGACCGAGGTCCGGCTCTGAATGCGCAGACCCGAGGCGAGGATGTTGTTGCGCCGCCCGAAGACCTGGATCGGGTCGCCCGTCGCCCCGGCGTCGATGGCCTGTTTCGCGACCTGGTAGCGTGGGTCGAAGCGCACCACGTGCCCGACCATGAGGGTGACGCCGGCCTCGCGGCACGCGGCGATGATCGTGTCGCAGTCGGCAACCGATGTCGCCAGGGGCTTCTCGACGAGCACATGCTTGCCGGCCTGCGCGGCCTTCACGCACGGCTCGACGTGCCGCTGGTCATCGACGCACACGCTGACGAGCTGCACCTGCGGGTCGGAGATCGCCTCCTCGAGGCTGCCCGCCGCGTTGCAGCCGAACTGTCCGGCGAACTGGGCGGCCCTATCGGCAACAACGTCATACACCTGAACGAGTCGCGTGCCGGCGAGTTCCGCCCAGATGCGGGCGTGCCCCGTACCCATCATGCCAAGGCCGATGACCGCCGCGCCGAGTCTGTCAGACATGGGAGAACCTCCGTTGTGTGACCACTAAGACACCAAATCACGAAAACGGCAAGACGGCCTGCGTATGCCTTTGCCGTTTCGTGCCCTCGTGTCTTAGTGGTTCGAATCCCCCGTCTTCAGCCGCCCCCGCCCATCAGGTACGCCTGCAGTAGCTTTACGCAGTTCTCCATCGCCCCCAGGTGGCCGATCTCGTAGCCGTGCGTGTTCTCGGTGGGGAAACCTACGCACGCGGCGCGGCCGATGTGTCCGTATTTCACCGCGGTGCTGACATCGCTGCCGAAGCTGCGCACGAGCATCGGCTGGCACTCCAGCCCCAGGTTCTTCCCCGTAAAACACAGCCGATCCGACAGGCCTTTATGATAGACGAAGATCGCGTCTTTATAGAAGATCACCGGCTGGTCACTCATCATAATAGGATATTCGGGGGCAACGGGCGCGATTTCGAGCGCAATGGCCTCGGACGCCGGGACGTGCGCCGCCGCGTATGCGCCACCCGAGATGCCCGGCTCCTCATTGCTGGTGGCGGCCAGGTACAGATCCCGCGCCGGGCGTAAGCCTGACTCGTGGATCGCCCGCGCGAGCAGGACCATCATAGCTACGGAGGCCTTGTCGTCGAGCGCGTAGCCGGCGATGCAATCGCCGAGGAGCATTGGCGTCTTGCGCGAGCGGGCGACACAGGCGCGAGTGCCGACGCGCACACCCTTCGCCGCAAGTTCATCCTTGCTCAGCTTGCAGTCAATATAGCACAGCCCCCAGTGCAGGTTGCCTGCCTTCGCCGCGGCGATCTGCGGAGATTCGCCGGTGCTGTGCTTGCTGCCGACGCTGAGAATCCCCGTGATGACCTCGTCGCCCAGCACGTCCCACGGCCCTTCGCCGTAGGCCCAGGGCACGCATCCCCCCAGAGGTTCGAGCCGCAGCAGGCCCTTGTCATCAATGGTGTGGACGATTGCGCCGATCTCGTCCTTGTGGGCGAGCACGAGGGTGGCATCCTCCGAGGATCGCCCCTCGATCTTCGCCATGATGTTGTCGTGCGGGTCTCGCCAGACGCTGTCGCAGCACCCTTGCAGCAGTTCCTCGACAATGCCTTCCATCTCCCCCTCTTCACCCGAGGGGGAATGGGTCACAAGCAGCCGATCGAGAAGCGAGATCAGTTTGTCGCGCATACGTCGTCCTTCCGGTTCGTGGCATTCCGCCGGGATGTGCGGGGTGTCGTTGCCGTTCTCCTGGCTCCTGGCTCCTGGCCTCTGGCTCCTGCCGTCTCACTTCTGCCTCACCACGTACTTGTCCACCATTCGCACGGGACAGTACGACTCCTTCGCCTGCCGCAGGCCCGGAATGCCGAGGTCCTGCTCGCGGTTGACGAAGGGGGTGTCGGCCCACTGTGCTCGAGAAACTGCTGGTTGATGGCCTGATAGAGACCGTGGAAGTTGCCGTTGGCCTTTTCGATATGGATGACGAGCGTCTCGGGGTTGAGCAACTCGCCGATCGTGAACGCCTCGACCCGGCCGTCGATGAGGATCGCGCCGCCGATGACGCCAAGGGTGGCCATGTTCCCGAGCACCTCGCGGATCGCCGCGTGCTCGGCCAGAAGCGAGGCCACCAGGTCGCAGTGCTTCTCATCGCACCAGCGATCCTGAAGCTCCAGGCATTCGGGGACGAGGTCAGGAGTCAACCGGCGGTACTCGAAGTCGTGCTTCGACATGAACTGAGCGATGTGGTTCTTCTTCGAGTGATAGCGATTGCCGGACAACTCAATGAGATCGCGGACGCTGTAAACATAGTCCGAGTTGTCGCGGTCTTCGGCGATCTCGAAGTCGGTGTCGGTGACGCCGCATCTGTCGAGATCGGCGCGGGAGGCGTGGGCCAGCTTCGGGTCGTGGCCGAGGTCCTCCAGAATGCCCAGGCACTGCCGCACCGTTTCGACGTTTCCGGCCAGCGGCGGGAGGATGAACGAGTCTTCGGGGTCGGGCCGGAGCGCAAACAGGCAGATGGCCTCGCCCGCCTTTGCGACCCGGAAGCCGTACTTGGATTTCCAGATGTGCAGATTGGTGAAGTTCAGGTCGGAGGTATCGGGGCCGTAAGCGGCGAGAGCCGCGCTGAGTTCCTCGCGGTTATCGAGAGCGACCTCGCACATCTCGGGCAATTGAGGGATCGGCATGGCAGCAGGTTTCCGCACTGAGGCGGGGATACCTGCCGGGTGGGGCGCAGGCGGTCAGTGCGCGGGCTGAGGGTTGGCGAGGATGGGCGAGAAGAAGGCGAGCACGCGGTCCGGTCTCGGGGCGTGCTTCTCGCCGGGGACGATCTCCTCAGATAGATTCCCCCACCCGTTGTCCGTCGCGAGCTTCCGAGCGGCCTGCCATTGCGCGTACAGGGACGGGTAGTGACCATCATCGGAGCCGATGATCTCCCGGATGGGGAGCGTGGCGCGCTCGGGCGACTGCGACAGCGCACGGCCCGGCAGGCTGCGACCGATGAAGTTGCCGGAATTCGACACCGCCCCGGCGAGCAGGTCAGGATGCAGGAAGACCATCAGCCAAGTGGCGTGCCCGCCCGCTGAGAAGCCTGTGATGAAGAACCGATGCTGGGCGCTGAACTCGGTCTGCAGCTCCCCGACGATGGCCAGGATGCCTTCCTCGTCGAACCGGCCCCCGCCCTCGTGGGCGACGAGGTCCACCACGTCCTGTCCGTATCCCACGCCACTCGGATCTTGCTTCCCGGAGTTAGTGACGATTACCGGCGCTACGATGATGAACCGGCTCTCACGATCCGCGTTTGCATAGGCGCGCACCATATCGGGTTGCGCCCCGCGTGGGCAGCACACGACGAGGATCGGCCGGCTGGCCTGAGGCGCACCCTCCGCCGGGGGGGCCAGGTAGTAGCGCATGGCGTGGCCGCGCGCGGTCCGCGACAAGATAGAACGGGGGGCAGTCCCGTCCGCACAGGTAACCAAGGGCAGGCTCAGCAGGACACTCGCGGCGGCCACAAGCAGGGCCAGCTTGCGGCCCATCATGGATAAGCGCAACATCGGCATGGGCAGCGACACCTCCGAGAAAGCGCAGAGCGCCGTCATCGACACTCGCGTGTGATTTCGGCGCTCTGTCGGCGAATCCCTGTGTGGATGCGGCAAACGGCTCCCCGACAAGATTGTCGGGGCCACTGGCTGGCTTGGGGCCTGCGCCTGATTCCCCGACAGGATTGTCGGGGCCACTGTTTGGCCTGGGGCCACTGGCTGCTGCACACTGTCTGGCTCAGGCCGGTATCTTCTTCGGAGCGCACAACAGGCTCTTGGTCGTGGCGACGCGCCCGCATTTATCGCACACGAACTTCAGCTCGGCCTTCTTCGCCTCGCAGATATGGCGCGCGCTTTCGATAGGCTTGCCGCAAGCGTCGCAGCAGGCCGCTTTCCCCTCCAGCGGAACCGGGTTGCACAGGTGGCCTTTCGATGTCGTGACGGCGCCACAACTGGAGCAGACGAACGTCTTCTTGGCTGGTGCGGCCTTGGCCGGGGCTGCTTTGGCAGCCGCTGCTTTTGCCATTCGACACGCCTCCTATCCCTCATGCGCGAACACGCATTGCGTTATCCGTTTGCCAACGGATTGCAGTATCCGTTTGCCAACGGATTGCACCGCTCTGTCCACGGTTGTATCATGGATTCGTTACCGCTTCCGAGACTCCTGCCGAGGTTTCGTATCTTATGAATATTGTCGTTCTCATGCTCGACAGCCTCCGCGCCGATTGTGTGGGCTGCTATGGCAATTCGGACATCCATACTCCGAACATGGACGCTTTCGCGGCGCAGAGCATCCGCTTCACCCGCGCGTATCCCGAATCGCCGAACACCATCCCCGCGCGCACGGCGCTGGTGACCGGCTGCTACACCTTCATGAACCGCCCCTGGATGCCGCTGCGCGCCGATGACCTGCACATCGCCGAGCTTCTCCGCGAGCAAGGCTACCTCACCGCTGCGTTCTCGGATACGCCGTTCAACAATGGCGCGAACATGACGCGAGGGTTCGACGAGTTCGTCCACTTCCCGATGGGCAAGTGCCTTCCGCCCATCGAAGGCGAGACGCCGACCGAATCGGACGCGTACTTCCCGCCGGACTACTCGCCCCCGAAGGAAGTCAACTACTACCTGCGGACGATGGCAAACCGCGAGATCTGCACCCGCAAGTACGGCAAGTATCTACCGGCGCTGATGGCCGATCAGGTGAACGACTGGCTGACGAAGCACCGCGAGGACAAGTTTCTCCTGTGGATCGACAGCTTCGGCCCCCACGAGCCGTGGGACGCGCCCGAACCGTACCGCAGCATGTACGAGCCGCGTTTCGGCTACGAGGGCCGATACCTGCCGATGCCGATGGCCCCCTCGATGCACTGGATGGGCCCCGGGGACATCGAGCACGTGCGGGCGCTATACAAGGCCAGCACCACCGAGACGGACGACCAGCTCGTCGGGCCGGTGATCGCGCACCTCGACAGCCTGGGCCTCGCCGAAGACACGCTGGTCATCCTGATGAGCGATCACGGGGAGGAGTTGGGCGACCACGGCACGATCCGCAAGTTCGGGTATCCGCTGTATGACGAACTGTCGCGGGTGGTGTGGATGATGCGCCTGCCGGGCACGATCCCCGCGGGCGTGTGCAGCCCGGCTTTGATCTCGAACATCGACTTTCTGCCGACCATCGCGCAGATGGCGGGCTTCGAGCTTCCGCGCACGGTGGACGGGGTGAGCCTGGCGCCGCTGGTGAAGGGGGAGGCGCCTTCCGTGCACGAGAAGCTGTACATGGGGGCGTGGAATGTGCGTTCCGGGGTGATTTGGGATCGGTACAAGTTCATCGACAACCGTGGAGAGAAGCCGAACGAGTTGTTCGACATGCTGTGCGATCCCCTGGAGCGGCACAACCTGGTCGAGGAGATGCCCGACCTTGCGCACCAACTGCACCGGGACCTATGGGATTTCCACCAGCCGTGGAGCCTGAAGCTGAGCCGGCATCATAAGGTGGGGTGAAGAAGAGGGTTCGGGCGGTGCAGCAACGAACCCGGGCTTCGCGCCCCATCGTCTTTGGAGGACTACTGCAGGTGGAAGACACCGCGTCGAAGACACCCCGCCCCCACGCACGACTGATGACTGCCGCGGCATTGCTGGCGCTTGTCGCGCTTGTCGCTCTCGCATATATCCGGTCACTGGCCTTCGGCCAAGCACTCTATGCTTGCGACATCGGGCAGCAAGATTACCCCTGGCAAACCTACCTGGCTCAGGCCCGCCTGCACGGCGACTGGTTTCCGATCGTGAAGGAGGTGGCCTGCGGCCATCCCCTGTGGGCGGACGGACAGAGCGGGATACTGGACCCGCTCCACCTGGTCTGCCTGCTTCCCTTCGCCTCAACTTGGACGTTCGGGCTGACCGTCTTCCTCCATTGCGTAGCCGCTGCCCTGGGGATGTTCCTGCTGGCGCGACTGTTTCGGATCAGTCTCACCGGCAGCGTTGTCGCGGGCGCAACATTCGCGCTCTCCGGAGCCGTCGCGACGCACGAGTGGCCGTATCCTCTCATGGCCACAGTGGTGTGGATGCCATGGGGTGCACTGGGCGGCATCGAGTGGGCCTACAGACGCACTAGCGGGTGGATGATCGTAGGCGTCCTCGCTGCCGTGTTCAGTGCGTCCAACCATCCGCAAGAGCTCATCTATACATTCTGCTTCATCGCCGCTGCCGCTCTCGCGTATCAGGCGCTCGTTGCATCGGGTGCAAGAGCGCTGGAGCGCCGGAGCATCGCAGTGGTTGGGCGCAGCCTCGCTCCCTTCGCATTGGGCCTGGTGTGCTCCGGGATTTGCCTCTATCCCGTGTACGTCATGATACACACGTGCGGCGTGGAGCGCGGCGGATGGCGGTTCTTGATCTACGACTCACTGGGTCCGTGGAATCTGGTGACTGCCTTTCTGCCGAACTTCTTCGGAGCTCCGACTGCGGGCGGCACCTGGGGTACCGCCCAGGTTTGGGAGTCCAGTCTCTACCACGGGGGGCTGGCCGCGCTGCTCGTCCTCGTGGTCCGACCGACGAGTGAAGCCCACAGGCGCGCATTCAGGCGCCTGGCTGTGGGCATCATCCTGTTCCTGTTCGTGGCGATGGGCGGGTACAACCCACTGTACCGTCTGGTGCCCTATCTGCCTGTACTGAACCGGTTCCGGTGTCCGGCCAGATGGGCCATTGTGTCGAGCGGTCTGTTCTGCCTGGCCGTCGGACTGGTGATAGACCGGCTGCGTCGGCCCGACAACTCCCAGCGGCTGTGGTCGGCATTGGCTCGTATGTGCCTTGGGGTGGGGCTGGCGTGCGGCTTTGCGGCGGCATGGGTGACATTCGGCAAGCCGATCAATCTCTGGTTGGTACAGAAGGTCATGCACAGGGCCGAGCAGGGAGCCCAGTTGTATGCCTCCTACGCCGGGTTCATCGCCTGTGACGCCGCCGAACTGGCGGCTGTATGCCTCGCCGCAGGCTTGGCCTTTCTCGTCGCATCGCGACATCGCGGCTGGGAATCAAGGGCAGTCGGCGCTGCTGTGGTGCTCGCACTGGCGCAGGTGGTCGTATTCACCTGGCGCTTCGACCCGACGACGGCTCCTGACCGGATCTACCCTGCAGCATCTCTGGGCTCCATATTGGCGAGCGCCCAGGGCCCTACAGGGCGCGTCATGGTCACCGGCTACGGCGATGATGACACGATCCCGCCCGGCAGTCCTCTGAATTCGCCGCTCGATCCTCTCCCCGGCGCTCTTTTCGGCGTCAACCGACCGGATTTCTATGGCCCGATGGCGCCGCCGGTCTGCAAACTGATCCGCCACACGGGACATCTGCGGCTGCGGAGCCCCAGCGTGTCCGCGGCGCTGGGCTGCAACATCCTTTGCGCCGGTCCTGAAGCGGCTGATGTTCCGGCGGGATGGGAGCCTCTGGCACGCCACGATGACGACCGCATCTACACGAACGGACTCTACTGCGGCCTGGCTTGGACAGTCAGCCAGAGCACAACCGATGAAGACCTCTGGCAGAGAGTGGAAAACCACGAGGCGGCTTTGGATGACATGCTCGTGCGGCCGGCGATCAGCCCCGTGGACAGCGGCACCCAGGCTGCGTCTGCAGCGACGCCCGCGCGCCACGTCGACCTCACCGCCACAGAGCGCCGTAGCTACCGCTTCCACGTGGATGACGGCCCCAGGCAGTACCTGATCCTGGCGATTTCGAACCTGCCCGGCTGGTCCGCCACCGTCAACGGCACGCCGGCGCAAATCAGGACCGCCAACACCGCATTCATGGCTGTGGACCTGCCGACAGGGCCGTGCGACGTAGAGTTCAAATACGCGCCATACGGGCTGCGGATCGGCGGGGCCATCAGCGCGCTCGGGCTGCTGTGCCTGTTGGTCGTGGTGTTCGCCGACAGACGCCCCACGCGCAGCGATGAGCCGGAGCCGCCTCGGTAGGACGTCTGCCAGGAGGTCTACCCCATGTCGCCGCTGTCACTGATTGCCCTGCTCCTCCCGCATTCGGTCCTCGGCGCAGAGGCCATCCGTCTGCCTGTGATCGCCGACACCTCGCTGCAGGCACATCCGAGCGAAGTCAACTGCAACAGCGGCGCGTCGAGCGTCATCCGCATCAAGGGCAATGAGCACTACATGCTCCTGAAGTTCGATCTCGCGCCGCTGCAGGGACAGCGCGTCGCGCAGGCCACGCTGCACCTCCACAACGCCCACCCGAACCTGCTGCGCACGGTGGGCCTGTCTACCATCGCCGCCGACTGGCAGGAGGGCACCGGGACCGGCGGGCCGGCGACCGACGGCTGCACCTTCACCCGCGCCGTCTGGCCGGACAAGATGTGGGCCGGGCCGGGCAGCGACTTCCTCGATGTGGCGATCACCCACGGCAACACCATCGTCCGCTATGTGGACATCCGCCAGGAGCCGGACGACTGGTTCGCGGTCGATGTCGATCCGCTGCTCGTCGACGCGATGATGTGCGGCTTCTCGTATGGCCTGTGCCTGTCCGACGAGAAAGGCCAGACGATGGCCAACAATGACGTCCACTCGCGCGAACAGAACGCCTTCGCCCCGTACATGGCGGTCGAACCCGAAATCCCCAGCGCGAGGCTGGCGGCGCTGACACTGGCCCCGGTCGCCGCCGAGCCCTGGCCGGCTGCGGCGACGTTCGACACCGGGGCGATCCGCGTGAGACTCACCTCGCCGGGCGCGCTGGGGTATCGGGTCCAGTGTGACCCGGCATACTCCAGCAAGCGCACGGAACTGCCGCGCTACCTCATTCCCCAGCCTGCGCCTGCCGGGCAGGAGCAGTCCTTCGTCATCCCCGGCCTGAAGCCCGGTGTGCCTTACGAGGTCCGCGTGCAGGCCGTGGCGTACCTCGGTCGCGAGAGCAACGTGCAAGCGCTCGAGGCGACTGCGAGCGCGGCCAAGGCGAAGCCTGCTCCGCTGGCGGCCCCGCGGCCCGTTACCAAGGTACTTGCTCAGCCACAAGCAGTTGGCAGCCTACGCGCGTGGATCTGCCCGGCTGAATGCAAGGTGCATCCGGTAAGCGCCAATGTGCTTGAGGAGGTGGGCGCGGCCAGATATGGTGGACCGCTCGCCGGCGCGTATGCCGGACAGAATCCAGTGTGGCTGCGCGACACCGCTTACTGCAAAGGCGCGCGCGGCGAAGTCGTCGCAGTTCAACTCATCGTCGAGACGACCAAGGGCACGCCGGTCTCTTTCAGCGTCCAGTTCGCCCCCGGCGCGGCGAACCCGATGCCGAATCCCGTCGGCGTGTACCGCAACTGGTACGTGAATGACGGTGACTGGTACGCCGACTACATGGCCCCGATGCCCGACGGCAAGGCCATGATCCCCGCGCCGGACAATGCAGTTCCCGGCCAACGCAATCAGTCGTTCACCATTGTCTGGGAACTCCCGCGCGATGCCAGGCAGGGCGAGGCAACCGGCCAGGTGCGCGTTGTGCCTGATTCGGGCGGGCCCGGTCCCGTTATCCCGATCCGCATGTGGGTCCGCAACTTCGAGGTCCCCGCGAAGACGAGTTTCGAGCTGGACCTCAACTGCTACGGGCCGGTGTGCCAGGCCGCCAACTGGGACGATTATCTCGCCCGCGAGCGCAAGTTCTTCGCCGCGGCGCACGCCCTGCGCGGGACGCTCAACCCGCTGGGGTACTCGCACTCCGGCAACAACGACTTCGGCTGGGTACCGCAAGTCAGCGGCGCGGGCAAGGACATCCGCGTCACCGACTGGAGCGTCTACGACCGGCACTGGGGGCCGTACCTCGACGGCAGCGCCTTCGGCGGGGTGAGGGCCGGGGTGCCGGTCTCACATATCTATCTACCGCTGTACGAGGGCTGGCCGACGCCGATGGACGGCCATTACACCGGCGGGAACGACATCCGCAAGTACCCGGACAACATCATCGCCCACGCCATGACGGCTCCGCCGGTCGAGCAGGCCTTCGACTCGACACTCAAGGAGGCGTTCGTATCGGTGACGCGGCAGTTCGTCGAGCACTTCGCCGAGCGCAGGTGGCTGCAGACCGACATGCAGTGCTACCAGAACGATAAGTACTACTACAAAGATGAGAAGTCGAACTTCCGGGGCATCTCCTGGTGGTTGCTCGACGAGCCGATGCACCGGGATGACTGGCTGGCGCTGCGGTTGTTTGCGGGGCTGTACCGGGAGGGCTTGAGGCTGGCAGGTGACACGCCGGCCCCACGGGGCCTGGCGGGCGAGACGCCCGCCCCACGCGTTGCGGCTGAAGGAATGCCCGCCGCACGCGGAGGCGAAGGGCCTGGCCCGCGCTTCATCTATCGGGGCGACATCTCGCGGCCCCAGTACCAGCGCGACTGGCTCGACGGGCGCATCGACCTGATGTGCGTCAGCTCGGAGTTGTTCGCGCACCCGCAATACTGCCGGCGTTTCCGCGACCAGGGCGTGACCCTGTGGCATTACGGCGAGGCGAACCCGATCTCGCAGACGAATCTGACGGCGGTCGGCTGGGCGCTGAAGGCCTACTGCGCCGGGGCCGACGGCATCCTGCCCTGGAACTCCATCGGGGGTCCGGGGGCCCTCACGCAGCCGGACCCGACCGGGCTGCTCATCCCCGGAGACCGCTTCGGCGCCACGGGGCCGGTCGTCAGCCTGCGGCTTCTCGCGCTGTGTCGCGGGCAGGAGGATGTGGAGTACCTGAACCTGTTGGCGAAGCGACGCGGATATGACCGGGACCAGATGGCGCGACTGGTGAGCGACTTCGTCGGGCTGTCGGGCCGGCAGCAACAGACATCCGCCGAGGACGCCGGGCGTCTGCAGTTCGACATGCTATCGCCCGAGCAGTTCTCCGAACTGAGGGAGGCGGTCGCGCGGGAGTTGGAGAAGTGAGGGCGGGGGCGCCGTCCCAGCGTCGCCGAGCGATGTCGGCGTCCATATCCGTTCAAATATGAGGCTACCGCAGCTATGCGCAGATTCGCACTCATCGCGGTCGTATGCAGCACCCTTACCGCACAACTAGCCGTGTCCGCAGCCGATGACGACCCCAGGTTCAGCCATGCCCGGGATGCCGTCACCATCGCGGTCATGGACCAGACGCTCACCGTCTCGTTGACCGACGGCAGCTTGCACCTCGCCTCGCCCTCCGGCGACTGCACCCTTGATCCTTCGCTGCAATTGGGCGACGGCTGGACCGCCCCGTCGAAGGCGGAGAAACAGCCGGTGGTGTCCTCGAGCGCAGGCAGGCTCGAGGTGGACATCACCTATCCCGTCAAGGACGAGCGCGAGTTTCTGATCCGCGTCGAGGCCCTGCGCGGCATACCGGCGGTGTTCGTCACCAGCAAGCTGAGGGTGCTCTCGGGCACGCGAGGGCAGTACTACTACTGGCAGAGCAACATCAGCGCCGACCGATACTCGGCCCCCGGCGCACAGGGCGTCGAGGCCATCCCCTTCCGCACGAAGGAGTGGGACAGCATCCCCTGGCGCAACTGGTGGCACTTCCCGAAGGCCGAGGGCGGCATCGCTGTTTTCCCGACGAATATGGCCGGCCGCGGCCCCGGAGAGACCGGCAGCGTGTTCCTGCACGCGCTGCCGCGCTCGACCACGCTCTCGCCGGGAGAGACGCTCAACGCGAGCTTCGGGCTGGCGGGAGTGAAGGATGCCGGGGCGGCTGCGGCGCTGTTCGCGAAGACGCCCCCGCACATCATCCTCGCACTCGATCCCTTCACTGAGGCCCGGCAGGCGAGCAAGATCGACGTGGGGAAGGCCGCCCCGAACTGGCTGCGCGAGGCGGAGGCTTACAACCTGTACTATCGGTCATCACCGGACTGGACCGACGACGTGGTCCATAGCAAGCTACAGCGCTTCCCGTTCATCATAGGCAGTACACCGGATAGGAAAGCGCTCGAACGCTGCCACAAGGCCGGGGTGAAGCTGCTGCACTATGTGGTCTACACGTGCCTCCTCGACACCGACATGCAGAAGGCCGGCGGGGGCAAGGTCTACAGTGAGTGGTACGAGTCGATCGACAATGAGAGCCGCGACCTCAAGGACCACCCGGACTGGAAGTGCATCGACGACAAGGGGCAAGTTGAAAGAGATGCCTGGGGGAAAGACCACGGGCACCCCGGCCTGCTGAATACCTGCCTGCACCAGAAAGGCCTGCATGAGGCGGCGGTGCGACAAGTGCGGATGCTCATGGAAATGGGCTACGACGGGGTCTTCATCGACCTCGCCGGCCCCACGGTCGAGTGCTATGGCCCGCAGTTCGGCAAGCACACGCACACCGACGGGCGCAAGACGAACACGGAGGCCTACGAGGACCTCCTGCGCGAGATCTACCAGACGGTGAAGAGCTTCGGCAATGACCGCGTCGTGATCCAGAACACCTGCACTTCGACGCTGGGCAGCCACTGGGCATACACGGACGCGCAGATGCTCGAGGCCTTCCCGTATGGCGAGGGTTCGACCGACCTGCGCTCCACCTGGCCGGAGATGCGCTGGTCTGTTGCGCGGCACGATGAGGCCCTCGCGCGCGGGAAGGTCATCGTGACGCTCCCCTACTTCGGCGGCGCGATGTCAGACCGGATGAAGGATGCGGCGCTGCTGTCCTACGCCTATTCGCGCCTGTACGGTCCATTGTGGGCAGACGGGTACACGCTGGCGGGGATCAAAGGCGGGGAGGCGTTCGCGGATGCGGTGTACGGGATTCGCCTGGGGAGGCCGACTTCGGACCTCAAGCGCATAGGCGGGGTGCAGTACCGAGCGTTCGAGAAAGGCGTGGCACTCCTAAACCCGGACGCGTGGGCGGAGACGGTGAAGGTGCCGGTGGCCGGTACGAAGGCCTTACGGGATGTCGGCTGGGACCGGAACCTGACGCCGGAGGGCGGGAGTGTGTGCGTGGAGATGCCGGCGCAGTCGGGGAGGGTGCTGGTGAGGGAATAGCGAGGCGGCGTCACATCCGCATGGGCGAGGCGGTGGGCAGGCGGCCTCTGCTACGTCCGACGAAGTAGTAGATTAGCGCGCCGAGGAAATGCACGAAGATGATGACCAGAACCCACAGAAGCTTCTCGGTCGAGTCGGGGAACTCGCGGCGGAGGCAGTCGATCAGCGCCGCGATCCACAGGACGCATGCGGCAACGCCGACCAGGATGACGAACCCATAGAAGGCGATAACCGCGACTACGAGTGCGGTTTCCGGCGCTGTGGAATGGTCCATCGCTTTGGCCCCCTGGCTTAGTCATCCGTATCCGTATGTGCGCCGACTACTTGAGCAGCCGCTGGAACTCCTCGACCGTCATGCCGGCCTGCGCCAAGATGCGCCGCAGTGTTCCCGGCGGAACGTCGCGTCCGCCGTGGCGAGGGACTGCGACCAGTTGCTGGCGTTCGGGGTGGACGAGAATTGTGTGGCTGCCCTCTCTGTCAATCTCGAACCCGGCTGATAGCAGCGCGGCAATGATCTCCCGCGCCGAGACGACAGGCAGCTTAGGCACTGGCCGCCTCCCAGCGTACAGGCAGCCTGTAGACCGATATCTCGGGTGATTCCGTCATGTCGACGGTGACGCGAGGGTTGTCGGCGGGAATGGGCCAGTCGTGGTCACGCAGTGTCGCCACGTACAGTGACATGGCTTCCTGCACCATCATCAGCGCTTCGGGAAGGGTGTCGCCGAAGCTCGCACAGTCGTTCAGCGCAGGGACATACGCCGTATACCGGCCGTCATCCTCGCGAAGGACTACGACTGTGTAGATCGTGCCAGGCTCTTCACGACGCCGGGATCGCCGTGGCGTCCGCGTCATTCGCTCCTTACTCGCGACGGGGGCCCTAATGACCATCGTTCGCCTCCTGGGTAGATTATAGCCAGACCTGCCGCCGGGCACAACGGGCAGCCTGCGCGGGGTCACGGCGTCCGAGACCTGGGGCTTCTGCCCGAGGTGCTTAACCTGTGGCGCTCCAGCAGAGCGCCAAGGCCAGCGCCGAGTTCACTCGGCGAACTCCGTTGCCCATCCCCCGCGCGAGGCCGCCGACTGAAGTCGGCGCTGGCCTTGGCGTTCCTTCGGATCGCCTTGCAGGTTAAGCACCGGGCACTGAAGTGCCCGGTCTAGATCGAACGTCACACGAGACTGAAGCAACCACCAATCACATTCATCATACTCATTATGCTGAATTCCCCCTTTTGCCCCGCGCCGCACTTATGCTATACTTCCCTCTCGTCCGTGCAACCGTCCATCTACGGGCCCGTCCGGCCCGCCATTGTCACTGGGAGGTAAGTTACCCATGTCGCTCAAAGGAAACGCACTCATCGGCCAGTCCGGCGGGCCGACCATTGTCATCAATGCCAGCCTCGTCGGAGCCGTCCAGGAAGCCCAGAAGACCGACAGCATCGACCGCTTCTTCGGCGGCATCCACGGCCTCGACGGCGTGCTCAACGAGAAGTTCATCGACCTCTTCCGCGAGGACGACAACGTCATCGACGCGCTGAAGACCACCCCGTCCGCGGCGCTCGGCTCCAGCCGCCTGAAGCCCAAGGAAGCCGACCTCGAGCGCGTCCTGCAGGTCTTCAAAGCCCACAACATCCGCTATTTCTTCTACATCGGCGGGAACGACAGCCAGCTCACCTGCCACAAAATCTCCGAACTGGCCGCCGGGTCGGATTGGGAGATGCGCGTGATGGGCATCCCCAAGACCATCGACAATGACCTGCCGATCACCGACACCTGCCCGGGCTTCGGCAGCGCCGCTCGCTATGCCGCCGCCGCGGTGCAATATGCCTCCAAGGATGCCGAGGCGTTCGGCAATGGCGAGGTCATCGAGATCATGGGGCGACACGCGGGCTGGATGACCGGCGCGGCCCAGGTCGGCCGCCTCGATGACTACATGGCCCCGCATCTCGTGTATCTGCCCGAGGTCGCGGTGGACATCGACGACATCGCCAACGACGCCAAGGCCGCGTTCAAGAAGCACGGCTATGTGGTTGTGGCGGTCTCGGAGGGCCTGGAATTGACGAAGAGCGCGGAAGACGAGGCCAAGCTCGACGAGTTCGGCCACGCTCGCCTCGGCGGCGTCGCAAAAGCCCTCGCCGGGATGCTGGAGGAGAAGGTCGGCGTCCGCTTCCGCCACGACACCCTCGGCAACCTGCAGCGCTGCTTCGCCGCGAGCGTGTCGGAGACAGACTTCAACCAGGCGTATGCGGTCGGCCAGCAGGCCGTGAAACTCGCCGTCGAGGGCGAGACCGGCTACATGATTACCATCGACCGCGAGAGCGATGAGCCGTATGCGTGGCACCTGGGCATGACCGAACTGATGAACGTGGCGGACAAGACCAAGTACGTGCCGCGCGATTGGGTCAACGAGGCCGGCAATGGCGTGACCGAGGAATTCATCAGATACGCCAAGCCGCTCATCCAGGGCCGCGAGGTGGCGCTGCCGACCGGCATCCCCGCTTTCCCGCGCCTGCAGAAGCATTTCATCGAGCCGAAGCTGCCGGAATATGTGAGGACGAAGTAGGGGCGAACGGCGTTGAACCACAGAGACCCGGAGAGCACAGAGAACGGCTGGGAAACGGCTGTCATTGCACGGCCGGGGCCGTTCTCTGTGTCTCTGCGGTCAATCGTCGCATGGCGTATCTCGTAGCATGAGGCTTGTCCGGTCCACCGGCGTGGCGACATCAGCCGCCGAGCACTCGTTTCGCCTGCGTCACCGTGCGGGCGGTCAGGCCGCTGATGCGGTTGATCTCGAAACCCGCTACTGCGCTGTGCAGCGTGTCGTTTAGCGGCGCGGTCCATTTCTCCGGCACGCCCTCGGCCCCCAGTAGCGCCCCCATGACCGACCCCGCTGTCGCCCCGTTGCAGTCCGTGTCCAGGCCGCCCATGACGGCGATGCAGATCGCCTTCTCGAAGTCGCCGCTCGCGTGCAGGCACCCGATGAGCACCACGACCGCGTTGTTGATCGTATGGACCGGGTGGTAATGGCCGTACTTCGCGTCCATACGGCTCCACGTCGTCTCCCAGGCATCATCCTCGGCGCACCAGGCCACCGTGTCCCGCACGGCCTCGGCAAGGCGCGACTGCGCGGGGATCTCGGACAGCGCGATCTCGATAGCCGCGTGCAGGTCGTCGGTCGCCACGCACGCGGCGATCAGCGCGGCGAAGAACATCTCCCCGTAGATGCCGTTCTTGATGTGCGAGATGCAGGCATCGCGCCAGGCGAACTCGGCGGCTTTCTCAAGCCAGGTGGCGGCGCAATAGGCGAAGCCGTCGCAACGGATCTGGGCCCCGATCCACTCGCGGAAAGGGTTCATCAGCACGGCGGACTGGGGCGGCCAGACCTCGTCGACGAAGTTGCGGTAGGCCTCGCGCTCGGCGGTGTAGACACGATGGTACGGCAGGCACTCGAGCCAGACGCCGGCGACATCGCGAGGCGTGAAGTCGGGGCCGAAACGCTCCAGGCAGTGCAGGCCGATGACGGTGTAATCCGTATCATCGTCGCGCGCGCCATAGCGGATGTTGCCCCGGAGGCAGTCGTTGTCGGGCGGGTAGGCGGCCATGCCCTCGGGGACCTCGCGAACGGGCGGGAAGTAGTCGGCGAGCGGGTAGGCTTGCGCGTGCTTGAGGATCGCCTCGATGTCAGCCTTGCGCCACCCCTCGACCGGCTTGCCTAACATGCACCCGACCGTGCGGCCCAGCCACGCGCCGCGGATGCGGTCGGACAAGACCCCATCGGAGACCGCCGGGAGACGGCGCGGGCCCTCGGGGCGGGCTGCCCTGATCTCGGCGAGGGTCGAGAGCTCGATATACGGGAAGTCGGGCACGGAGCGAGCCTCGGCGGCCTGGTTCCACCATGCGAGAAGGGCGTCGTGCTGCGGGATCGGCGCGAGGCTTGTGGCCTGATCGAGGAGGGTCCTCAGAGCGGTCGTATCGCAGCCTTCCTCGGCCAGTTGGGCAAGCTCCGCGAAGGCGAGATTGCGCAAGGTATCGACGCTGAGCATGAGCGTGTTCCTTTCGGGCGGGATGTGGTAGGGGTTCGACCGCCGAGAGGGTGTGACCTGCCGGGGGAGGGCGGCGACCGGACTGGGGTGGCGGGCGGAGCCGCTCATCCTCTGCCGTCGCCTGCTGAAGCGGAAACAATGAAGGCCGATTCTGTGTTGACCTCTCCGAACACGGTTGGTATACTAACGGGCCAACGTCGTAGCTAAGGACGGCTCCTTGTCATGTTTGCTGCCTTCTGGGGTTGCTTCATCGCGGGCAGGTTCCCATTCCTCGAAAAGTCAACTCGCGCCGGCCTCGATCAATTGGGCTTTGAGTTTGCTGACCTCGATGGCTTTACCTGTTGCCCCGAAAAGTCCCTCGTCAAGAACCGAAGTGAAGAGATCTGGCTTCTGACCGCGGCGCGCAATCTGGCGCTCGCCGAGGAAGCCGGACACGACCTTTTCAGCCCTTGCAACGGATGCGTCGGCACCCTCAAAGGCGCCGAGAAGCACATCGTCAACGACTCGAAGCTGCACGCCGAGGTCAATGAGAAGCTCGCGACCATCGGCAAGCGGCTGGAGGGCAACGTCGATGTGCGGCACCTGCTGGAGATCCTTCACGATGTCATCGGCCTCGACCGCATCCGCCAGAGCGTCGTGCATCCGCTGAAAGGTCTGCGCGTGGCCGTGCACGCGGGGTGCCACCAGACGCGCCCGAGCGAGGACCTCGAACTCGACGACCCCCTCGACCCGACGATGTTCGAGAAGATCATCAAGGCTCTCGGGGCGACGGTCGTCGACTACCCAAGCAAGCTCTTGTGCTGCGGCGGGACGATGAACACGGCCGGGCTCACCGAGCCGGCCGAGAACATGACCCGGCGCAAGCTGCGGGAACTGTCGGACATCGGCGTGGATTGCATCTGCGTCGTGTGCCCGGCGTGTTTCATGCAGTACGACATCGCCCAGTTCAACATGGAGCGCCAGGGGCACCGCTACAACGTGCCGGTGGCGTACATCATGGAACTCATCTGCGTCGCGATGGGGCTTGATGTCTCGGAGATGGGGCTGGACATGCACCGCATCCCCATCGAGTCGGCGCTGGAGAGGTTCATCTCCGGCGCGAGTGATAAGCGCACGATCCGCAGCCGTTTCGACATCCCGGCGATGGAGCGATGCCTCGAGTGTCAGGCGTGCTCGCGCAATTGCGCGGCGATGCTCAACGAGAACGCCTACAGCCCGTACGAACTGATGCGCAGCGTTGTGGAGGGCGACCTGGGCGAGGCGCTCAAATCGGAGGACGTGTGGCGGTGCCTGGAGTGCTATGAGTGCAAGGAACGCTGCTTCCAGAACTTCGGCATGATTACCGCGATGCGGACGCTGAAGGAGCTTGCGATCGAGCGCGGCCTCGCGCCGACAGCCGTGACCGCCGGCATCCAGGCGTTCGAGGACAGCGGTCTTCTCACACAGCCCTCCGCCTCGCGGCGCAAGAAGCTGGGCCTCCCGGACTCGACCAAGTCGGGGATCGAGGAACTGCGGGAGCTGGTCGGCCTGGAAGCCAAGCCGCGGAAACGGCAGGAGTCAGGAGCTGACGGCAGCGGCGAGAAAGCGGCAGGGGGACGCCGTCGCCGTGTGCCGCCGTCCTGATCTCAGAGCGCCCGGCTCCCGGGCACTGCTTTCGCAAACGTGTGCCGCATTTTACGCATCTACGCGAGTTCCATTCTGGCGGGAGGGAATGAAGAGTCGACGACCGCCGTGCGCCGTCTTCCCAACTCCTAACTCCCATATCCCGCCTCTTCAGGGGTGTAAACCCGATGTTTCGTGACTACAACCGCGACAGCGCGGCTTGCGGCCTTATCGGCTGGATGAACCGCAAGGGCAAGAGACAGGATGGCGCCGGCATGATCCGGGCCATCGAGAACATGCAAGAGCGGGGCAACGGCCTCGGCGGCGGATACGCGGCCTACGGCATCTACCCGGAGCATCGCGACCTGTATGCGATGCACCTGATGTACGACGGCGAGACCGCAAAGGCCAAGTCGGAGGACTGGATCAAGAGCCGGTTCGATATCGAGCACGCCGAGCCGATCCCGACCCGCAAGTCGTCGGCCATCCGCAACGAGCCGCTGCTGTGGCGCTATTTCTGCAAGCCGAACGGGGACTATGGCTACGGCACCGAGGCGGACTACGTCGTCGATGCGGTGATGGGCGTCAACGTCGAAATCGACGGGGCGTTCGTCTTCTCCAGCGGCAAGAACATGGGCGCTTTCAAGGCCGTGGGCTTCGCCGCGGACGTGGGCCGTTTCTTCCGGCTCGACGAGTATGAGGCCTACATCTGGACCGCGCACGAGCGCTTCCCGACCAACACCCAGGCATGGTGGGGCGGAGCGCATCCGTTCTGTCTGCTGGACTACTCGGTCGTCCATAACGGCGAGATTTCGTCTTACGGGATCAACCGCCGGTACCTGGAAATGTATGGGTATAGCTGCACGCTGCAGACGGACACCGAGGTCATGGTGTATCTGTTCGACTTCCTCGTCCGCAAGCAAGGGCTGCCACTGGACGTAGCCGCAAGCGTCGTGGCAGCGCCCTTCTGGAAGGACATCGACGACGAGCAGGACCCGCAGAAGAAGGAATTGGAGACGACCTTGCGGACGGTATACGCCTCGGCACTGGTCAACGGGCCGTTCGCGATCCTGCTGGGTCACTCGCGCGGGCTGATGGGTCTCAACGACCGGATCAAGCTGCGACCGATGGTTGCGGCGGAGGACGGCGACGATCTGTATATTGCGAGCGAGCACGCGGCAATCCGCGTCATCTGCCCTGAGCCTGAGCGCACCTGGATGCCGAAAGCCGGCGAACCCGTGATGGGGTGGCTGGATGAGGGCGTCGCCTGACGGCGAACGGCTTCCTACCCCTGCCGCGCTGCGCGCGGCCATCCCCTCCCTCGTAGGGAGGGGAAACGGCGACCTCACCCCCGGCCCCTCTCCACAAGTGGAGAGGGGGGAAGAGCGCACTTTCCCGCGCGGCGCGGTATATCCCGGTAGCAGGGAGCCCGCGATGCGCGTTCAAACCAACGAGTTGGATAGATTAACATGAGACAGTCCACTGTTCCGCGTCAGTTTCGAGTAGTCATCGACCGCGACCGCTGTCAGCGCTGCAAGCGCTGTGTGCTCGGCTGCGGCTTCGGCGCACTGGAATTCCAGAATGGCGTCGTCATGAGCGATAAGGTCGATTGCGTGGCCTGCCACCGGTGCGTGAGCTTCTGCCCCGAGCAGTGCATCACCATCGAGCGCAACCCGCTGGCCTACCGCGAGCACGATTCGTGGACCCCGGAGGCGCAGAAAGCCGCCCTTCGCCAGGCCGAGACCGGCGGCGTTCTGCTGTCAGGCATGGGCAACGACCGCCCGTATGGCGTCATCTGGGATCACTTCGTCCTCGACGCCTGCCAGGTCACCAACCCCTCCATCGACCCCCTGCGCGAGCCGATGGAGCTTCGCACGTTCCTCGGGCGCAAGCCGGGGAAGGTCGAGCTTGAGATCGGTCCCGACGGCAAGCCGAAACTGAAAGAGAAGCTGCCGCCGCAGATCGTGCTCGAGACCCCGATCATGTTCGCCCCGATGTCCTTCGGGTCGATCAGTCTCAATGCGCAAAAGACGCTGGCGATGGCGGCCAAGAGGCTCGGCACGCTGTGGTCCACCGGCGAGGGCGGCCTGCACGAGGACCTCAAGGAGTACGCCGACCGCGCCGTCGTGCAGTGCGCTTCGGGACGCTTCGGCGTGTATGAGGAGTATCTCAACGCCGGCGCGATGGTGGAGATCAAGGTCGGCCAGGGCGCGAAACCCGGCATCGGCGGCCATCTCCCCGGTGGCAAGGTCACTCTCGCCATCGCCGAGACACGCGGCATCCCCGAAGGCACCGAGGCCCTCTCCCCCGCTCCGCACCATGACATCTACTCGATCGAGGACCTCCGCCAGCTCATCTACGCGCTGAAGGAGACGACCCAGTACCGCGTGCCGGTATCGGTCAAGATCGCAGCGGTGCACAATGTCGGCGCAATCGCCAGCGGCATCGCTCGCGCGGGCGCGGACGTCATCTACATCGACGGTTTCCGCGGTGGCACGGGCGCGGCCCCGGCGGTGATTCGCAACCACCTGGGCATCCCGATTGAAATCGCGCTCGCGGTCGTCGACGGTCGTCTGCGCAAAGAGGGCATCCGCAATCAGGTCTCGATCATCGCCGCCGGCAGCATTCGCTGCAGCGCCGATCTCGCCAAGGCAATCGCCCTCGGGGCGGATGCGGTGGCCATCGGCACCGCCGCGCTCATCGCGATGGGCTGCCACGTCTGCCAGCAGTGCCACACCGGCAACTGCTCGTGGGGCATCACCACCCAGCGGCCCGAACTGACGCGGCGTCTGGACCCGGTGCAGCGCAGCGAAATGGTCTGCAATATGATCCACGGCTGGACCGAGGAGCTTAAGGAAATCCTCGGAGCCCTCGGCGTCAATGCCGTCGAGAGCTTGCGCGGCAGCCGCGACCGCCTGCGCGCCCTCGGCCTGGATGAGACGATGCTGAAGGTGCTGGATGTGAAGGCGGCCGGGGAGTGAGGACGGCGAGGACGGCAGGAGTTGGGAGTTGTGGAGTTAGGAGTTGACGGCAACGGCGGCAAGTCCGGTCCGGGAGTTTGAGGACGGCGGCTGGAACGCTGAAGCCGATACGAGGGGAATGCCTGTGGGGGACAGACCTGTCGCCAAGAGCTTCAGAGACCTCATTGTCTGGCAGAAGGCGCATGAGTTTGTCTTGTATGTATATCGCCTAACTGAGGATTTCCCTAGAAACGAGATGTTCGGCCTTACGTCTCAACTCCGCCGCGCTGCCGTGTCCGTGCCCGCCAATATTGCCGAAGGATTCCGCCGCAGAGGGCGGGCGGACAAGGCTCATTTCATGAATATCGCCGAGGCTTCGCTGGATGAGGCGCTCTACTATCTCATTCTCGCCCAAGACCTCGGGTATAGCGAAACCCAAGATGGCGTCGCGCAGGCCGAAGCCGTGAGCGCGCATACTGCGCGCATACGCAAGTTCCATTCTGGCGGGAGGGGAGTGAAGGTTTGATGGCCGGCGTCCGTCGTTTGCCGTCTCCTAACTCCCAGTTTCCAATTCCTAACTCCCGCCTCCTCAGGTGATTAACGTGCAAATCGACGCAACCGGAACCCCGTACCGACAGCTTAACGAGCAGGTTCGGGAAATCGCGGAGAACGGCGAGAAGGCCATCGAACTCGTCAATGTCAACGGTCATCGATATATCGGCGCGGGGCTGAAGAAAGGCGTCAGCATCGACGTCTTCGGCATACCGGGCAATGACCTCGCCGCCTTCCTCAATGGCGCGACCATCCATATCCACAACGGCGCCCAGGATGGCGTAGCCAATACGATGAACGACGGCTCGGTCGTCATCGACGGCGATGCGGGCGACGTTCTCGGCTACGGAATGCGCGGCGGCGAAGTGTATGTGAAGGGCGACGTCGGTTATCGCGTGGGCATCCACATGAAGTCGGACAAACACCGCTCGCCGGTGATCGTTGCCGGCGGTCGTGCGGGCGATTTCCTCGGCGAGTACATGGCCGGCGGGACGCTGGTAGTGCTGGGCCTGGAAGAGGACACCAAGCCGCTCATGGGCGATTATTGCGGCACCGGCATCCACGGCGGCACGATCTACCTGCGCGGGGAGATCGACAAGTCGCACATCGCGACGCGAGATGCGACACTGCGCGAGGCGGACGAAACGGACCTGGAGAAGGTCAAGCCGTACATCGCCAAATTCTGCGAGCGCTTCG
This sequence comes from uncultured Armatimonadia bacterium, assembly GCA_964455745.1. Classification (GTDB taxonomy): domain Bacteria; phylum Armatimonadota; class Zipacnadia; order Zipacnadales; family CAYWBK01; genus CAYWBK01. Next base: position 25,254 of record CAYWBK010000001.1, read on the forward strand.
GCTACACGATGGAGCAGGTCATGGCGGAGAAGCTGTGGGTCGTGGCTCCGAACCGGCGCAGAGCTGGCGCGGCGTATGTGGCGAATCCATAGGGCGAAGCATCGCGAAAAGGAGCATCAGCGCCCGGTTGGCGAGAGTCAGCCGGGCGCTTTGGGTTCTCGTCTCCGGAATGCGACAGCGTTCACATTTGTAACCGATGGCGGCTGCTGGCGCGCCCGTGCAGCGAGTTTGGCGTTCAGATTTCGGTGGAGTGCCATCTCTCGCGGAGGGTATTATTCTGGTATGGATACCACACGCTATGATATGCCTGCGCGGCAGGAAATGATCCAAGCTCTGATGCGACGCGACGCGTCATACGACGGCCTGTTCTACTTTGCCGTCACGACGACCGGAATCTTCTGCAGGCCATCCTGTCCGGCGCGAAGACCGAAGCCCGAGCACGTGGAGTTCTATGCCAGTCAACGTGAGGCGCTGTTCGCCGGCTTCCGGCCCTGCGCCCGGTGCCGACCTCTCGAAAGCGAAGACGGCGCGCCGGACTGGGCGACAACGCTTGTGCGACGGGTGGAGGCAGACCCGACACGGCGCATCACCGATATGGAGCTTCGGCGGGAGGGCATCGATCCTGTGGCGGCTCGCCGGTTTTTCAAGAAAGCCTTCGGCCTGACCTTCCAGGCTTACGCGCGGGCCAGGCGCCTCGGATCTGCGTTCGCAGCCATCAAGGCAGGGGCAAGTCTCGACGACGCTGTCTTCGATCACGACTGGGAGTCGCATTCCGGGTTCCGCGAGGCCTTCGAGAAGGCCTCCGGCACGACGCCAGGCGCGGCTCGGGCGTCCGACTTCGTTCGCCTGGCATGGATCGAGACGCCGCTGGGGCCGATGGTTGCAGCGGCCACCGAAGATGCTGTCTGCCTGTTGGAGTTCTCTGATCGCCGGATGCTGGAAGCGCAGTTGGCAACGCTGAGGCGGCGCTTCCGTCTCCCCCTTCTGCCGGGTGACAGCCCTCTCTTCGATCGGCTCCGCGCCGAACTATCCGAGTATTTCACCGGCCGGCGCTCAGCATTCGATCTGCCACTCAAGTACCCCGGCACCGAGTTTCAACATCAGGTGTGGGATGCACTGCTGCATATCCCATACGGCGAAACGCGCAGTTACTCGGATCTTGCCCGCGAAATGGGCGATCCACAGGCGGCTCGCGCCGTGGGGCGTGCCGTCGGCCTCAACCGGATTGCCATTCTCGTCCCATGCCACCGTGTCATCAACGCGGACGGGGGGCTCGGCGGATACGGCGGGGGCTTGTGGCGAAAGCTGCGACTGCTCGAAACTGAGGCGGCAGGTCGGCGCCCCGAGGCCCTGAAGGGGGACGCCGGCCCTGAGGCTCTCTCCCACGTCGGCGAGTTGATGCCTTGGCAGACGTGAATCTTTGGCGGGACTGCTGAACGGCCCTAACACCTTGGGGGGATTGCATCCCCCCAAACCCCTGCGGTACTGAACGTCAAAGGCCTTACAGGCTTCTATCCAAGTTCACGACTGACGGAATGATCGGGCGTCGCGCGACTTCATTGTCCGGATTGGCGGTCTGCCGCTTTGCCCCGCACCGCATATATCTGCGCGTTTATCGTACGCGCCGCGTTCACCAACTCCCAATAGGGGTAGTCCGCATTCGAGACGAAACCGATGTTGTAGTTCTCCCCGTCCCAGCGACCGGTCAGCGGCTCGTCGTGGTACTGGAACCAGTGGCAGCCCACAAATGCCGGCAGCGCCCACGCGCTCCGAACGTACTGCGCATACAACCGGCCGCGCTCGCCCTGGTCGTGGGCACTGTTGCAGCCGACGTTGAACATACCCCGGTCCAGCGCCCCGAAGTGGAACTCCCCGATCAAGCACGGCTTGCCGAGAGTGCTCGTAAACGCCCACTTGTCCGTCAGCAAGGCAGGCTCGTAGACATTGAAGCTAACCACATCGCACGTGTCGGCTGCAGCGCGGACGATCTCCATGTCGGGCGGCAAATTCGCGAACCGGCAGCCGAGGTTGAGGTGGTTCGGATCGGCCTTCTTTAGCGCGGCGGCGGCGACCTCGAAGTGCCTGCGCGCGAAAAGCGCCAGGAAACCCTTCAAGTCGGCCTTGCAGGCGTCGGTCATCGCAGCGGGGACTTTCACGGGCTCGACAAGAAGTTTCTCCCAGCTTGCGCAGGCGGTGTGCCAGGCCTCATTCAGCCGCGCGATGTCGGCATATCTCCCTCTCAGCCGATCAACGAAGGCGCGCTTGGCAGCAAGCGTGTCGTCCGAGGCCAATGCGGAGATTGCGACATCGAGGTCCGCCTCATTCGGGCCGCTTCCCCAGCGCGCCCAGGCGACCTCGTTCTCGAAAAAGTAACCGATGCACCACGGATCGTCGCGCGAATCGCGGATCACGTGCTTCTCGACCCACGTGGGCATGGCATCAAGCGGCGGATTGGCCAGAAGCTCGTTCAGCCGGCCGGGGAACGCTTCGTCGAAGACATCCACCTGATCGCCCGAATGCGCGGTCGGAAAGTAGCGCAGCACGCGATGCTGGTCAAGCCAGCCGAGAACAACCGGCACCGTGTATGGCACGCGGCGCTGGCGGCAGGCTTCCGGCAGCGACCAGTTGCCGAGCGTGTTGAATCCCCAGGCGAGCATCCGCCGGGAACTGATGTCGGCATACCGGCGCTGCCAGTCCGGCCCGTATTTGCGGCGCAGATTCATCGCGTTGAAGTCCGCCCAGCGATCGGCGCGGACGAGACAGAACTCCTCGAGCGGGTCGCCCTTGCCGGGGAGCCAGGAGAACAGCTCATCGCGGCCGGTGATATGGGTGGTTTCCGAGGGGAACGCGACGCCGTCGATACCCTGAGAGAAGAAAAGGTGCCCTGACGGGGTAACCAGCCACCATCGCCCGCCCTGCCTGGGCCCGCCGGCGACTTCCGCGTTGCCGACGACATACGCGGTGCGGAAGAAGCCGGTCGCCCGCAGCTCCGGGCCGGCCGCCCAGCCGCCGTACTCGTCGAGATCGGCCGGGCGCTTCTGGCCAGCGATCCACTGTTCTTCCTCGGCCAGTTCCCGCTGCAAGTCTGCGTCGGAATGCACCTTGCCCGGCCAGTCGTCGCGGCTGTACTGCCCGTAGCGATCCACGATGCCCTTCAGATCGGGCCTGGGCAGCAGGCGCACATTGTCGATGATGAGGGTGTGGTCCTTCGTCGGCCCCGGGAGCCAGATCTCAAAAGTGGTGATATGCGACCAGTCAAGCGGCTCGCCGACGGGTCCGTCCTGCGTGGTTGGGAGCGCGCCGGGGACGACCGTGGGGCCGCGACGCATCTCGGCCATGCGCTCGAAGGTGACCTCCACCGTGACGGTGCGGCCCGAAGGCAGCGACTGATACAGCCAGCCGGTGCGGGAATGATGGGCGCCATCGGCGGCCGGATCGTCATCGACACGGGTGGCCAGATAGGGCTCAGCCCGTTCGAGGTTCGTGACATCGAATGCCACTGCCCCGTACTGCCGCCAGTCGCCGCTGGGGAAGCCCTGTCCTACGTGGAAGGTGATGTTGGGCCACGGGCCGGGGTGGAATACCACTTTAGCGGCGTGTGTGCCATCGGTTACGCCCTTGCCCATCACCAGCGAGATGGTGACATTGGAGGGCACGACCTTCGCAATATCGGCCTGCGACTCGAACGAGTTGATGCACGTCTCGGCGGCGAGGGCGATGCCGCCCAGGCCGAAGATCACCATGAGAGTGAGAACGGGCGCGAGCTTCAAGAGCGCTGGGCCTCCTCTTGATCCGTGCGAATGGGTGGAGAACGCCATTACCGCACCCTCAGTGCCCCGCCTTCTTCCACCAGCGGCAGTAGATGCGCCCTCTCATGTGGCGTTTCGTTCGGCGAGTGCAGCGTGAGGTAGAGCTGCCCGTCGAAGGCGCGGAAGATCATGCCGTGGCCGCCGTCGCCCTTGTATAGCGGCTCGGGGAGCTGCTCCCACGGGCCGGTGATCTTGCCGGTCTGCGAGCGCGCGACGCCCTGCGCGTATCCGGTGTCGCAAAAACTCGACCAGAGCATCAAGAGCGTCCCGTCGGCGCAGCGATGCAGGAACGGGCCATCGGTCACATAGTCCGCCTGGTTCTCCATGTGCCGACCCCAGGGGGCGTCGGAGGCGTGGAAGAGCAAGACCGGATCGCCGGTGGCGGCGCAAAGCTCCGGCGTGAGCGGGATCGCGCAGATCTGCCCGTCATGCACCTGCACCCACTCATGGCAGAAGACCATCCACGGGATGTGATCCTCGGCGACGAAGAGCGTGCCGTCGAGGCATTCCCAGTCGCGCGGGGTGACGGGGCCGTTGCTGTGCACGCGGAAGGGGCCCCGAGGTGATTCCGAGCGCAATACCTGCGTCCCGCGGCAGACGCCCTCGGCCTTGAAGCTGGCGAGCATGTAGTACGAGTTGCCGTAGCGGTGGACCTCCGGGGCCCAGTAGTTGCGGTCCGACCAGAAGCCCGGCTCGGGGCGGAAGACCGGGAACGGGCCCTCCCACTCGGCAAAGTCGCTGCTGCAGTAGGCGTCGAAGCCCGTCGCCGGCGGACCCCAGCAGTTGAGGTCGGTGGTTCCATATAGATAGTACCGGCGCTCTTCGGCGACGGGGACGATGAACGGGTCGCGGATTTGGATGTCGGTGAGACGGGGCATGATCGCACTCCTTGAGGGTGATGGGGTATTCCGCGGTCCGGCAGGCGGAACCTTCGCCATCAAGGGTGCAGCCCGACGCGAGGGAGGGGCGAGGCGACTGCCACGCCCCTTCGCCCAGGTGTCATTGCGGTGGCACAGTAGGCGGGTGGCTATTGCGCCGAAACATCTCCGCGCCTTCGAGGGCGCGCGCCAGCCGCTCGTGGCGCTCGGGATCTTTCTCCGAAGCGAGAGCAAGCCGCAGTCTCGCGCAAGCCATCTCAGGGCCGTCGATCATGACAAGCATCTGGACTCCACCTGTTGCGGCTGCGTAGCCGTCGTCAACGGCCATGAGCTTGACAAGACCGGGCACTGCCGCACCGCCGATCCTGACCAATGCCAGAGCACAGGGGAAATTAGAGATCATCTCGGGGTGGTAGGACGGATGCGGCTCGAAAGCGGCGTGCTCCAGCAAAATTGGCACGGCTTCGTTGGCCCGCAACTCACCCAGCAGCGTGGCAGCTGTAGCGGCATCGTCCGGCTTGGTGCGAAAGGCCTCACCGTTCTGCAGGAACCCAGTCAAACTCAAGATCGCAGCCTTCCGCGCCTGGACTGCATCCTTTCCCACAGCGACAGGGTCCTGGTCGGCCGCACCAACTGCAGAGGCCAGTATGACCAGGAGTGCGGTTCGGAAGGTTAGTCCGGTCCATGTGCACTTGTGCATGCTGTTCCCATCGCTCCCTCGCCTATAGTTGCGATAAGTGTTCGCCACGTGCATGGACGATCCTTCCGTCGAATGGCCAGCACTGTGCGCTGAAGGGCAAAGGCGGCGGCTGTGGAAATGGGGCGCTTGCCGCCAGACCCATCATCACCGCCACGGAGGCCATTCATGTCCGATCGCATCATCCGCACCGATAAGTACACGCCGCACGCGAAGGAACCGGGCGTCTTCCTGAAGCACTTCTTCAGCAGCGCCGACAACGACCGGCTCAACAACTTCGAGCTTCGCATCGACCCCGGCTGCGGCATCTCGCCGCACGTTCACGAAGCCGCGACCGAGTTCTTCTACGTCATCAGCGGGACAGGCGAAGTGCTGCTCAACGGGGAGTGGCAGGTGCTACAGCCCGGCGATGCCCTCAAGGCCACGACCGGCAACGAGCACGGGTTCCGCAACCGAACTGACGAACCGATGCTATTGTACGCGCTGTTCAGCCCGCCGGTTCGCTGAGGGGCGCGGGGGGAGGTCCGCGTTCGCGCCTCGCCGAAACACGCGTCGGCATTGCCAGGGCAATACACAGACTCCCGGAGGAATCTCACCGATGACCGATTTCGCGCTCAAGAACGGCGACACGTTCGTAATGATCGGCGACAGCATTACCGATTGCGGTCGGCGCGATGTGGCCGCCCCGTACGGCGACGGGTATGTGGCGCTCACCGTAGACATGGCCCGCGCCGCGTGTCCTGCAGGCGGCTTCACCATCGTGAACAAGGGCATCGGCGGGGACAACACCCGGGGCCTTCTGGAGCGCTGGGATGACGATGTGATCCGCTACGACCCGGCGTGGGTGTCGATTCTCATCGGCATCAACGATCAGCACACGTATATGGGCGACCCGGTGAACGGCATCAGCCCGAAAGTGTACCGCGAGTGCTACGACGCGTTCCTCGCACGCACGAAGGAAAAGACCTCAGCGCGGCTCATCATCCTCGACCCCTTCTACATCAGCGTCGCGGCGGCCGAGGGGACCTGGCGGCGCAAGGTGCTGGACTTGATCCCCGAGTACATCGCGGTGTGTGGCGAGATGGCGGCGAAGTATGACGCGGCGCATATCGCAACTCACGCGATCTACCAAGAACACCTCAAGTACCGGGATGCGGAGGCGTATTGCCCGGAGCCGGTGCACCCGAACCGCGCCGGGCACGTGGTGATGGCGGCGGAGATCATCAAGGCGCTGCAAGGCGCGTAGCGTCGGCAGCCGAGGAGAAGCCGATGTCGCCAACAATGCCTAACGATGCGGACGACCGACGCGCAACGTGGCGGGCCTCTTTGGTGGACCCCGTTCGCGGCGAGTTGATCGGGACCGGAGTAGACCTCCCACAGCGCGTCCAGCAAGTGGCGGAGCCGCTGCGAGGCGAGCCAGCGTTCGACCCGGCGCTGATCGACGCCATTGCCGAGAGACTGCCCGTTCTGCCCGTGAGCACCGGCTCGCCGCTGCTGGACCGCTCCGTGACGATCGGCCTCGCGCACATTGAAGCAACGTTCCAGGGAGATCACCCGAAGTACGGCGTGGGAACCTACGCCGAAGACATCCACGACGGGTTTCCACCGACGATCATCGCCACGGTGGACGCGCTGACTTTGTGGGGCCTGGCCGGTCGCGCGGAGACGCTCTTCGGCTACTGGCTGAACCGCTTCGTCCGCACGGACGGAACCATCGACTATTACGGCCCGTCCGGGAGTGAATACGGCCAAATCCTCACCACGGCGCGACGTCTGCTGGATCGGGGCGGCGACGGGACATGGCTTGCCGCGCATCATTGCCAACTCGAACGCCTGTCGCTGCACCTGCGCGATCTGATCGAGTTCGGCGGGGGGACGCGGGTATTCGCAGACATCCCGGAAGCGGACGAGCGAGAGCAGACGGCAACGTACTTCCACAACATCGCCTGGGTTGTGCGCGGGCTGAACGACTGGGCCGAGGTTCTGGAAGCGTACCTGGGCAAGAGCGCGGAAGCTCACTGGTGCCGGACGGCGTCGCGCGACCTGAGGCGCGTGCTCCTCGACGCGATCTCCGCCGCATGGCCGCAAGACCCCGATGACTGGTGGCTGCGCCCGACCGTCGAGGAGAATGACGGATACCTGTCCCGCCCCGAGGGCTTCATCACCCAAAACCGCTTCGGCAGCTACACCAACTACCGCTACTGGCCGGAGCTTCTGTCGAGCGGGGCGCTGTTGTCGGAGATGATGCGGCGAATTGTGAAGGCGCGGCTGAACAGCGGCGGCCAATTCTGCGGCATGACGCGATTTGAAGAGCGCCTCGACGACTGGCCTCTCGCGGAGTATCTCGAAGGCCTGTGGCATCTGGGGCTGTACGACGACTACCGGCTGACCCTTTGGGGGCATATCTGTTACCACCAGGCGGAGGGGCACTTGACCGCTTACGAGCAGGTCACCCTCCCGCCGGGCGAAAAGGTGGCCGATTACTGCCTACCGTGCCAACTGGTGGCGGCACGCGCCGCGAAGCGGCTGATCGCCTAACCTGAGGCAGGACCGGCGAGACACGAACTGCAACGGCTTTTACGCCCTGGGGGACTGCGTCCCCCAGACCCCGCATCGCCACGGAGGCTACTGACCGTTCAATGCGCTGGGAACTCACCGCCGACCACGCCATCACCTGGAATGTCGCCGAAGACGGCCACCTTCCCCACGAAGATCACGTGGAGATGAGCGGACGCCGCATCTCGACTATCGTCACCTATGGGGCCGATGCCGACGGCCGCCTGACGCTCGCGCGCGAGGTCATCTGGCCGATGCTTCGGACCATGCCCGGCGATGTCAGGGGCTACCTGCGCCGCCACTACGGCGACGAATGCGCCCCTGATGTGCTCGTCGACGGCGAGCGCTTCTCCCCACCCCCGCTCCGGCGCGTCAGATTCGATGGCACACTGACCTTCGAGCATCGTCCGAGCGCCTCCGGCCTGGCGCTGGTCCGCACACTGTGGCCTTCCACCAACAGCACAGCCGTGTTCGAGCAGTGGACACTGCGCAACTCCGGCTCGCGCCGCATTCGCGTTGAAGTGACCGGCAGCGGCACCACGGAGACTGACAGCGGCGTCTACGGAGAATACGCGCTGGAGACGCAGATCATCGCGCCGGGCGCTCGCGATGTCACTCCGGGCGACGCCGTCGTCTTCAGCATAGCCTTCACGGCGCGCAAGACGGCGGATGCCCCGCTCGCGCCGGATCTTGCCGCCGAACTGCAAGCGCGGGAGGGCTTCTTGCGGGAAATCGGCTCGGCCCTGCGTCTGGAGACACCGGAACCCGCGCTCAACGCCGCCTTCGACTTCGCGAAGATCCGCGCGGCGGAAAGTATCTTCGATACCGCGATGGGCCTGGTGCACTCGCCCGGCGGAGGAAATTACTACGGCGGCATCTGGGCGAACGATCAGGCCGAGTACTCAGGGCCGTTCTTCCCGTTCCTCGGCTACGCAACTGCCAACGAGGCCGCGCTGAATGCCTATCGCGTTTTCGCCCGCGCGATGACGCCCGCATACGAGGCGCTGCCGTCCTCGTTCGAAGTCGAGGGCACGGTCGCCTGGTCCGGAGCCGGGGACCGTGGCGACGCGGCGATGATCGCCTACGGCGCGTCGCGCTTCGCTTTAGCGCGCGGGGACCGGGAGATCGCCGAGGAACTCTGGCCGGCGATTGCGTGGTGTCTGGAGTTCTGCCGCCGGAAGACGAGCGCCACGGGTATCGTTGAGTCCGATTCCGATGAACTGGAGAACCGTTTCGAGAGCGGATCGGCGAACCTGTCGACATCAACCCTCGCCTACGGCGGGCTGCGCTCGGCGGCGAACCTGGGGCGCGAGCTTGGGCATAGCGAACAGGCCGGCGAGTACGATCGCCGGGCCGATGTGTTAAGGGCAGCCATTGAGGGCTATTTCGGAGCGAATGTCGAGGGATTCGACACCTACCGCTACTATGACGGCAACACGGTCCTGCGCTCGTGGATCTGCCTGCCGCTGACGATGGGCATCCTGGAGCGCAAGGCGGGAACCATCGCCGCGCTGTTTTCGCCGCGTCTCTGGACCGACGACGGACTGGCGACTGAGAGCGGCGACAAGGTCTTCTGGGACCGCTCGACTCTGTATGCCTTGCGCGGGGTTTTCGCGGCCGGCGAGACCGAGCTGGCCCTGCGCCATCTGATCGCCTACAGTCAAAGGCGACTCCTCGGCGAGCACGTGCCCTACCCGGTGGAAGCCTACCCGGAGAACAATCAGCAGCACCTGTCCGCGGAGAGCGCCTTGTACTGCCGCGTCGCCATCGAGGGCATCTTCGGCGTCACCCCGACGGGCCTGCGCAGCTTCACCTGCACCCCGAGGCTTCCCGCGCAGTGGCCGGCGATGGCTCTACGCGGTGTCCGCGCATTCGGGCGCAGTTTCGACCTGCACGTCGAGCGCAAAGGCGCTGGGCTGGTCGTGACCGTCCAGGCCGGCGAGCGGACCGCCTTCCGAGACGAGGGGGCGGAGGGCGACACGTTTGCGGTTGTGCTGCCGTGATGTCGTCTGCCGCTTTTCGACAATATCATCTCTATCGAGGCAACTGCAAGAATCGCTGCGTCGTCTGTAGGAGCGAGCTCCAGACCGCGATTGCCGTTAATGCGCCGCTTCAAAAACATGCTTTTGTCTCCATAGACGCTATTTGCACATAATGCGGGGCGGTCGCACTCTGGAGAGTGCTCCTACAGACTTCTGCAATCGTCTCTATCATCTCAGGATTCGGGTGTCATCTCAAACCATGGGAATACGCTGTTCTGCCCTGCTGGTCGCATCATTGGCTGTTGCGGCCACTATACTTGCCCTGCCTTTGGCCTCAGCCGACATCCAGGCACACGCGGTTTATGAGCCGCCATCTCCGCAGGCCATCGATCTCGGCGCGAACCTCTTCCTGAAAGCCCCGGTGAAGGCCTCTGGGCATTGGGACGGCTGCGTGCCCGAGAACGCGGTCGATGGCCGGCACGACAATCCGGGCGTTCATTGGGCGGCCGAGAACATCCCTGTGTGGCTTACTGTGGAGTTGAAAGAGCCGCGCGAGCTGAACCTCATCCGCCTGTGGACCTACTGGGACAATCGGCGATATTACCAATTCTGCATTGAGGGCTCGCTTGACGGCACGCAATGGACGATGCTTGCGGATCACCGCAGCAACACGACTCCGGCGACTGATGCCGGCGAGTCATTCGTCTTCCCCACCACGCGCGTAAAGTACGTTCGCACGACCTTCACGCATGATTCGGTCGGCGATGTCACGGGCGGGCATATCGTCGAGATCGAGGGCTACTGCCTCGCCCCGCAGCAAGCGGAGGCCTTCAGTGGTTACGAGCGCCGCTGGAGCGCCGGCCCGAACGGGCTGCAAGGCGCGTTCGGATCCATCGACGAACGCTATCCCCGCGACGAGCCGCCGCCGCTTGTGGCGTCGAAACAGGCTCAGGCCTGGTCGGCCACCGCCTGGCGTGGCGAGCGCGTCCATGCGCAGATCGTGCTGTGGTCGCGAGACGGGGCGACTCAGGTGCGCTTCGTCCCCACCGAACTGCGCAGCGATTCCGGGGGCACGATCCCGGCGGCGTGCGTGCGTCCTAACTTCGAGCGCTATGTTCTCGGCGATGGGAAGCTGCTGGCCGATATTCTCGACACCGCCCAGCGGCTCGACATCCCCGGCCGCAGCGTGCGCCCTATCTGGGTATCAGTGGATGTGCCGCGAGACGCGAAGCCCGGAGTGTACCGAGGCCGGGTGGATGTCCTCGCCGCGGGCCAGACGGCGCTGCCCTTCCAGGTGAATGTCGAAGTCCTGCCCGCGGTGCTCCCGCCGCCGTCGGCATGGTCGTTCCGCCTCGACTTATGGCAGAACCCCTTCGCCATCGCGCGCTACCACCATGTGCAGCCGTGGTCGGAGGAGCACCTGCAATTGCTGGAGCCGCACCTAAAGCTTCTGGCCTCGGCAGGCCAAAAGTGCATCACCACCAGCATCATCCACCACCCCTGGGGCACGCAGACTTACGACCCGTACGATTCGATGATCGAGTGGAAGCGCCACCGCGACGGCACGTGGAGCTACGACTACACGATCTTCGACAAGTGGGTCGAGTTGGCGATGCACTGCGGGATTACGGATTCGATCAACTGCTACACCGTCGCGATGCCGCAGTATTTCGATGAAGCGACCGGCGACTACACGAGCGGCGGGATGTCACTGGAGGACATCTGGCGGCCGTTCCTGCAGGACTTCACGGCGCACCTGAAAGCGAAGGGGTGGCTGGGCAAGACGGCTCTCGCAATGGATGAGTGGCCGCTGCCGCAGATGAAGCCGATGATCGCCTTCATCCGCAAGGCCGCGCCGCAACTGAAGATCGCGCTGGCCGGGAGCAATGAGCCGGAGTTGAAGGACGAGATCGACGACTGGTGCGTGTTCATCGCGCCGCCGCTGGACCCGGAGATCGCGCGGGAGCGGGCCGCGAAGGGCCGGACGACTACGTTCTACGTCTGCTGCGGCCCTGGTCGCCCGAACACGTTCACTTTCTCGTCCCCGGCGGAGGCCGCGTGGCTCGGCTGGTATGCCGCGGCGCAAGGGTACTCGGGCCTGCTGCGTTGGGCCTACGATAGCTGGGTGTCCGATCCGATGTACGACACAAGTTATGTAACCTGGCCGGCGGGCGATTGCTTCCTCGTCTACCCCGGCGCGCGCAGCTCGGTCCGGTTCGAGCGCCTGCGCGAAGGCATCCAGGATTTCGAAAAAGTGCGGATCGTGCGAGCGGCGTTAGGCAATTCGACCGATGCGGCAGCGAAGGCGGCATTGCAGCGCCTCGATGCCGCGCTGGCAAAGTTCACTTACGAGAGAGTCCAGACGCAACCGGCGGCGGACGCCGTCAACGAAGCCCGGAGCGCGCTGACCGCGGCGAGCCGGCAGATCGTACACTGACAGGAGATAGGCCGAACATGGAACCAGTGAAGCTCGGAGTCATCGGGTGCGGCGTCATCGGGCCGCATCATCTGGCCGGCGCGGCTGAATCGCCGCTGATCGAGGTTGTCGCCGTCGCGGACCGGATCGAGGAGCGCGGCAAAGCCGCGGCAGAGAAGTTCGGCGTGTCGAAGGTCTACCTGGAGGGCGACGACCTCATCGACGATCCGGACATCGAGGCCGTCGTGCTGGCGCTTCCGGCCTGCGGGCGCGGAAGTCTCGCCCTGCACGCTTTCTCCAAGGGCAAGCACGTGCTCACCGAGAAGCCGGTCGGGATGAGCGCCGCTGAGGTGCAGCAGATGATCGCCGCCAAGGGCGATCTGGTCGGAGCCTGCTGCTCGTCGCGGTACCGCTTCCCCGAGGGCGCGGAGAAGGCCACGGAGATCATCGCGTCGGGCGTGTTGGGCGATCTGCGCGAGGTGCACTTCCGGTGTTTCAGCCCGGCGGGGCCGCCCCCGCAAAGCCCTCCGCCGCCCTGGCGGCTGAAGAAGGCCATGAACGGCGGCGGGTTTCTCTGCAATTGGGGCTGTTATGACCTCGACTACATGCTGGGAATTACGGGCTGGTCGCTGAAGCCCAAAACCGTGTTCGCGCGGACGTGGACCGTCTCCCCCATCTTCGAGCCGAACGTCGCCCCCGGCTCCGACGCCGAGACGCACTTCACGGCGCTGATCGCCTGTGAGAACGGCACGACCATCAGCATCGAACGCGGCGAGTACATGCCAATCCGGGCGGAAGACTCGTGGCAGATCATCGGCACGACGGGATCCTTGCGGCTGCACATGCTGCCCAACGACCCCAAGCAGATCATCCTCGACAAGGCCGTGTACGAGCAGGGCATCGTCACCGAGGTGGTCTGGGAGGGCGATGAGGACAACTCGAAGGTGCACGCCGGGCCAGTCAGGGATTTCGCCGCCGCGATTCGCGAAAAGCGCGCGCCGAGGACAAGCCTGGAACAGGCGCTCATAGTAGCGAAGATCACCGACGCGGTGTATGCGTCGGCGGCGAAGGGCACATCGGTCGAGGTCGAATAGGCACGCGTGGCGAAGGTGGTGCGGCAGAGCGCGTGGCGCGGGCGTCTCGCCCGCGATGCCGTTCCGCGGCGTCATCCACCGACAACGGCCTGGCAGGCGAGACGCCTGCCCCACGCGACGGAGACGAAGCGGACCACTCCCAGTCAGAGAGGCGATCATGGCGAAGAAACAGCGCTACCTCAACCCGTTCGATGGCGTCATGGCGTGGATCAAGCACGAGAAGTCCGACCTGACCTTCGAGGGCAAGACCCGCGAGGACTATGAGACCTGGGAGAAGGCGTTTCGCTCGCGGCTCAAGCGGCTGCTGGGGCCTCTCCCCGAACGCGTGCCGCTGGACCCGGAGATCGTGGAGACGGTGGACTGCGGCGACTACATCCGCGAAAAGGTCATCTACGATACCGAGAAGTACGCCAGCGTCCCGGCGTATGTGCTGATCCCCAAGGGCCTCAAGCCCGGGGAGAAGCGGCCCGGAATCCTCGCCGCGCACGGGCACGGGCGTGGGAAAGTCGACATCTGCGCGGTGTATGACACTCCCGAGGAGAGCGAGTTCGTGGGGGCGCTGAACTACGACTACGCCCGGCAGTTCGCGCGGCGTGGGTATGTGGTGATCGCGCCGGACTGGCGCGGCTTCGGCGAGCGGCTCAGCCCGAAGGAGTGGGCGCGCGAAGGCCGCGACCCGTGCAATGTTAACTACATGGCACACGGGTACCTGGGCCACCACCTGCTGGCGCTGCAGATTTGGGACGGAATGCGGACCGTGGACTACCTGCAGTCGAGGCCGGAGGTGGACGGCAAGCGACTGGGCGTCGCCGGGCTGTCCTTCGGCGGGACGATGACAACCTACCTGGCGGCGCTGGAGCCAAGGCTGAAGGTCGCCTGCATCAGCGGGTATCTGAGCACGGTCAAGGGGGATGCGATGACGCTTCGCGGCAACGGCAACTTCTGCGGGGCGCAGTACATGCCGGGGCTGCTGACCATCGGGGACATCCCCGAAGTCGCGGGCCTCATCGCCCCGAAGCCGTTGTGCGTGGAGATGGGCGAGCAGGACCAGTGCTTCGTGATCGAAGACACGAAGAAAGCGTTCGCGCAACTCAAGAAGATCTACAAAGCGGCGGGGGTGCCGGAGCGACTCATCGGGGACGTGCATCCCGGCGGGCACGTGTGGAGTGGCGCGAAGTCGTTCCCCTGGTTCGAGAAGTGGGTCTGAGGGCACCTCCTCGGCCGCCTGCGGCGGCCACTCCCCCTCTCCACTCGTGGAGAGGGGGAGAAACAGCCTGCAGCTATCGCGTGGAGCGGGCGTCTCGCCCGCTGGCCGTTCTCTGGCCCTCCATGCTTCCTGTGGATGCGCGGTTCATCGCACGCCTCGTGCTCAGGCTTCAGCGCAGCGTAGCTGTCATCGCCCTACCTGGCGGGGGAAAGCCGATGGAGGTGCCACGAATCGGCTAGGCTTGGCTTGAGTTGGAGGGCCTTGCGGTACTCGGCTTGCTCGCGGTCCTGATCGCCTTTGTGCCAGTATGCGAGCCCGCGTTCGACATAGGCCTCCGCACAGTCGGGCTTGAGCGCGATGGCCCTGTCGAGGTCCGCGATGGCCTCGTCGAAGTCAGCGGCGGCCTTGTCGGAGCCAGCGGTGGTGCGGTCATAGGTACCCTTGCCGTCGTAGGCGGTCCCACGGCGGTAGTAGGTGTCGGCGCTGTTCGGCCTGAGCGCGATGGCCTGGGTGTACTGCGCTATCGCACTGTCGTAGTCGTCCGTACGCAGAAGTGCGTCGGCCCGCTCCACACAGGCCCTTGCGGCAATCCTTCGCGAGCACACGGGCAGCATCGTAGCGAGCAACGCTACCAGCGCAGCGCACAGAACCGCGCCCACAACAGCCCACTTCAGCAGTCTGGTCATGGTCATCCCCCGAACAGCGTCTCCCCTGCGATCCACCGCGCTCGCGCGGCTCCTGACACCCGCTCACGCCTCAAACAGCCCGCCCTGCAGGTAACGCTCGCCGGTGTCGCACAGGATTGTGACGATGGTCTTGCCGGCGTTCTCGGGGCGCTTGGCCAACGTGACCGCTGCGGCCACGTTCGCGCCTGCGGAGATGCCGACCAGCAAGCCCTCCTCCTTCGCACAACGGCGCGCCATCACGACGGACTCTTCGTAGGTCAGCGCCATCACCTCGTCCAGCAGCTCGCGCTGCAGGACCTCCGGCACAAATCCGGCGCCGATCCCCTGAATCTTGTGCTGGCCCCTGCGGCCCTCGCTGAGGATCGGCGAGTCAATCGGCTCCACCGCGACCGCCAGCGCGCCGGGCTTGCGGGCCTTCAGCACCCGCGCGATGCCGGTGAGCGTCCCGCCGGTGCCGACCCCGGCGACGATGGCATCAACCGCGCCGCCGGTCGCCTCCCAGATCTCCTCCGCCGTCGTCTTCTCGTGGATGTCCGGGTTTGCGGGGTTCTGAAACTGCTGGGGGATGAACGCATCACCCAATTCGGCGGCCAGTTCGCTCGCCCTCTCGATTGCGCCGGTCATGCCGCGAGTGCCCTCAGTGAGGACCAGTTCGGCCCCGTAGGCCTTCAGCAACATGCGGCGCTCAACGCTCATCGTCTCGGGCATCGTGAGGATGCAGCGGTACCCCTTGACCGAGGCCGTCATCGCGAGAGCGATCCCGGTGTTGCCGCTCGTCGGCTCGATGATGACCGTCTTGCCGGGCGTGATGAGGCCCTGCTCTTCGGCGGCCTCGATCATCGCCTTGCCAATGCGATCCTTGACGCTGGCGCCGGGGTTGAAGAATTCCGCCTTGGCGAGGACGGTCGCGGAGGCACCGTCGGTGACGTGGTTGAGGCGGATGAGGGGCGTTTCGCCTATGGTCTCGAGGACGTTGTTGTAGACTTTGCGCATGGTTGGATACTCCAGGATGCTGGATGCTGGATGCTGGGAACGGCAACGGCCCCACCCCGCCGCCCTTACGGGCGGCACCCCTCCCGTGCCGGGAGGGGAACGGCCTATGGCACTTCGACTGTGATCTCCGGCGATTGATCGTTCGTGAACTGCGTGCCCTCATAGTACAGCCAGCCGGGGTCGCAGCTTGTGTAAGTGCCCGGATCGACGGCGGTCTCGGACCAGGTGCCGTCGAGGCGCTGGAGAGCGAGGGCCACTCCGCGGAACTTGTAGCAGTCGCCGCCGGCATTGCCCAACTGGATCACATTCGTGCGCCGGAGGCGTGAGACCTGCTCGGGAGGGATGTCGATGAAGGTCTCCTGCCAGGCGGACAGCTCGCCCCGGTTGGGAGGCACGCGGGCGAGCTTCTCGCCGTTGAGGGTGATCCACTTGTCGATGTACTGCGGCTCGCCGTTCACGTCGAAGACTTCCAGCCGCAGCCGCGCGGCCTTCAGGTGCGCCAGCTCGTCGTCGGTGATGTGAATCAGTTCGCGCTTGCGCTCGATGAGCGTCGGTTTGAGGGCGCAGACCGTCTGGCGCGCGTACTGCTGGGCGATGGGCAGGGGAGTGTGCAGGCCGGACGGGCGCGCGTCTCGGGCAACAACGGGCCGGTCCATGACCAGCCAGGCTTCCACCGTGGCCCTGGTGGATGAGAAAGGGCGCTCCCCGGCAGGAGGCAGCTTCGCCTCGACAGTGACGGACTTGCCTCTCAATGCCCTCAGGTCGATGGACTGCAGATGCCAGTTCGGCCCGTCGGCGCGCCGCAGCTTCGCGGCCCGACCGTCGATGCTGATGGATGTGAAGTCGGTCTGGCCCTGCGCGCGCACAGTCAGGTACAGGTCGCAGCGGGCCATGTCCTCGTTGGGGACGGCGAAGGCGGTGCGGATGAGAGGCTCGAGGCTTTGCGCGTCGAGCGATGTCGTGATGGGGGGAGGGGACGCCTCGGCCCCGGAGGGAACGCGAGCGGCGCCGGCGACGCGTCCCGGCGTGACGTCGATCAACATGACGCTGCAGCCGGGAATGTCCCAGCGCGCCTCGCGGCCGGATACCCAGGTGCGAGGCGCGGACGCGTAGTATGGGTAGATGACCCGCGCGGAGAAGGCTTTGCGGGTCGCGCCGCGGTAAAAGACGGACTGATCGAAGGGAACGCGGATGGAGGCTGCCCCCGGTGCGGGATTGCGCAACGCAATGATGCCGTGATCTCCGTTCCAGTGCACGTAGCCGTATGGCTCGCCCTGGCGCACGTCGCCGCCGATCATCACCGTGTTGCGCAGGGCTTCGGAGTTCTCGACCGCCCAGCGCGTAGCCTCGCCGAGGACCTCCCAGCGCGGCTTATCCATGAGATCGGGGGTGATGTACAGCTCCTTGAGCTGCACCCCGCGCGCGTAGTACAGCACCGCCATGTCCGAAAACTCGCGGAGCGTCTCGTCATCGCCGCCCAGCTTGCACAAGCGACCGTGGATGATCCCGTGGGTCATCAATGCCGACAGCGGCACGAGATTGTGGTCGCGCATGTAGACATTGTAGAAATGCCCGTCGCGGTAGCTCATGTCCCACTCGCGCGGGGCAAGCTGCGGGAAGGTCTTCTCATAGCCGAAATCCCCCGCGCACATCCAGATCGAATCGGCGTACATCAGCCACCAGGGCGAGAGCCACACGCTGGAGGTGATGTTGAGGAAGATCGAGGGGTTGACCTTGCGCTCGAAGGCCAGCAGGTCGATTTCGGCGTCGAGGCTGGCCTCGTGGCCGTGCAGTTGATCGGGCAAGTGGCCGTGGCCGGGGGCCGAGCATTGCAGGCTGTTGAAATCGTGCTTGTAGTAGGCGAGGTTCCCGTCGCGGATGAGGCGCTCGGTGGCCCGGCGGATCTCGGCGTTGTATTTCGGCGCGGCGATGCAGTAGAAATCCCCGAGGTTCGAGCGCTCGTACCCCTGCGCGACACCCCAATCAATGTTGAGGTTCGTCCCGTTAAGCGGCATCCACAGCCCCAGGCGCGAGCCGCCCTTCTCGAGGCCTTGCGCGAGGGGCCGGAAGCCTTGCGGATAGCGCTTCGGATTAGGCTTCCAGATGGAGTTATAGTCCTGCCAGCCGTCATCCGGCGTGAAGGCATCCATCTTCAGGCGGTAGGGGTCGAGCAGGTTCACCTTGAACTTGTGGAAGGCATCCAGAACGTTGGGGATAGTCATCGCGTCGCCCTGCAAGTCGTACCACGAGTTGTACTGCAGGAAGTTTCGCGTCTGGATGCGGATCGTGTTCAGGTAGTCGCTGAACGCAAGTTCGCGCGTGAGGCCGCGAGGGGTGACGCCGATCACCGCCGGCTTCGAGACGAGCGGAGCCGCGAGGGATCGGCCGGGGTAATGGTGCAGGATCAAGTCGCGCTGCGTCTCGCCGGGCTTTAAGCGGAGGTCATTATAGCCGGCGGGGTATTCGAGGCCCGCATACCAGATGTCGCCGAGGAAAGCCGGCTGGCCGTAGCCGCCACGAGTGGCGGGAGCGGCGACGGTGAGGCGCTCCACGTCCAGTTCGTCGATGACGGTCTCGGCCCGTCCGGTGACGGTGAGTTGCTTGCGCATGAACGGGTCGTCGCCGTGGACCCAGTAGCGGACGGCGACCTTGAGGCCGGAGGTGGGGCTGGTCGCCTCGAACGTGACGGACGACGCGGTCGTTTTCGGGGCAGACCAGGTGAAGGCCGAAGCGGGGACGGTCGCGCCCTGGTAGACTTTGACCGTGAACTCCTCGGCGGCGAACACGGGAAGCGCGTCAGAGCCGTCACCACGGGCGAAGGCGACGGTCGACCAGACGGTGCCGCGCCTGGCCCACTCGCGCTGGATCGCGGCGTTCCCGAGGACTAGCTTGTCGCCGGTCAATCTACAATATGGGCCAGCATGGGCGGCGGTGACAGAGGTGATGGCAATGAGGGCAAGTGCGCGAAGCTGGGTCATGGGGGACACCTTCGTTGATAGCTCTGCTGCTGGTAACAGTCAGGCAGGCTTCGGGACAACGCGTGGGGCAGGCGTCTCGCCTGCCAGGCTGTCACCTGCGAAACGGCATCGCGGGCGAGACGCCCGCGCCACGCGAGGCCGCTGTCATTCATAGCGGTAAAGCCGGACATCGAGCGGCGCGAAGGTCGCCTCGGCGGTGAGATCGACCTGTTGCGCGGCGCCGCCGGTCAGCTCGCGGACGCTTCGCGCGCCATCGGCCCACGGCAGCCTCGCCTTCACCGGCTCGCCGCCGGTGGCGTGGTTGATGACCGCTACGAGCCAGCCGCTGCCGTCCCGCACGCGCCGGGCCTCAAGCTGCGGGTACGCGACCGGGTAGTGGAAGTGGCCGCGCTCGGGCGACCAGTTCAGATACGCCGCCTCGCCGGCCTGGGAGTACGGCGCGCGGAGGCGCGAGTCGGCCGGCAGCGGGATGACGCGGACATCATGCACCAGACTGGCCCGGCGCGTCACGCCGATGGTGATGTCCGGGTCGGGCTTGCGGCCGTATTCGTCCTGCAGCAGGCAGCGGTCGTCCAGGTACACGGCGACGCCTTTCGGCAGCGACATGATCGCCTGCCAGTTGACGCGCGGGAGGCGCGTATGGGCGGGAATGTAGAGCATCCCCTCGCGCAGGCGGTGGATGTCTTGCGGGCACAGGTAAGCCCACGGCAGCCCGAGGCAAGCGACCTGGGTGTAGAGCGCTTGCGAGGCGTCGTCATCGGCATTCAGGCGGTCGGTGAGGAGCACGTGAAGCCTCGCCGGGGCCTGGGAGAGCTTGCGAAGCTGCGGCTCCAGGCGGCGCAGATCGGCCAGAATGCCCGGCGTCGCCTGGTGTGTCTCCTTCGCGGCGGGCTTGTTCCACTGGCCCCAGGCGAAGCTGGCCGACATCCACTCGTTGTTCAGGGCGCTGAGGAAGTACCGATACCGCGACTTCGCCGGCGAGCCGCCATAGATGTAGTCGTCATTATAGAGGTGAAGCTCGGAGTTGAAGACCGGCTTGCCGGTCGTGCGAGCGATGTCGCCCATCGCCTTGATGCGCCACTGCGGGTAGTCGGCGAGCACATCGTCCCAGCAGATCATCGACAGACCCTCGCACGCACGGTGCAACAGCGGATCGCCGCCGGTCTTCGGGCAGTAGAGCAGCTTGCCGAGGGCAGGCTCGCAAACCTTCGAGTACAAAGCGCTGTAGTACCGATCGAAGACCTCGACAGCGAAGCGCTGGTAGTCGACCTGGCCGGGCGAATCGACGGCAGGCACGGCGACCGCGTCGAAACTCGCGAACTTCGTCCCCCAGGCGGCGTTGAGGGCGTCGATGGTCTTGTGCCGGGCTTTCAAATCGGCGATGAAGGCCGCCCACCACTTCGGGTGGTCCTTCGGATTGCCGCCTGTCGGGCCGACCTCGTTCCCCAGCATGATCCCGGCGACGCATTTATGGCCTTTCAGCACCCGCACCCAGTCGGTGAGGAACTTCGCGGCGCGTAGCGGGTCCTCAACGGCGTCATCCAGGCCGCCGCCCTCACCCGGTGAGCCGAACTGGATGTTGTGCATGAGGAAGAAGCGCACGTCATGGCCGTCGCACCAGTCGAGGACCGCGGATGCGGTGCGTTCGAGATCGCTGCCGGGCGTGGGGATCGTCCAGGTCCACGAGGCGAACTCGACGAGATTGAAGCCGTCGGCGTGGAGCTTTTCAAGCTCGGCGATGGCGGCGTCGGCTTTCGGCGGGCAGAAGAAGACGACGCCCTCTGCCAGTGGCAACGAGACGGGAGGAGCCGCGTGGCAGCCCGCGAGCGGGATGGCCGCAAGAGCGAAGATGATGGGCAGGCGGAGCGCAGTGACAGGACTTGAGGTGAGCATGACCGGGTGATTCCTCGCCAGCGGCGAGAGGGCCTTCACGAGGCGGCAGGAGTCGCGGAAACACCTGGCCAATACTTGCAGCGTATAGGTTCTTCTGGGGAGGACGCACACTCCCCACATATCCACATCCGCTCCACTGACCGAGGTGACCTGCGATGTCGGAGAAGATTGCCTGCCCGAAGTGCAACGCCGAGAACTTCGCCACTGACCGTCAATGTCTCTCGTGTGGGGCCGAACTCGGGACGCGGCCTGCCGTGGCTCCCCCGACCACAAGCCCGCGAACGGAGGGACGAGGGCCCGAAGCGCGGGGGAAGCCACTCCCGATGGCAAAGCATCGGACTGTAACGCAGCGAATGCTGGATCTCATCATCGAGAACCAGACCGGGGCGCTCATCGGGACCTTCGTGGGCTGCCTTCCGCTGGTGATCGTGGTGGCAATGGGGCTTCGCTTGGCGGCGGGTCCATCATCGGCGGCACCATCATCAGTTTGATCCCCATCGCTGTCAGCGTGTACTGCTTCGTGCAATACACCAGCGATCCGGATATTTTCTGGCCGTTCATCGTGTGCGTCTTTCTCACCGGCTTCGTAGGCTGGATCCTGATCGTCCTGGGAGCGGTCATCGGCGCAGCAATCGAGAGGGCGGTCCAGGCACGAAAACCGTAGGCTTTCCCTTAGAGAGTCTGTGTCGGGGCAACCGCAACAAAGAAGGCAAGACGCTATACCCGATCCCGGCGACCTGGCACCTCAAGAATGAGGCGACTTGGCGGCAGATCGAGGAATGAGGCGCAGGCATCGCGCCGCTCGACACGCTAACCTACCCGGCAGGAGTGGCAGATGAGATTCGCATCACTTGTGGTATCACTGCTGTGTTCCGCCGCCATCGCCGACACCGTGCTCGTGCGCGATGGCAAGTCCGACTTCACGGTGGTGCTGTCCGAATCAGCGTCGCCCTCCGAGGCCCATGCGGCACAGGAGCTTCGCGCTTTCGTGCGCCAGGTCTCGGGAGCCGATCTGCCGCAGGTGATCGCCGGGGCGAAGCTGCCGGCTCATGCCATCTTCATCGGCGACACCGAAGCCCTCCGGGGCCAGAAGGCGCGACCGAACCTCAGCGCCCTGGGTGACGAGGGCTTCGTCATCCGCACCTTCGGGCCGCACCTCGTCATCGCCGGCGGGCGACTGCGCGGCACCATGTACGGGGTCTACACGTTCCTGGAAGAGCAACTCGGCTGCCGGTGGTACACGTCGTTCGTCAGCCGCATCCCCAGAACGCCCACGATCGTCCTCAAGCCGCTGAATGCCTCTCGCCGGCCGGATTTCGAGTACCGGTGCGTGCAGTTCCCCGACACCTGGGATGCCGACTGGGCGGCGCGCAACAAGATCAACGGCCCCAGTTCGGCGGCGGACAAGGCACGCGGCGGCAAGATCGAGTACGGACGGTTCGCCCACACTTTCGCGGAACTCGTGCCCGAGGGCGCCTACTTCAAGGACCATCCTGAATATTTCTCGCTGATCGACGGCAAGAGGGTCGGCGGCGCGCAGCTTTGCCTCTCGAACCCGGATGTGGTGCGCATCGCGACCGCCACCGTGATGCGGTGGATCAAGGAGAACCCCACAGCGAAGATTTGGTCGGTGTCCCAAAACGACAACGAGAGCTACTGCCATTGCCCAAAGTGCGCGGCCATCGCCGCCGAGGAGGGCAGCCAGGCCGGGCCGGTGATCCGGTTCGTGAACGCAATCGCCGACGAGGTCGCCAAGGTCCGGCCCGACGTGCTGATCGACACGCTCGCCTACAACTACACGCAGGAACCGCCGAAGCTCACGAAGCCGCGCCCCAACGTCCGCGTCCGGCTGTGCGTTTTCGACTGCGTGTACCACCCGTACGAGACCTGCCCTGCGAATGCCCCGTTCATGAACCGGCTGCGCGGCTGGGGGAAGATCATGGACGGCGTGTATATCTGGCAGTACACGACCGTGTTCACCGACTACCTGCTGCCGCTTCCCGAGATCGCCAAGCTGTCCGCCGACATTCCGATGTACAAGCGCACCGGCGTGACCGGCGTCTTCTCGCTGGGCAGCCACACCTCGGGCAACGGCCCGGCAGGCTCCGGCGGGTTCATGGACGGCCTCAAGGCCTACATGCTCGCCAAGCTGCTCTGGGACTGCCATGCGGACTCAGCGGCCATCGTCCGCGACTATCTGGACGGGTACTTCGGCAAGGCGGGCAAGCCTATCGGCGAGTATCTGTACCTGTTGGAGCAACGGGTGAAACCCCTGACCATCCACGGCTGGTGCGCCACGCGGTCAATCGACGACGTAGCCCCACTAATGACGCCGCAGATCATGGCCCGCAGCGAGGAGTTGTTCGACCAGGCGGAGCGGGTCGCCGACAACCGCGACGTTCTCGCGCGTGTAAAGCACGCCCGCTTCTCGCTCGAGTACGTGAAGATCATGCGCCGGGTGAAGAGCGCCGGCGAGTCGGGCACTCTCGAGGAGCGTGCGGCAACGCTCGCAGCCCTGAAGGACTTCGCGACGAGATGCTCGGCCGACGGCATCGCCCAGTGGAAAGAGGGCGAGCCGCTGAACGCAACCGTGGACCGGCTGGCGGCGGGACTGGCGAAGAAGGGGTAGCGGCCCTCTGTTGCCGGACCACATGCGCAAGTATGCGCGTTTCCGGTACGTGCCGGAGCTATCGCCCGGCGAGCACACCGTCAAGTTCACGGTCAAGGCGCTGCCCGAGGGCACATCGTGCTATCTGGGGGAGTTCCTGATCGCGGGGATGGCGGTGAGGTGAGGCGGGAGGTGCCTCATCGTCCGATACTCCACCTGCGGTCTGGACCGAGCCGTCTGCAGTGCGGCCGCGAATGTGAAGGGATGCCCTGCTATGGAAGAACCGGACGGCCCGTCTTCGACATCCAAATCCGAGACTGACAGGTGGCTCAGCGAGTGGCAAGAGCGCCACCGCGTGCTGTGGGCTGAGACCGGCGACCCCATGTACGCAGAGAGGCAGGCGACCATCGAACAGCGGATCGCGCACTGGCCCAGCGAGTGGGGCGACGAAATGGAGGTCACCATCTACGGGGACTTCATTCCTCCGCCGACCGAATTGCACGTCGAGGCACTTGGCATCACGGTGTACCCCGAGGAGATAGACAATGCACTCACCCGGCAGGCAAGCTGTACCCTGCGGGCCAGGGTCAGGGTCGAGGCGAGGACCCTGGACGCCGTCGCTGATGCAGCCCGCCGGGTCAACTCCCTTCTGGGGGCCTGGACGCTTGTCTCGTGGGGCAACAGTGCCTTCGGGTGGTTGGACTACTTCACTCGCGTGGATACCGGCTGTGGACTGGCGGTATTCGACAATGAGCACCTGCCGGTGGCCGTCAAGGCCATCTTGGAGTTGCCGAAAGGGTCGAAGAAGCACGTCGATGCCGCTCTCTACTGGGTGCGCGCCGCACGACGGCCGAGCCTGGAGCCAGACCGTTGGAGCGGCCTTCTGCACCACTACGCCAACTACTGGAATGCGTTTGAATGCTTGGTCGCGGCGGCGTGCGACCTGTGCCCTCCGCGGAGGCTGTCGAAAGATGAGAAGCAGGCGCGGATCGACGAACTCATGGCTCGACGCTCAGGCATCCTCACGCCGGAAGACATTGAGCGCTGCTATCACGATATCGTGAACCCAGGCCCCACCGCACGGGCGCGCCACGCTCTCGGCGTGTGCTTTCCCCCCAACCCCTACGGGCATCTAGCGCAATCATACGCAGAGGAGTGTTTCGACCGGAAGGACAAACGGAATCGGCTCTACCAGATACGCAACGACATTAATCACGGTGCGATCGACGCCGAGAGCCATGAAGAGCAGACCCGGATTCCCGCGCGCCTTGAGCTGCTGTGGCTGATTGTGTGGCAGATGTTTGGGGCTCTGCTTCCCGTCCCGGTGCCTGTGCCGACGGCCTACGAGAGGCGGAAGCAGACCTGGGCAGGGCCGCCCGCTCCGCAGGACCAAGGCGGGGAGTAGTGGCGATCTGAGAGCGAAGCGGCGCGTCAGCCCCCCCCCCGCCGGGGCAGTCTGCTCTGCCTATCGCAGGTGCGGTCCCTCGGTGAACCGTCCACAGCCTGCAACGCAGCGCAGCAGGCGACATCGGTGTCAACTCACGCCGTCCTCTGCCGAAGCAGGTCCTTCCCCCTTCCCCGTCCAATACTCCCCCTCGAAGTCTGGAGCTTCAAGAGGGGACCCCACTACCACATGCTTGCTCGTATCCACTCCGCTGCCATCTATGGCATCGACGCTTATCCTGTGCAGGTTGAAGTTGACATCAGCAATGGTCTTCGCAAGTTCGTGATCGTCGGGCTGCCCGATGCCGCCGTGCGCGAGAGCGAGGAACGCGTCAACGCTGCTTTGCGCAACAGCGGCTTCGAGGCGCCCATTGACCGTGTGGTCGTGAACCTCGCCCCCGCCGACATCCACAAGCAAGGCCCGGCGTTCGACTTGCCCATCGCCATCGGGATACTCGTCGCGATGGGGCAGGTCAACATCGACAAGCTCGACGACATCGCCATCGTCGGGGAGCTGGCGCTCGACGGCATGGTGCGGCCGATCAGCGGCGTCCTGCCGATGGCCCTCGGGGCGCGCGAATGGGGGAAGCGGGCCATCGTCGTGCCGCCGGACAACGGCAAGGAAGCGGCGGTCGTCGATGACTTCGAGGTCTACACCGCCGACACGCTGTATGATTGCGTCTCGCTTTTGGAGCAGGGCCTTCTCGCGGACCCGGTGCGTGTCGAGCCGGAGGAGATGTCGCTGGATGTATCCGAATACGCGGTGGACTTCGCCGATGTGCGCGGGCAGGAGCATGTGAAGCGGGCGCTGGAGGTCGTCGCCGCCGGCGGGCACAACCTGCTGATGATCGGGCCGCCGGGGTCGGGCAAGACGATGCTGGCGCGGCGGCTGCCGACGATCCTCCCGCCGATGAGCCTCCCCGAGGCGCTGGAGGTCACGAAGCTGTACAGCGTGGCGGGCATGTTGCCCAAAAGCCAGGCGCTCATGCGCGAGCGGCCCTTCCGCGCCCCGCACCACACGGTCAGCACGCCGGGGCTTGCCGGCGGCGGGTCGATCCCCCGACCCGGCGAAGTCAGCCTCGCGCACAATGGAGTGCTGTTCCTCGACGAGCTGCCGGAGTTCAGCCACGCGGCGTTGGAAGTCATGCGCCAGCCGCTGGAGGACGGGCATGTGACCATCGCGCGTGCGGCGGCGACGCTGAGCTTCCCGGCGAAGGTGCAACTCATCGCCGCGATGAACCCGTGCCCCTGCGGCTTCCACACCGACCCGACGCGGCAGTGCACCTGCAACGCGGGGCTGGTTGCGCGGTATCTGAAGCGCGTGTCGGGGCCGCTGTTGGACCGGATCGACGTGCATATCGAGGTGCCGCGCCTCAAGCCGGACGAGATCATGGACAAGCGCAACGGCGAACCCTCGACCGCGATTCGCGACCGGGTGATGCGGGCGCGGGCGCTGCAAAGCGAGCGGTTCGCCACGATCCCAATCCACTGCAATGCCCAGATGAACTCGAAGATGCTGCGCAAGTTCTGCAATCTGCCGGAGGACGTGGAGGCTTTGCTGCGGGCGGCCATCGACCAGTTCGGCCTATCGGCGAGGGCGCACGACCGGATCGTCCGCGTAGCGCGAACCATCGCGGACCTCGACGGCAGCGAAACCATCGGCGTCGCCCACTGCGCGGAGGCGATTCAATACCGGAGCCTGGACCGGAAGCTTTGGGGGTAATACATGAATGTGGTATACTTGCACCCTGCGGAGCAATCGGGAGGTGACCACATGACACGCACGGCGGTGATTGACGAGATAGACAAGCGACTCGAAGCGCTACCGCGCTACCTGCAGGAGCGCGTGTTGGGCTTTGCCGAGGGTCTCGCGGCCACTTTCCCTAAGGGTATGTCCGGGCAGGAGGCCCTGCAGATCGCCGGCACGATCTCCTCGGAGGAAGCGGCTCGGATGATGGCGGTGATCGAGGAGGAGTTCGAGAAGGTGGATGGAGCGTGACACGCCCGATCCGATCTCTCCCGCTGCTGTCTCTCGTCGCCGTGGTACCGCAGTTCGCAGCTTCAGACCCCGGCTTCATCCTCACTTCCCCTGGACTCATCGTCTCTATCTCCCCGAACGGGCAGGCCGTCGCCGAGCGGACCAGGCCTCGCGGCTTCGCACGCGAGGTGCGCATCACTGTGGGACGCAGCTAATCCTCTCAGCCGGTCTGGACCGACCCGCTGGCGCCAGCGCCGCTCGATGATCTGCCCCTCACCCACGGCGGCGGGCATCTCTCCCGCCCCTCGTACTCCATCCCCCTCGCGACCCTGCCGGGCCCCCAGAGCGGCGCCACCGGCGTCACCCACTGCGCCGAGGCGATCCAGTGCCGGAGCCTGGACCGGAAGCTTCTGGGGGTAAAACGAACGGGCGAGCCATCTCTGGCCCGCCCGGGTGTGCGGCCTCAATTACATCCCCGCCTAGCTGTCGTACCCGTATCGGATGTCCCCGCCGTTCACCATGTCGAACCAGTTGAAATCGTTGTTGGGACCTCGGCCAGTGAAACCTCGATACGCCTTGCAGTGTCCGTCGGCGAAGGCCGAGTTCGCTTGGCGGATGCCCGGTGTTGTATTCCAGAAGCCCAGATTGTTGAGGTGGAAGTCAGACCATTCGCAGATGATGATCTGCTGAGAGGGGAAGGCAAACGCCGAATCAGCAGGCCCCTTGCCCATGACGACGACAGCGGAGTAGTCCACGCAATGACGCCACCAGTACGACACGGGAGCGGTCGGGGATGTGCTGGGCTCATAGGTGTTATCGCTCGGACACCAGAAGACCTGGGTGTTCTTGATGTAAGGGTTGAGCAAGGTGGGATAGCCGCCGTAGTACCGCTCGCCAGCGACCATGATGTTGATGTTCGCCTGGTCGTAGCTGCCGGGCACGGCGCCGCCGATGAGGGAACTGGGGAAATTCCCGTCGTAGTCCTGGGAATACATCTGCGAGGCGAGGGCGATCTGCTTAAGGTTGGACAGGCACGTCGTCTGCCTTGCCTTCTCTCTCGCCCGAGCGAACACCGGGAAGAGAATCGCCGCCAGAATGGCGATGATCGCAATCACGACTAACAGCTCGATAAGTGTAAAGCCATGTCTCCTAATCATACCAACCACATCCTTTCCATCCGGCTGGGGAGTAATGGATCGGTTGACGCAACCACCGCCCGCAACGGACGGTGACTTCCAGAAGGGAATGCGTCGCGTGAATGCTGCTGCTGATCGTTCAGGTTCAACGCATGGAACAGACAGTCGTCGTGGGGTGGACCACGTTATGCTTGAGCGCTTTGACATGCCATCCGCGGAGACGCGGTCGTCCGTGACGACTAAGAATTCGCCGTAGATTGCCGCATTCCTGCTTGTAGTCAGCGGATGGAAATGGTAGGGATAGGCGTTCTTTATGTGGAGTCTGGCAATGGCAACGAAGGCCTGCAGCAGCCCGCGATAGTATTGTATGCTCAGCCGGTACATGGGGAGGCCGCGAGAAACAACCTGCACTTCCCGAGGACCTGCGAACCAGGGAGGGCCAAATGAAAGGTGACCGCCATCGAGGGACCCGGGACAGTGGACCGACCAGTCATTTGTGCCGTGCTACTGCTTGCCGCCGTCGCGCCAGCGCCGCTCGATGATCTGCCCCTCACCCACGGCGGCGGGCATCTCTCCCGCCCCTCGTACTCCATCCCCCTCGCGACCCTGCCGGGCCCCCAGAGCGGCGCCACCGGCGTGGCTCACTGCGCCGAGGCGATCCAGTGCCGGAGCCTGGACCGGAAGCTTCTGGGGGGTAAAACGAACGGGCGAGCCATCTCTGGCCCGCCCGGTTCCAACGCTGCCCCCCCAAGAGAGAAGCCTGACCTGATCGTCTAGTAGTCGTGGGGGTCCTGGCCGAGGTCCCATTGGGAACCGCCCAGGAAGAACCAGTTGATGTCGTAGTTCGGGCAATTGAACGAGCTAACCTGGGGAACGCTCTGCACCTTGACGTGGCCGTCCATGTAGCAGGCATTGGAGACGCCTGCGGCTCCCTTGTTCGTCGTGTCCCAGCAGTAGTAGGTGTTGCCGCCCCAGTGCCACATCTCCTCGATGAGCATCGCCATCTGCGCCGGGTGCAGCGGCGTCGAGTCCTTGATGCTCTTATTGTTGACGGTAGCATACGTGTCGAGGGCGTGACGCCAGTAATATGAGCCGCGCTGCTGCCCCGATATCCAGCGCGCATCTTGATTGTCGGACGGGCAGATGAACACCTGGCTGTTCTTCACGTAAGGGTTCAAAACGAGGCCCATGCCGGCGAGAGAGTCGTGATTGTCGTCATTCCACACTCGGATCGCGTACGCGTCGATGGCCATTCCCCCTCCGGCGGTTCCTCCGTCTCCGCCGTTGGGGACATACCAGGCGCCGTACGGTTGGGAGGACGCGTAGCTGCTGACGCGGCAGTCGGGGAAGCACCCGTCGTAATCTGTGCAGTAAGATAGCATCGCCAAGCCCAATTGCTTGAGATTCGAGGCGCAACTCGACTGACGCGCCTTCTCCCGCGCGCGGGCGAAGACAGGGAAGAGGATCGCCGCCAATATGGCAATGATCGCGATCACCACCAACAATTCGATGAGTGTAAAGCCGTGTCGTCTGGTCAAACTAACCACATCCTTTCCGTCCAGTTGGGAAATGGTAGATCGGTTGACGCAACCACCGCCCGCAACGGACGGTGACTTCCAGGAGGGAATGCATCGCGTGAATGCTGCTACTCATCGTTGAGGCTCAACACATAGAACGGACAGCCGCCTTGGGGTGGGTCACGCTGTGCTTGAGCGCCCTGATATACCGTCCGGTAAGGCATGCATATCCACGGCTAGTAGGAATTCGCCGTAGCTTGCCGCATTCCTGCTTTGAATTGACTGATGGAAATGGTAGGGTTAAGGGTTCTTTGTGTGGAGTCAAGCAATGGCGGCGAAGGCCTGCAGCAGCCAGCGATAGTATGGTACACTGAGCCGGTACATGGGGTGAGGCAAAGAGGACGAACCTGCACTTCCCGAGGATCGGGGAACCAAGGAGGGCCAGACGAATGGCGGCAATCATCGAGGGGGCCGGGATGGTGCGAGGCCAGTGAACCGACCAGCCACTGCTTTCGTGCTCCTACTTGCCGCCGCGGTACCAGCGCTTGCGGGAGCCAGCAGCTCGCTCGGCGTCTCAGCCCCCGGCCTCACCGTTTGCGTCTCCCCGAACGGCGACGTCATGGCCCGGCGCATCGGCCCCAAAGGCTTCATCCGTGAGGTACGTCTTTCCAGCGCTCTCACGAAGTGCAGACCGGACGGTGAAGCGCGGGTCGTCGCAGTTGGGGACCGCGTCGACGTCTCGCAGGCGTGGGTGCAGGCCGAGACGGACCGGCGGTGCGTGCTGATCCAGCGTTTCTCCCCCACTCCGAGCAGCATCCGGTGGGAGATCGAGGTGCTGGGCGATGGCGCGCCGTGGACTGCGCCCATCGAGACGCGAATGCAGTGGCCGGCAGCGGGGACGGCCACCTTCTGGACCGCATGGGGCAGCAGCAAGCCCTCGCAGCCGGGGTGGACCGACCCGCTGGCGCCGGTGCCGTTCGATGATCTGAACCTCACCTACGGCGGCGTGGATTTCGCCCGCCCCGACTCGTACTCCATCCCCCTCGCCACAGTGCTCGACCCCCAGAGCGACACCGGGCTGAGCCTGGCGCTGTCGCCCGAGGACCTGAGCCTCGACACGACGCTGACCACGACGTGCGGCGGGGAGATCGTCTTCTCCCGCGCGAACCGGCGGATCAGCGCCAGATCGCCGGTGCGGTTCGCGATGGACCTGGTGCCCCACCGGGCCGACTGGCGCGAGGCGCTGGGGTGGATGGTCGCGCGCTACCCGGCCTATTTCGACCCGCCGAATCCGAGAGCGGATGATGTCGCCGGGTGCGGCGCGTATTCGGCTTATGAGGGCGAACTGGATGTGAAGAAGCTCACCCGGATGGCGTTCTCGGCGAACTGGAAGGCGAGCTTCGACTTCCCACACATGGGGATGTACTTGCCGCCTGTGGGCGGCCCGCTGGTGGGCGACACGGTGGAATGGCAGCGGTTCGGCGGGGGCAAGACGACGATCCGGCGCATGGCCGAGTATTCGCGGCAGATGCGTGCGGCGGGCTTCCATGTGCTCAACTACTTCAACGTGACCGAATACGGCGCGGGGGTGCAGTTCCCGCCGCCGCCGAGAAAGGCGAAAAGCGACGCCGATCTGTGGCGGGATGCGAACGACTTCTTGTGGTACGCCATCCCGGATGCAGTACTGTACGATGCGGTGGGGCGGCCGTACGGGTCGTGGGAGGGCGCTGTCGCCACCGATTGCGCCGGGCCGAAGTATCAGGCGTTCTTGCTGGATCAGGCGCGGCGGCATGTGCGGGAGTTGCCCGAAAGCTCGGGCATCTGCATCGACCGGCTCGACTGGACGCGGCTGTACAACCCGCGCGCCGATGACGGAGCGAGCTGGATCAACGGCAAGCCTGCGAGGTCGCTCATCGTCTCGTGGCAGGACACGCTGGGCAAGTTAGGGCCGATCATGCACGCGGGGGGCAAGGTCATCTACGTGAACCCGCTCAACCGGCGGCTGGAGCTTCTGCGGCAGGTGGACGGCCTCTACGACGAGATGGGCGGGATGCCGCACAGCGTCAACCTGTGCGCGCTGATGGGGGTGCGCAAGCCGGTGATGGAGTGGACCGGGAGCGTGGCCGACCTGCAGCCGAACCCCGACCCGGTATTCCAGCGCTGCCTGTATATGGGCGTCTTCCCCACCGTGCCTTTCCCGGCGAACGATCACACGATCAACCCCGACGCATGGGCCGAGGGGTATTACCTACAATACGGGCCGCTCCTGGACGCCCTGCGCGGGCGGAAGTGGGTGCTGAGGCCGCACGCGATCGAGGTCGAGGGCGCGGCGGCCAAGGCGAACCTGTTCGAGGTTCCCGGCGGGTATGTCGTGCCGGTGACTTTCGGCGGGGATCGGCCCAGCGCGACGGTCGTGCTGCGCGGACTGCCGCGCCTTGAGGGCCAGCGTGAATGGCGCGTCGAGGTCTGCCAACCGGGGGGCCGGTGGCGATGGTTGCCCTCTGTGGCGGCTGGGGGCTTGATCCGCCTGGAGGCGCCGCTGCGAAGGGGATGCGCGATGGTGAGACTGTCGCACACATGGATGCTGCCGAAAGACCGCTGCTTCACCGGCGAGGCGGCGCTGAAAGCCGGAACCCTGATTGCCGGCGCGACCTTGCGTTACACGCTGGACGGCAGCGAGCCGACAGGGACATCGCCAGTGTATGCCAGGCAGATCAAGCTGCGGGCAACGACGATGGTGAGGCTCGCAGTCTTTCGTGATGGTCAACGGCTGGGGCGCGCGCTGTCGACCAAGTATGTGAAGACCGCACCGTCCGCTCCGACGATCACACCCCCGCGAGCGGTGTTCGGGCGCGAAGTCACCGCACGGCTGGACGCGCCGTTGGAGAGACGCGGGGCTTGTATTCGATACACGCTCGACGGGAGCGACCCGACGGCAGCCTCGTCGCAGTACACCAGCCCGCTGAAGCTGACTGAGACCACCACCGTCAAGGCGCGGGTATGGGTGCCGGGTGCTGGATTCGGGCCGGTGCAGACCGCCATCTTCGCCAAGACCCCGCCGCCGCCACCGCCGGCCGATGTGTCAATCGGCGATCTGCAGCCGCTGGTGTCGACTGTTGGCTGGGGCGGATACGCCAAGCGGCACCGCTCGATTGAGGGGCGGCCCCTGTCGATTGCCGGACGCGCATACGCCAAGGGCATGGGGGTCAGCGCGATCTCGGAGCTGGTGTACGACCTCAAGCCGGAGTACAAGGCCTTCGCCGCCGCCGCCGGGCTTGATGATGAAATGCGGGACTGGACGCTCGGCAGTATCACCTACCAGGTGTTCGTCGACGGCAAACTACTGCACGAAAGCCCGGTGCTGCGGCAGGGCGAGGCATGGTTTATCAACGTGCCGATCCCGCCGGGCAGCAAGCAGATACGGCTCGTGGTCGGCGATGCGGGTGATGGCATCAACTGCGACCACGGCGACTGGGGAGACGCGGGGTTTCTGGTGAGGTGAGGCGACGCGCTCACAGTGGTGACGCCAACCGATGCGGGATGCCGTTGACGGGGTCCGGAGGCCTGTCCCTCCTCGACGGCACACGCCGTTGACGTTCTCCCCTCTCCACTTGTACCTGTTTAGCGACTTCTTCCCTTGGACCATGTGGCAGCGCGATTCATCGCGCTAAATGCGGGGCGAACTGCCATCCTCGTATCACGCCATCGGCTGCGGGTAAGCATTTGGTCGAAGTAGAAGCGCAGGTAGCTATACGATGTGATCCGCGCGATGAATCGCGCTGCCACATGGTCTGAGAGAGGTGCCGCTAAACACATACCCCCGCTTGCGGAGAGGGGGCGGGGGGTGAGGCGCCGTTGCGCCACGCGCAGCCTGGAGCCGGCTCGAAGGGGAACATCTAGCGCCCGTCAGCCGTTCGTGATAGATGGAAGCGCCACACACGCGCTCGCCGATCATT
>CAYWBK010000002.1:0-46875 GCA_964455745.1 uncultured Armatimonadia bacterium
AGACCCTAACAGGCTCAGGGCTTCGCTGAACCAAACTGTCAAAGTTGCGCTAGCAGACCCAATCAGATATTGTCCATCAGCAGAAGGGTCCGCTTCACGTACCCGAGTGCCTCGGCATCCTGCGGGACGGCCAGCGAGAGAGGTTCATCGACGTGCATGTACTCGGTCGCGTAGCCGTTCACCGCGTAGAGTTCGGTGACGTGCTCCTGTAGCGGAAACAGCCTGCTGGAGGCGTCGCACGTCTCGATGGCCTTGACCATCTGTCCGAACTCCCGCCTGCCCCTGAGTTCGAGCGGGTACTTGATCCGCAGTAGCCCCTCGAGGCTCGGCCTGATGCTGCGAACCGCGTCCAGGACGGGGGACGCTCGACGAGTCCATGGCGAACGAGTGGAGGTCCTCCACGCTCGCCTGATAGGCGATCTGGCAGACGTCCGACGGATCGCAACCACAGATGACGCTCCCGCGGGCAGACCGGCGAAGCCCGAGCGTCACGAGGCCGCCGCCTTTCGCCCGACCCGCCTGCGTGAGTGCCGCGGCCGTGTCGGCGGCGAAGTGCGGATCATGCGTCATCACGATGAGCTGTCCGCACCGGGTGGCCAGGTCGACGATGGCCTCGATGGTGCACCGTCTTCGATGGGCATCGAGGCTCGTCATCGGATCGTCGAGAACGACGATCTTCTTCGCGAGCTTCGGATCGCCTTGCAGCCTGGCGAGGAAGAACGCAAATGCCAGGGTCCGCTTGTCTCCGCCGCTGAGCACCGTGCCGAAGTGGGGGGCGTCTCCCGGCTTGGTAGACGCGTTGACGGTGTGCCCGAGTAGCCCGATGCGGTAGTCGGATCGGGGCTCGCCCCCGGCGTATGCAGCCTTGATGCCCGGTATGCTGAACGGTGCGTTGCACTTCGTCAGGAACCCGTTCAGGGCCGTCAGGTACTCGGCCTCGAACTTCTTTAGGTGATTGTCCAGGAGCTTCTTGGCCGCGTCCTTGTCCGACTCCTGGGCAGCCTTGGTCTTCCTCAGTTTCAGAAGCGAGTCACACTGCGATGCCGTGTCCTCTTCCCATCGCCGCTTCTGAAGCCGCAGTCGCTTGACGTCGGCAGCGTGGGTTCCTGCCCCAGCCGAGGAGAGCTCCCGCTTCCACTCAGCCACGGCGGCGTTGGCGAGCCCCACCTCATCATTGTACGCTGCCGCGGCAGCCGTCGCAGCGGCGTGAGACGCCGCCACCTGATCCAACGACGCCTCGAAAGCCACGGCTTGGGACGGGTCGGCCAGCTTGCTGGCAAACTGGGGCAACAGGAGCTCCATGACCCGCCGCCACAGCTCATCGATCTCGCTCCAGTCCATCGAGAGCGACGGCACAGTGGTGTACTTCGCCCAGTACTCGCTCGTGACCGAGTTCGCCGACACGGCCGCCCGCAAGGCACTGAGCGTCGCATCGCAGTAGCTCTCCTCGAGAGCATTCGCCCGTTCTCGCACCTTTGCCACGAGGGCTTCGTAGGCTTCACTGAAGTACGCCTTGAAGGCCGCCACCAGATCAGACCCGCCGGTGTCGTTGCCGCAGAAGGGGCAGTTGTCGTCGGTCAGGTACCCCAGCCCAGTCCTCAGCCACACCTCCCCGGCGTCATCGAGGTGCTCGCGAACGTGGCGTCTTACCCTCTCGATGGCTTGAGCCGACAGATCATCTACGGTCTCCGCCAGCACGCTCATCCCCTCGTCGTCGGGCACCGATGGCAGCTCGATGCGGCCCAGTCCAGGGTGCTTGAGGACCTCGTCGGCGTCTGCCGCAGCGTCCAGCAGCTTCTGAGCTGCTGCCAGCTTCGCATCGACGTCAGGGTCGGCTGGGAGGTCGAGGAACTGGTCGACGGTCATCCCGCCGCCGATCAGCAGCCGCATGGCAGATTCGGCCGCAGCGATCGCGGAGGTCTTCCCCCTGATCTCCTCATTCAGCCTCTCCACATCCTTGGCCAGTCCCACGCCTTCCTCGCCGAGGACGAACTCGCAGAGGTTCCTCCGGTGCTCCGGCGTGACGCTCGAGCCGGAGTAGACATTCCGATTGACGAACTCAGTGTCGAAGATGGCGATGTGTGCCCGGGGTGGCGTCCAAGCGTAACCCTTGAGCTTGTGGTGGCTGCCTGAGATGAGCAGCTCGGCACTCGGGGATGCGTGCTCGCCTATCGTCGCCCTCGGCTTCAGGCACTCACAGTCGTTCGTCGAGAGTGAGCTGAACAGGTGAGACAGCGTCGTCTTGCCCCTCCCGTTCTCTCCATAGATGATGGTGCACTGGGCGAACTCGACCGGCCCGTCGGGGAGGGCATCCGTCAGCACGCCCATCCCCTTCAGTCGGATCACCTTCTGGATCATACCGCACCCCTCCCGATCGCCCCCGGTGGTATTGGCCACCCCTATCGGCGATCCATGACGCAGGCATGTTTCCCGCCGGTGAGCGGGCACACCTGCCGGACCGCTTCGTGCTCGCCTGACGAGACGGAGGTCACACACGCCGAGATCGGCCGGGCCGTGCAGGAGCCGTTTCAGACCCACGGTCCCTCTCTCTGTCGGGGATCGTGTGTGCCTCCTCCTTGCAGGTGGACTCCCGGCATGTTCCGTATGGTCGAGTGGGGACCGACCCCGGCGATGTCCCATGTCGATCCGCCGACCGGGATCCGTATAGCCAAAGCAGTCCCATCATGGCGTAGTGGACCATATCATTACGCCATTCACTTTATGCCACTGTCCAGGAAACTGGCCAAGGCCGAATCGAGGTGCGGGCGATGATCGAGGACATGCCGGTGAGGGGTGCCATGAGGGAGCTGGGGATCACGCTGGAGGACGCCGCGGGGCTCTCGGGAGTCGACATGTCCTACGTGGGCAAGCAGGTCAGGGGCGACCGCCCCATGTCGGCCGTGGTCAGGTCGGTGCTCTCCGAGCTGTTCGAGGGCCGAGCCATCGCCTGCCTGCCGCTGACTGAGAGGCTGCTGAGGAAGCACGGCGAGGCCGATGCGGCCGAGGCGTGCGAGAGAGTCGGAGCCGAACTGCGGGACTCGGGAACGCCCGAATCTCGGAATCCCCGTTCTACATGATCGATCTCTTCGAGGACCGTTGTATGACTCATCCTGGCGGAGTCCTCGCATGACCCCGCACGAGATCACGATCCAACCCCCCGAGTAGCTCTCGGGCGGCCGGTCCGGACGGAGCGGACGGCGGGGCCCATCCCTGCCCCTCGCCACCCCGCTCCGCCCGGCGGATCGAGAGAGGCAGGGATGCCGAATGTCGCAGATCCAAGAGATCCACGAGACCGACTCACCACCCCCCACCATCGTCCCCGCCGGTGACACCATCGAGATCTCCAAGGACTGGGAGCTGGCCCCGAGGCGGCTGCCGGAGCACTCGGACGCCGACTTCAAGGCGATCAAGGCCTCCTGGTGCAGGGGGCTCACGCAACGCTGGCGGTGGTGGATGGACTGCCGGGACCTGGGCCGGGGCCGGGATCCCCACGTGATCGGCCCGGCGGATACCACCTTCTCCGGAACCGTCACCCGATTCTGCTGGAGCCCCGCAGCCTTCCGCCAGGGGCGACGCCACGGGGACTTCTTCATCAAGTCCCGGCTGCTGGCCTTCGACCTGGACGACGGCACCCCGTACCGTGAGATCCGGGACGCCCTCGCCGCCGTCGGCATCGTCCCCTTCGTATCCTACCACAGCCCCAGCTCCAGGGCGGAGCACGAGCGATACCGCGTCGTCCTCCTCCTGGACTCCTACGTGACCCGTGCAACCGCATACTCGAACCTCGTCGCCCACTGCATGAAGCACCTCCTGCGGGGCCACTGCGATCCGGACTGCAAGGACGCCGCCCGGGTCTTCTTCCCCGGCCCGGAGCTCATCGAGGCGAACGAGCCCGCCGACTGCCTCCTCGGGTTCGAGGACCTCGTGGCCGCCATCGAGGTCAGGATCAGGGAGGCCGATCGCCACGGCAACGCCGCCAGGACCGCCCGGGAGGTCAGGGAGCGATGCGGAGCCGCCGATGACGGGGGGATCGGAGCAGCGACGCCTTCCGGGCCTCGCACACGACGCTCGGCCACGGAAGTCGTCGATCCCATCGCAGGGGGCGAGGAAACGACTCTCGCCCCCTGCGATGGCCCGATGGCGAACTGCGATGATTCCCCCCCTCGTTCGGATTCCAGCGATCATGGGGACGAGGACTCACCGCACGACTCCGAATATGACGGATTCCCGACCCACGACGACTCTCATATATCGTTGCGGGTCGGAGATTCGTCATCACTGGAGTCAGCCGGACGTGGGGAGGATTCCCGAACTGACGGATTACCGACGCACGACGACTCCTATGTATCGTTGCGGGTCGGGAATCCGTCATTTCCCGAGTCTGCCGGGGCCACGGAGGAGTTCTTCGATCCCACCCCCCCTGGACTTCCTGCCCGCCGTGATGGCCTGGTGCCGCCGCAGGCGGCACCAGGCGGAACGACATCGGCGGCCGCCCCCCTCGTCCACGTGCGAGGGTTCCCCGGCCTGCTGCCGAGGGAGTGTGCCCTCGCCGCCGAGCTGGTGACCGGGCTCACCCCGGAGGAACTCGAATCCCTTCCAGACCCGGATGCCGAGGTCCACGGGTGGCTGCGGGAGCCCGAGCTCTTCGGCCTGATGGCGAACGTGTGCGGGATCAGGGGGGGACGGGACTGGTTCCTGGGGACGCTCCAGCAGCATCCGCACCTCTACGGGCACTTCGGCGAGGGCCACTGGGAGGCCCGAATCAGGACCCACCGGAACAACGCCCGGGAGCCCCAGCGGTGCGATCGCTTCTGCCCCCACGCCGACGCGTGCGATCACGCCGACACGATCCTGCGAACGATCCGCTCTCGTTCCAGCCTCAGGATCACCTCCCGGCGGGACCTCGTGTCGCTGGGTGAGGCCAGGCGGATGCTGTGGGGGCTGGTCCCGGATCTCCTGGCCGATCGCACGCCGGGGAGGGTGGACGTGGTGCATGCGGAGCCGGGCATCGGCAAGTCGGAGTGCTACATCGAGTGGCTCGCCCGGCTCGGGATCGCCGCCATCGTCGCCGTACCGACCCACCGGCTCAAGGACCAGATCGCCGCCCGCCTCCGGCGGGCGGGCGTGTCCTGCCTCACGACGCCGGAGGTGCCCGAACTCCCGGCGGACCTCGCCGACGAGCTGGAGGCCCTCTACCGGGTCGGCGATCTCGATGGGGCCCGACGTTGGATCCTCGACCACCAGGCGACCCTCCCCGAGCTGAAGGCCTACGTCGGCGACCTGGAGCGGGCCCTCGCCAGCGACGGCACCGTCGTGACGACCCATGCCAGGCTCGTCCAGGTCCTGGACAGGATGGGTGACGAGAGGCCGGTCATCATCGACGAGGATCCCCTGAAGTGTTTGCGGCCCTGCGGCTCGGTGCCGCTGTTCGACCTCCTTCGCCTGCAGGAGCACATGCAGGGGGGCGATGTCGCGGGGGTGGAGGCGTTGGCGGAGTTCGTCGCCCTGCTGTATGCCCTACCGAACGGCACGACGATCGACACGCCGGAGGGGTTGCTCGGGAGGGTGGACCCGGCGGCCCACCTGGCGGCCGCCGGGATCCACTCCAGGGTCATCTGCCTGCTGGGCTCGAAGCACGTGCTGGTCAGCGGGTCGGATTCGGCCAGGGCGGCCCACTACTGCTGTGGTCGAGACCTACCGGCGAACCGGCGGATCATCCTGCTCTCGGCGACGGCCAGCGAGGCCATCCACCGCCACGTGTTCGGCTCCGAAATGCGTTTCCACGACATCCCGCTCGCAGCCGCCGTCGGCCGGGTCGTGCAGTCGATGGGGAGGACGTACTCCCGCACCGACATCGAGCGGCGGGGGGTGCCCGAACTGCCGGAGGGCTACCTGTTCATCGGGTTCAAGGCCATCGTGGACCGCTTCGGGGAGGATGCCATCGGGCACTTCGGGGCGATCGAGGGCCTGGACGAGTACGGGGGCAGGGACATCGCCGTCGTGGGCACGCCACACATGCGGGAGGAGACCTACCACCTGCTGGCCCACGCCCTGGGGCGGACGGATCGAGGGATGGAGCGGCTCGCCTACCGGACGGTGGAGCACGATGGCATGGAGTTCCGGTTCATGACCTATCGGGACGACCTGCTGCGGACCATCCAACTCCACCTCATCGGCTCGGAGCTGGAGCAGGCCGTGGGCCGAGCGAGGGTGCTGACGGAGGACTGCGAGGTGAGGGTGTACAGCAACCTGCCGCTGAGGAGGGCGAGGCACGAGGTGTGAGGCACTGACTATCCCGATGGCGTGGGCGACTAGCTACCGGGTCGTCCCTTTGTAGCTACGAAGCCAGTCACACACTGCACCGTAGTCCTTCAGCGATAGCTCGAGGCCAAGGTCCCGCTCGTACTTCCGTGCACTGCTAGTGAAGAACGACGTGGTGGCCAGCACCGCCATGTGTGCACCCGCCTTCTGCTTCGCACCGCATAGCTGCCGGACAAGCCCTACGTCGACCCGGTGGTTCGGCCCGAACCGCTTGCACTCGACGACGTAGATCACGCGTCCGAGTGCGTCGTTCCTCACCGCCCGGATGTCGTACCCGTCATCCCAGGTCTCAGGCGTGAGTTCGACGTCATACCCCATGTCGGCCAGGAGATGGCTCACCAACTGCTCGAACTTGCGGGGGCGGAGTTCGTACAGCGACTCAGGATGTCTCGCAAGGTACGCTATCAGTTCGTCGCTGATCGCCCTGACGTGCGTGATGACCAACGGGTCGGGGTCGTCTGTCCGGAAGACCTCCCGTGGTCCTTGATCTGTGACGACCCGCAAGAGCCGGATGAGGTCTGCCGGATCCCTGCCTTTGGCGATTGCGTAGGTGCTTGTATGCGACTTGATCCATTCGGCGGTCTGGTCATCGACGCACCTGACCGAGTAGAAGACGACCGGTCTCCTGTTGGCATCGTCCGCGAGGTACTTGCTGTAGAAAGTGAGGCCTGCTACCCACTCCGGTACGGTCTCCATCCCAGGCCACGACGGGTGATCGGCACTCAGGCACGTTCCCAGCGGCCGGACGACGTCCTGGATGACAAGGCCTATCTCGTCATCATGCTCCCGAAGCAGGCGTAGTGCCGTGTCGTTGTCGTTGGCGACGTGGACGGTGTATCCTTCGGCGGCCAGCACGGGCTCCATCGCTCCCGTCAGGAGGGCGTCGTCGTCGATGACTAGTATGGAACGCTGCGTAGAACTGCTGCGGCTCAACGTGATGTCTCCCTTGGGCGGAAGAGGTCTCGAAGCCCGAGGGCTGCTGGCCTCTGGCGGAGCTCCGTAACCACGATCACGGGGTACGTTCATTCATCACCCCCTGCTCCGGTACCTGCCTCAGCCCCCTCGCGGTGGACTAGGTGCTAGTCCGGTGCCGAGCGAACCGGCAAGTCGCCTCGCTCTCTGCACCCCATCCTGACCTCCCTTGCCTGGGCCCATCCGGGTTGCCACCCTCCCCGACGACATCTGCAGGTGACCTGTGGGGAACATCACACCCATGATGTTCCCCAGGTTCCGCCGGAGCCGTATGTCATCTCCGGCGGCGGTCGTCGCAAGCCCCCGAATCGGGCAAACGACATGTGAGGGAAGGGTGAGACGAGATGGAACTGACCCCATTCGTGACGAAGCTGGTGGCGGCACTCGAGGCCGACGACCTAGCTCCGGGGACGATCACGAGGACCAGAATCGACGCTGCCCAGTTCGAGGAGTTCCTGCGTGGTTCGACCGGCAGCGACCTCGACCCGAACGACGTACAGGTCGCCACCATCGACCTGCAGGAGTTCCGCGGCTGGCTCCAGAGGAGGGACATGACCCCAGGCACGATTCAGAGGAAGTTCGCCAGCATCCGCAAGGCGTTACTCCTGCTGGCTCCCGAGGTCGCA
Source organism: uncultured Armatimonadia bacterium (assembly GCA_964455745.1). GTDB lineage: Bacteria > Armatimonadota > Zipacnadia > Zipacnadales > CAYWBK01 > CAYWBK01. Next base: position 7,920 of record CAYWBK010000002.1, read on the forward strand.
CTCAAGTTGAAGTGGCCCAAGCTGCCGACGCAGCAACTGCAGGCCCCCAGCGAGCTGGGACGCAACCTCCGCAACGCGATCCTGAGGGCAGCGGAGTCCCTGTCGCCCCGCGACGAGTGCATCATCAAGATGCTGCTCTTCACGGGGGCACGGGCATCGACGCTGGCAGCGGCTCGACTGTCGAACGTCCGCCTCGGCGAACGGAGCGGGGAGATCACCTACCATGCCTCCTCCAACAAGTCGAATCGTGAGTACACCGTGCCCCTCAACTCGGAGTGCCGTGCCGCCATCCGTCGCTACATTGCGGTGCGTCCGGAGGTCGAACACGACGCCCTGCTGTGCAGCGAACGCTTTCCCTTCGACCCCGTCACCCGCGGCGTCGTGTGGACGGTCTGGCACGAGCGGATGCGTGCCCTGCTGCCCAAGCAGATGCAGGATCGCGTCCACGGGCCACATCAAGCTCGCCACGACCTCTGCCGTCGCCTCACTTCAGGTGAAATCGGGCCGGACGGAATCCGGCGTCCGCCCGTGGCGATCTCGGACGCCGCCGCCATCATGGGGCATAGCGATCCCCGTGTGACCGCCTCCGTCTACTCGAGGCCAGCACCGGAGGACCTCAAACGGGCACTGGACGAGCTGGTCGGGGACGAGGGCGAGGAGGTGTGAGGTCCGGGTGCAGGAGCTGTCGGTGAGGCAACATCCGTCTCGTCATGCGGCGGCCTCCTGGTGACATGCCCGTCGGCGTCCATACAGGCGGCCAGACTGAGCAGGTCATCCGCTGGCATCGGCGAAGGAATATTCTTGGGTCCACTATAGCGGACGCCCTTTGTACGAGACGGAAGGCTCGTCGTGCACGCCCCGATGCCGACCGCCGAGTCCGCAGGGCTCGCCCCGTCTGCTTGGCGGAGCTAGAGGGTCTGGAGGCCGAGTGTGCGTAAGACCGTCACATAGTCCCGACGGACGACCGGGCAGGGACTCCGATGGCGTGAGTCCGCGTGACGCTGGAGGGCAGAACTCCCATGACGCTCCACCCGAAGCGACGCTTCGCCGATCGAGCCAGAGCCTATGCCCGCTACCGCCCCACCTACCCGTCCGCGGTGGTCGGGACCCTCCGCCGAGACCGTGGGTTGACGCCCGAACACGGGGTTGCCGACGTCGGTTCCGGCACCGGTCTGCTCAGCCGCTTGCTCCTGGACAGCGGCAACACGGTCCAGGGCGTCGAACCGCACAAGGCGATGCGGGCGGAGGCGGTGCACTTGTCGGGGTACTCACCGTCGGTGATCGTTGCGGGAGCTCCGAGAGCACAGACCGTGGTCGGGTCCGACCTGATTGGGACACCCCAGTCCCTTCGCCTGTGTCCGCAGCGTCGCACTCCGGCATGTCCGGCATAGGGGTGTCCACCGAACGCGTCCTCGACTGAGGTGCTCCGTGGGTTGGCAGATCGAATGGACAGAGCCGCTCGTGATCCGGTTACCCGAAGCCCTCACGCGGCAGGAAGAGGACCGGTTCTGGGAGAGCGTCCTGCTCGCCACTTCCCGCGAGACACCGCGGGAGGACGTCACCGTGGACATGTCCCAAGTCCGGTACATGACCATGGAGCAGTGCCTTCTTCTCGTCAAAGTATTCCGCCGGTTGCGGAGCCTCGACGTTCGCCTCAGCGTTACGTGGCCACGGAGCGATCCCGTGCTGCGTACCATGCACCGGTGGGGCGTCCCGGGCGTAATAGAGCAGGCGGCTGGCCCAGACCTCGCGGCGACGTTCCCGACTGAGTATGCAGCCCGCCTGTACTCCAGGCGGACGATTCCCGACGTCAGCGGACAGGAGGTCCCGCTGATGGACAGGCACGTCAACACGATAGTCCATCTGGATCTCACACGCGGATGGACACAACACGTCTTCAGCCCACTGGCGGTCGCTGCCGACTCGCTATGGTCATCGCCTGTTGGACGGCTATCCATCGGTACCACGGACCGGTTCAGTGACCTGTCATTCATCGCTGTATGGGAGACACTTGCGAACATACACGACCACGGAGGAGCCTGGGGCTTGGTGGGGATAGGGTCAAGTGGCGTCGGGCCCCACCGTGTTCTCTCCGTGAGCTTCATCGACGCAGGCAGCGGGATCGCGGCAACCCTTCGGGAAGCTGTGCCCGACTACGCCGAACTGGGCGATCGTGAGGCCCTCGCCCTTGCGATGCGGCCGGGCATCTCGAGGTACCCGGGCGAGGGTCGGGGCATGGGGCTCCATGAGGCCTCACAGCACACGCTCTCTGCAGGGGGGGGCATGCGGGTGAGGTCGGGACAGGCTGTGCTGAGTGTGGGCCGTCGGCATTCGGATGAGTACGTCCGCAACCAGGCGGATGTCGGTGGCACGCAGATCACCTTTGAGTACCCGCTCCCCGAGCAGTGAGACGCCAACGCCTTCATACGTCCGGTGCCCGCGGCACAAGGGCGGACGCGTGAGTCCAGGGAGGTCGCCGATGGCATGGTTGCAGGTGTACTGGAACAAGGAGAAGACCCAGACCCTCTATGGGCAGTTGTGTCCTGACGGCCCGGAGACCAGAACGCACAAGGACACATCACGCCATGACCGCAGTCTCGGGGGCGAGGCAGGGGTCTCGGCTCCTGCGGCGTGGCTCAAAGCAATGCTGAGGGCGAACGTAGCAGAGGGGGAGTCAGTTGAGCAGACCACTGAGTTCAGGACGACAGACACCGACAGACTGGTCTGGGTGCTCGACCGCTGCTGGCAGAGCTTCGAGCCCCGCGTCCGAGAGCGGGCGTCTCTGGCTCCGGAATGCTGGCAACCCGGCGATTTCGTCCTCTTCGAGGGCAGGTTTGGCATCATACGGTTCGGACCGCAGCGGGGAGAGGGAGACTCGCTGGAGATGACCGATCCCCTCGGGCAGCCCGACTGGTGCGAATGGGAAGGCGTGATCGAGGAGGTGACCACTTGCTTCAGCACAACTCTCCACTGGGTGAACCCCACCCAACTGAGACATACGCTCGCCCTCGGCGAAAGGGAGGTCTGGGGACTGGCCCAAGTCGACGGGTGGAGCGTTGGTTGTGCTGTGCTGTTCCTGAATCCCGTCGTCATTGGGGCTGGTCGCATCCCGATCCTGGAGCCGCACGGGGCAGAGGGCAGCGGACCGCCGGGACATCCCCTAAGATAGCTGGCAGGCAACCACCATCGAGGGCCACCCCCGTCTCGTACCCGGCCCACACGTCGTCGAACCAGATCCTCGGTACGCCGACTCTCGCCGCCGCCTCGCTCAGATCGTCCTGGATGCGGTAGAAGACCCGGGCGGAGTCCAGGTGCTTGATGGCGTGGATCCCGTTCGGATACCCCAACTGCGACAGTCGGTTGAGAGCGATCCGGTCCAGCGGCGTGTACAACCAAGGGGCGATCCGTTCGGCATCCGTGTCGCTGAAGCACCGACTGCTCATCACCAACTCTCTCAGGAAGAGCGTCAGGATCTTCGTGCCGTGGCCCCACTTGCAGCCCGGATGGACCCGGGGGCTGTCGGCGTTGCGGATGATGATGGCTGCCGACACACGTCGCAGAGCCCGCTCGAACCACCTGCGGAATCCCTCCTGCCCGACGAGAGTGGGCACCGTATCTACCCTCAGCCTCACCAGAACGGACAACACGTCGTGGTCCGCCCCAGGATCGAGGACCCGGATCACCGACCCTCCCAGGACGAGCCTCGCCGCACGCCGGACGAGCGTGCGGCGGTGGCAGGCCTCGAGCCTACGGTACTCGTCGACCAGCGAATGGTAGATCACCGTTCCGCCTCCCTCTCCACGTCGTCGTCCACCCACACCATGTCCGGCTTCCGCCCCTGCACCCGGTAGGGCTTCCCAGCCAGGTATCGAGGGCAGTCCCTGGGGCCGTAGCAGTGGGTCTCGAAACGCCACAGCTTGTTGGGGGATCCCACTGGTCGATGGTGATCTCCGTCGGCATCGCCAGCCCGAACGGGCAGCACCCGCACTTCGCAGCGTGGGTGCCCGCATCCAGTCGCCGATGGCCTCGGGCACGATATTCCGGCAGGGGCGGAGCGATGCCGCCATCCGGGTTGGCCGCTGCCGCCTGCTCCGCCGGGCCCCTGGCCAGGATCCTGAGGCCGCTGACCTTGTAGTGCGTTCCCCACTCGGTCTCCGCGTCGGCGACCGCCACCGCCATGCCCGATACGCGATCGCCGATGCGGAACTGGTGCGTCTCGTGGGCTTTGGGACCGACGGCGATCCGCAGTTCCTCGACCGGCTGCCCGTCCAGCTCCCCGTCGAGGACGAGGACGTAGCCCAGGTAGGCGTGGCTGATCTGGTCGAAGGAACGCAGCAGCCGAATGCGTGCCTTCACGGCGGTGATGGTCCCGGTGAACGTCTGCTTGGTCTCCGTTCCTGCCATCGCTCCTGATGCTCCACCCGGCGATCACGGTCGAGTGTCCGTGTGCCTCGCTCGCTACCGCACCACGGCCAGGGCCACCCCCGCCATCAGCAGGACGATGACCGCGATCACGCAGCCGCAGCCTTCAGTCCACGGGTGGCTGCCGGGACACAGGTCCACCCTCTGGAGTGAACAGCCAGGGACCGCATTCCTGACGCGGCTTCGCAGCCGGTCTGTGCTTGCCGTCGCCGAGCTCACTTGCAGACTTCGTCCACCCACCATTGCACCAGCTCGTCATTCTCTAGGCCAGACGGTTCGCGTCGCTTGAGATCAGGTCGGGCCCGCTCGAGAGCGAGCAGACACTCGGTGGGCTGATCCAGCTTCCTGATGCTGGCTTTCAGCTTGTTGCCGTGCTCCGGGAGGAGCTTGTGGTCTCTTGCCAGTTTGTGGATCTCGACGGGGCTCCACAACCTGCTCAAGTGCAGCAACTCGTCGGTGACCTTGTCCGGCTTCTCCTCCCACCCAAGGCCGAACACCTCGTTCGCCCACCGGCGGTCTTCGTTCGCCTCTTCCCCCAACTCGACCGGGAAGTCTCCGGTCATCTGTCGCCTCAGCGTTTGGAACAACTCATCCCCATCCGGAAGTGCGAGCAGGTTGATCAGGCGGTCGCCGATCGCGGCCCTCCTAGATATGAATCCATACCGTCGTCCCGCGTCAGGATGATCGCTCCGAGTTGACCAGTCGTCTCGACTCCGAGGTCCTTGTGTGAGGACCTCACGCCCATGAATTCAGCATTGTCCTCAGTGGGAACGCACGAGTAGGGCCAGTACGAGAGGCGGAGGCGGTGTCCCACCGAGGACATTGGCAAGTCTATCCAATCGAAGGCGGCCACCACTTCCGGCCCGACATACGCTGAGGGCTTCTGTAACCACACGGGGTCCAGCGAGCTGTCTAGCTCAAGTTTCGTGCTGTCGGCCTCCTGCTCCAGGGCTTCGGCGTGGTTCACGATCACCGCGACCTTGGATTCCACCTGACCGTGCTCTCCCGTCACGGCCTCGTCCAGTCTGCCGAGCAGGCCGTTTGCCCCACTGCCGCTGTTGGCCGTGTCGAATGACAGTATCTTCGTCGGCGATTTCCTTGGCAAGTGCCCTCGCACCGCATCCATGAGCGTGCGTAGCTCTGAGACGAAGTACTCACCTGAGGAAGCTCCGCCGATGTGACCATCCCAGGCCAGTCCTGCGAACATGTGAAACCGTCCATCGATCAGGCCCTCGATCTTTTCCTGTGCCAGCACTCTCATCAGAGGGAAGGCATACGGGATGCCCCGGTCGCGAAGAACAGAACCAGGTCAGGCTTCCACGCCGTGGCTAGTGCTGCAAGCCCTTGGATGCACTCCCTCATCTCAACGAAAGCACGCCAGGAAATCCTCTGCTCGTCCCTGGCCTCTGAGACATATGTGGCAGGGATAATGAGCGATAGCCGGTTGGCCTCTGGATGAGCCTTGTACATGGATGGATTGCTCTTGCTGAGGGGCTTCGGGGCAGATGGTGGTGGCATCGTTAGCGTCCTTCCTTGCCGCACGGGCGGAAAGCCACGGCCAGGACCCGGCGGACTGCCCGAACCCCTCGCTGGGGAATCATCGGCGGCCTCGGCGGGCAGCAGGTGCGGGCCCGAGCAGGTCGAGTGTAGCCATCTCCCGACCGCGATCACTCACGGTACCCACTGAGAAGGTCTCTGAAGTCGTTGAAGTCCTTCAGGCTGAGCCTTATCCCCACGGAACGCTGCCCCCACTCGCATGCTTCCTTCGTGAAGGAGGAGGTCGTCGCAAGCATGGCTCTGTCCGCTCCCATCCCGCTCGCCGCACCTTCGAGCCTCTGCACGATCCCAAGCCCGACACGGTTGCTGCGACGGTATCTCTTGCACTCGACCACGAGCAGCACATCGCTGGCCCAGTCGGTCTTGGTGGCGATGATGTCGATTCCGCCGTCCTTGCTCATCCTCGTGAGGTCGACATCGTAGCCCATGTCGGCCAACAGCCATGCAACGACTTCCTCGTATAGCCTGGGCCGCAACTCGTACATGTACTCGGGATGCGTGGCCAGGTACCGAATGAGTTCGTCATTGACCTCGCCCAGCTCAAGGCGGAGTGCAGGAGAGATCACATTCCGTGCGTAGATCGTCTCACGTGTGTGGTCAAGTGCCAGCCGCACCTTCGAGCGGAACGACCTCGAATCGAAAGGTATCGAGAACCAGTATGTGCCTGGCCGCAGCGACAAGCTAGGAGGGGCAGCGTCTAGCATTGACGTGACGAAGATGCACGGCCTGCGGTCTGTATGCTGCTCGAGGTACCGGCGGTAGAGGCGAAGGCCGGGGTACCACCTTTCCTCCTCTGTGCTGTCCCGCAGGGATCCGTCCGGGTCTACCTCGTCGCCCATCCGCGTGCTATGGAATACCAGCTCCGTGATCACCAGGGCGATCTCTCTATCGTGCTGTCTGAGGAGATGCACCGCCTCCGCATACGTTTCCGCGACCCTGTGATCGTAGCCGTCCACGTCGAACACCGTGGCCATCACTTCGATGATCTCCGGGATATCGATGACCAGGAGGATCAGTGGTCGCTTATCCAGAATGGCCTCCATCGAGTGTGCTCTCCTTGCCCAGGCCGCCATCACGACGCGAGGGCGACCAATGTTCGGGGGCACCCGCGGTAGCGTGCACTTCCGCCAGAGCCCCGAAACGCCCGGCGGGTCGCTGTCCGCCCGCCACCCCGGAGATCCGTGCCCTTTGTGACCCCGGGGCTGACCACCGGGCCAACGTCACTCGCCTCCTCCGAAGAAGCTACCGACGAAGGAGGTGCCCTCGCTCGCCGACGGTCCGGCGGACACCCCGCCTCCACATCCCCCCGGCAACTCCCGCTCAGCAAGTCGATGCCTGGCTCGGCGGCGAGCATCTGCGGGCCCGAGCAGGTCGGGCCCTCCCCACGGGTCGAGGATGTCCGCCAGCTCCCTCTCGCTCAGGCCGTGCGGATCGAGGATGTAGCGGAGTTGCTTGCGGGTCAGGCCGGACAGCCGGGCGTACCACGCGTTCAGCTCCGCCCGAAGGGCTGCAGGGGGCAGCTTCCCGGCAGTGCTCCGCCTGGTCGAAGTATCTGTAGACCCCGGGTGGATCCCCCTCGCACTTCAGCGACCGGCATACCCGGCAGCGGACGGGCGTGCTGAACCGGAGCCGTCCGCCGCACCGACACGGGCCACACCGTTCCTCGAGGGCTGTCTCGTGTTCATCTCCCTCTACCGGACCATCGGACCATCGGGGCATCTGGACTCGGTGCAGCGGCAACTCGCCGCTTCGGTCAGGCCCGTCTCGATATGCCATGCCTTCGGATGACGCAGGTGGAAGTCGTCGACCTCATCGTGGGTCACCCACCTGTCTCGCCCGCAGTTGTCGCAGTGCAGTACCTGAGCGTTGAAGCTATCGCCCCTGCGGCGATCGAGCTCGCTCCGGCAGTCCCCGCAGGTCGACCTCAATATGACACCCACAGCCATCACGTCTCCTCAGAGTGCCGCCTCGTCCTCCCCGACGGGATCCAGCGTCTGATCCGAGCCTCACCCAACCCCTCATCCTCCTTACCCTTCAGCCCCCGGCAGCTCTCGCCCCGCGGAGTCGAGGGCGGACGCGGCAGCCTACCCGGTGTCCGAGAAGCCCCCCGCAGTGGCCTTCAGGAAGTAACACACCTTGTCATCGAAGTGCAGATGGCTCAGCTCTCGTGGCGGGGGAACGGGGGGAGGTCCCTCGATGATGACCGGGCGGATGTAGTCGTCCCCCTTGTGCTCCAGGGCGTAGTGCCACTCCTTCTGCACCCACTCGGACTCCCTGGCCGCGGTAGACCAGAACAGGAACATGACGTCGCTCTCGTCGATGTGACGCCACATCTCCTCCTCCCAGCGATCCGCTGGCTCCAGACTCAACACATCCTGCCAGAACTCGATCCCGGCCGGGGACAGCATCCGAACGCAGCGGAGCACCTCCTCGCGATCTCTCGACGCGTATGAGATGAACGCAGTCTCGTAGCGTCGGGCCTGACCGACGGGGCCACGCCGGGCGGGAGGCACGACGCCATCGAGAGGGACCACGGTCAGCCTGAACCTCACCTCGCCGATCGGCACGGATTCCTGAGCGATGAGTACCGTCCCGATATGCGACCCCACCCGGGCGTCAGGTGGCACATAGACATCGAAGCTGACCCACTCGACGTGGCCCCGCCACGTGACCTCCCTCACAGGCTGCGGAACGACCAGTTCGGGCAGGGCAACCTCGAACGCGAGCCTGACCCCTTGGCCGATCCTCGTCCCCAGGGATGTCGCCCCTCGACGCCCTGCCCCCTCATCGAACTCTCTGGCCTGATCCATCACCAGTTGAGGCAGCTCAGGTAGGTGTGCGTACACCTGGACCATGATGTGGTCCCCGGTTGGTGCCTGCGGCGGAGCGAGGACGGTGCAGTCGACGTCGTCTGCTGCGTCGTCCGCGGCGTCACCGCAGACTCCCCGTGTCTCGGCTCGTGGAAGGAGGAGCGTCTGATCGGCCCTCGTCTTCTCCCTGGCTCGGAACGGACCGTCAGAATCGACGATGATGTCTTCATCAGCCCCCTTCGTGACCGGGAACTGACGATCGGAATCGACCATGATGTCTTCATCCGCCCCCTCCGTGACCGGGAACGGACTGTCAGAATCGAGAGTCGGGCCAGGCCGAGGGCGAGTCATAGATACCGAGTGGAGACAGGTCCCCGTCTCGGCGTCCCACACCCTCACTGTACAGTCATGCGAGCCCGAGACGATCCACCGGCCGTCTGGGGAGAACGCCACACTCCTGACGGCGTCCTCGTGCCCAGAGAGGCAGGCGACTTGCTCCCTCGCCTCCGCATCCCACACCCGCACCGACCAGTCCTCAGATCCCGAGACGATTCGCCGACCATCCGGCGAGAAGGCCAGTTCCGTAACCGACTCCACGTGCCCACGGAGGCAAGCGACCTTCTCCCAAGACGCCGCGTCGCACAACCACAGCGTCCCGTCCCCCTCCCCCGAGACCACCCACCGACCGCCCGGCGAGAAGGCCACCCACATGACTGGGGAGGGGCGGCCGTAGAGACAGGCAACCTCCCCCCTCGCCTCCACATCCCACACCCGCATCGTCAGATCGAGGGAGCCCGAGACGATCCACCGACCGTCCGGCGAGAGAGCCACACTCATGATGGCCGACGCGTGCCCGCGGAGGCAGGCGACCTCCTCCCACGACCCCGCGTCCCACAGCCTCACCGTATGGTCATGCGACCCCGAGACGACCAACCGACCGTCTGGGGAGAACGCCACGCTCGTGACGCCGTCGTCGTGCCCGCAGAGGCAGGCGACTTGCTTCCTCGTCTCCGGATCCCACACACGCACCGTCGCATCGCGGGAACTGGAAACGATCCACCGACCGTCCGGCGAGAAGGCCACGCCCGTGACGGCCCTCGCGTGCCCGAAGAGGCACGCGACCTCTTCGCATGAACCCGCGTCCCACAGCCTCACCAGACCGTCCAGTTGCCCCGAGACCAACCACCGACCGTTCGGGGAGAATGCCACGGTCCATACCTGATCCACTTCAAGGCGATCCCGGTTCACGTCATCATCCTCCCGAGTGGCCGTGCCATCCCCGATCCGGATGGGCTGGCTGGCAGCCACTTGGCATAGGTGGCCATCCACGGCCCATTGTCCTTCACAACCACGAAGTCTACTCTGGGTCTCTCACCCTTACGCTTGTCCTCCTCAGCCTCCTCAGCAGCGATGTACGGCACCACGATGCACCTCTGCAGTTGGTCCGAGGAGACTGCCCAATGAGGTGGGGCAGGCACTATCTCTGGGAGGAGGTGCGTCCTCTGGCAACAGGTCTCGTGCTACGGCCACCCGGCGACCGCATGCACGGCCCCTCCGCGTCCGTGTACCGGCGTACGGTGCTGCTCTTGCAGGCTTCGCCGCCGTCCACGACCTGCTCCTCGCTGACGGCCACTGCGGCTGAACCCCTCCGGGTCCGCCTCTCCCGGGACCCCTGCACCAGCCGCACAGTGCGGCGATCGCGAAACTGCTTCCTACGCTTCCCTCGAGTGCTCCGGCCGCTCTCGCCCGGGAAGTCGAGGGCGGGCTCGGCGGGCAGCAGGTGCGGGCCGTGGCAGACCCCTACGCGTCGATGCGTTAGAGCTGTCGGCTGATGCGTCTAGGACACCGGCAGTAGGATGTACCGCAGGTTGGTTCCCAGCAGTTCATACCACTGGAGCGTGTACTTTTCCCCGGTGAACTCGAGGAGCGGAAGCCCTCCCCACATCACGCCGCCAGTGATAGGAACGCCTTTACGGAAATGCCCGTAGATCGGGGCGGTCGCATACCCACCGCCCCAGAAGAGGGGGTCATCGGCGATCATCAGGAAGTGGGAAGTCCCGAATCCCCCTTCCATCACTAGTCGCTTGAGGAAGCGGATGTCCTCGCAGGCGTTGTACATCTGCCGGGGGTGCTGGCCGTTTCGCGGGAACTTGATCTCGATGCAGTGCTTCGTGCCGTCTGGGTCGCAGACGATGATGTCTGCCTCTTTCTTTTCAAATGCTGTGGTGTCGCCGTCCACCAAGGCGTCGACGTGACGTTCGAGGTGGACCGTGTGGCCCGGCTCGAGTTCAGCACGCAGCAGGATTGCCAGCTCGAACTGCACGCTGGCCTCGTTGTAGATCTCGATCGCACCGCCACCCACATTGGTCAGGAACGACTCGATATGCGGGGCTATGTCGGTCATCTCGTAGCCTCCCCTTATTCGGACTCGCATGTCCGTCCGCCGCCCTGCCTTCCTCACGCCTTCAACAGAAGCCTCCGAGTGCGGAACCGGCCCGGGGTCGCGGAGCTCCCGACCTCCGAGCCCTGATCCTACGCCTCCCCCAACCCATTCGCGATCTGTCTGAACTCGTCGAGTGCCGTCTCCAGGTCGTCGACGATCTCCTGAACCAGCACGTCGGGCTCGGGCAGGTTGTCGGATTCCTCCAGGCTCTCGTCCCGCAGCCAGAAGATGTCCAGGTTCAGCTTGTCACGCTTGGCGAGCTCGTCATAGGTGAAGCACCGCCACCTACCCTCCGGCGTCTCTTCCGACCAGGTCGAGGTCCGCTCATGCCGGTTGTCGGTGTTGTAGCACTCGACGAACCCGTCCAGATCAGCTCGCACCATCGGGCTCGTCTTCAGAGTGAAGTGCATGTTGGTCCGCAGGTCATAGACCCACAGCTTGCTGGTCGCTGGTTCCTCTCGAGCCGGGCGGGCGTCGAAGAACAGCACATTGGCCTTGACGCCTTGGGCATAGAAGATGCCGGTGGGCAGCCGCAGGAGTGTGTGGACGTCGCAGGCGTGCAGCAGGTTGCGGCGGACGGTCTCGCCAGCACCGCCCTCGAACAGCACGTTGTCGGGCACCACGATCGCACATCGCCCACTGGCCTTGAGGAGTGACCTGACGTGCTGCAGGAAATTGAGCTGCTTGTTCTTGGTCGTGGTCCAGAAATCGGTGCGTTCGTAGGACGTGTCCTCCCGGTCCAGGCCGCCCTCTTCGTTCACCACCGAGATGCTGCTCTTCTTGCCGAATGGCGGATTGGTCAGCACCATGCTGACACGCTCGCTCGGCTCCAGGGCGAGGCTGTCTCGGTACTCGATGGGGCACGGGTCAGCATTGATGCCATGCAGGTACAGGTTCATGATGCACAGGCGGGCCGTGTTCGGCACGATGTCGGTGCCCCTCACGAAGGCCTCCCGCAGGTGCCGCTTCTGGTCAGTGTCCAGGTCCCGGCCGTACTTGTCAGACACGTACCGGTGTGCCTCCAGTAGGAAGCCACCCGTCCCACAGGCTGGGTCAAAGACCGTGTCGTCAGGCTTGGGCCGCATGACTTCCACGATGGCCGAGATCAACTCGCGGGGGGTGAAGTACTGACCCGCCCCGCCCGCCACCTCGGTCATGGTTCGCTTGAGGAGGCCCTCGTAGATGTCGCCCTTCACGTCCGCCTGCATGGCGGACCAGCGTTCGACATCTATGAGCTCGGCGATGAGACGCCGCAGGATGGAGGGGTTCTGTATCTCACACCTGGCTCGCCGGAACACCTCGCCGAGCATCCCCGTCTGCGTGCCGAGGTGCTCCAGGATGTGCCGGTACTGGATCAGAAGATCCTCGCCATCCACAGCCAACAGGCTCTGCCAGTCGTACCCCGAGGGCACCATCGACGGGCGGCTGTAAGGAGGCTTCGTTTGCTCGTCCGCCATCTTCAGGAAGAGCAGAAAGGTGATCTGTTCCGTGTAGCCGAGATAGGAGAGCCCATCGTCTCTCAGGACGTGGGCGAAGCTCCAGGCCTTGTTGACGATCTGTTGGGTGTCGGTTGCCATATTGGTTCAGCCCCAGACCCTTGCAGTGCTGCTGTCGTAGTAGTGTACCTGTACCGCGGGCCCACCGAACGCTTGTCGTTCGGCCGCGATCCGCTCGGCGGCCCCCCGGGTGGTTGCGTTACTTGGCGAGTCGGGATCCCCGTAGAGGCCAACGAACAGCCTATCGAGCCCTCTGGCCTCGGCGATGGCTGCACGGATATGGGCATCGGCGTCCGAGAGGGAGTGGCCGTAGATGACAAGCGTGCCGTCAGTGTTACGCAGAACCTGCATGCACGTGCTCAGATACTCGCTGGCCGCGACCCTTGCGGCCTTCGCACCTGCACTGCCCTCGGAGACGAACAGGGGGACCTCGCCAGCAGCCAGCTCGGCTCGGATGCTTGTCAGCAGCGGATCCGTGCCGCATCGACGACGCTTCACGGTCCAATCGGCGCTCTCGTATAGGTGCAGAGCACCATGTAGATAGAACATCGTGGCAGTCGAGAGACCGGCTCGCGAAAAAGTCAACAGACCGGGGGCATCTCCCCAGTTCCCGAAGCTGTCCTCCCTCTGTGGGCCCACCTCGTTTAGCACCCAGTAGAGCAACAGGTCGTAGTTGGTCGTGAAGACTCTGCCGTAGGGCTCGACGAACGCAGCACAGATCTCCATCCGGTCATGGTCTATCGGGGCCCAAGTGTCCGGGTGTACCACCGTGAGTGCGGCGAGGAACGCCTCTCGTAGCTGGTCCACGCACTGCGAAACAAAGGGAAGCTGGACGCCGAAATGCTGGGCGAGCCACGCTGCTTCGTTGAACTCCTGCATCACGCCCTCAATGTTGGCCGTGCAGAGGTGGTCAAACACATCAACAAGCTGTTGGTCGATGGCACCGACCTGGGAGGCCACGTCTACCAGGCTGGTGTAACCGAACCGGGTATCGCAGGCGACGCTGAAACCGTTGCCCAGCAGGAGATGTGGGCAGGTGTTGCCTGCCTGCTGCATTACGCAGTCGTAGCTGATGACATCCATTGCCTGGCCTCCCGACGGGATGCACTCTGGCACGTCAACCGGCTCTATCCCTACGGCTGCAACGTGGCTTAGGGACGCCTCTCCTCCCTGATCATCTCCAGCAGCACGCTGGCAGGCTCGTCGTTGGGGTCCTGAGGCACGAGGTTGCCCTCGAAAGCACGCTTCAGCACCGCCTGCCGCAGGCGGGTGCAACGCGTCAGTCCGGCGTCAACCTGCCTCTCCATCGCGTCCAGCATGGAGAGCCGTCGCTCCACCTCGGCAACGATCTCGGTCTGCTCGGCGAGAGGGGGGAGTGGAACGGGCATTGGCCGGATGTCATCGAGGTTGAAGTTTGCTCTGGCGACATCCGCTTTGGTGTCTGTGATGTGCGACTGGACTAACGGTGACAATATGAATGCCACCAAGAGGCGGTTGAGCATCCCTCCGCTCACCAACCTGATGATCGCGACGGCTTGGTTCAGGTTTGCTCCTGCGATTTCATCAGTGGCAACAGCAGACCGCCCAACGGACGCTCCCACGAGGTTCAGCAGAACATCCCCGGCCTCGATGATCGAGTTCCGGTGTGTCTCGTTGAACATGGGGGAGAGGAACGCCAACTCAGACAAGTCGAGGCTGCCCCACCGCACGTTCTGGCTACGCACGAAGGCAACGCCGTCGTCTGTGTACTCGTAGCCCTGCCAGTTGGGAGAGGTGCCCTTTGTCACCAGCGTCGTGAACTGCTCCACGCTCGCCCACGCCCAACCATCCGGCAACTCCGGCAGATCGCTCGTGTCCGGTGCGGCAGGAGACTTGTACTTCGCCTGCCAGCCCGCCGGGGGCTTCTGCCCCTTCTCGGCGAATCTGGCCAGTTGCTCCTCTTCCCACTTCCGGCGGCGTTCCTGCAGGGTGCGGTCCAGCAGCACCGACGCCGGTTCGGTGCCGGGGTGCTTGGCCCGCCACTCCTCGGTCAGCCTGCCCCCGGCCGCCGCCTTCAGCACCGAGGCCCGGTAACGCTTCAGGTTCGCCCGTACCCGCACCAACGCGGCAGTCGCGGCATCGAGCTTCGAGAACAGCTCGTCGAGCGTCGCCACGATGCGGGCCTGCTCGTTGGGCGGCGGCACGGGGAATTCGACCTCGGAGAGTCTGCCCGCACCCAGATGGGCGATGTTGGTCGTGATCGTGCCGATCGCCCGGAAGCGGCCGCTGTGCATGTAGTACCGGAAGACGGCAAGGGCGTAGCTGGCCGATACACAGGGTCCAGCCCTGAAGCGGACGAGCGTGTTGGTGAAGCACGCCCCTGGCACCTCATCGCGGTACATGGCCGGACGTCCGAGCAGTTCGGGGCTCTGCCCCTCATTGAGCAGGATGTCGCCTACCGCGAGCCGGTAGGTCTCGAACTCGGCGTCCGTGAAGTTCATCTGCATGACGTCCGAGGTATCGATCCGATCCTCGAACACGTTGGCAACCCGTAGGTACGGACGCATGTCCGGTCCCTCATGGTGCTTGGGGCTACGCTGCCGCCCGAGCTGGACCCGACCCACTTCGCCGATCGTGGACCAGCACCAACCCGGCGGCAACGCTCGAAGGCCAGTCGGGGAGCTACTATCGCTCATGCCGCCAGCCTCTCATTCAGCTCTGCGAGGATGGGCTGCAGTCGCTCGCCGAACAGCTCATACACCCGGCCCAGTCCGCCCATCTGTGCGAAGGGAACGTCGTCGAAATCCTGCCGCTCGACGCGAAGGCTCGCCGCGATGTGGTCGCGAATCGCGTCCAGCCACTGCTGCTGCTCCGGGGTGAACCGGGCACCACCCGCCTCCTGCTCCATAAGCCACTCCTGGTAGCGGTGCTCGACTACCGCCGCCAGGGGCAACAGCGGCTCATCGGGGGTGATGGCGTGACGTACCAAGGCGACTAGGTCGGCGATCTGCTTGCCTCCAGGCCCCTTCACCTTCCGGGGCTCTACAGCCGCATAGGCTGCCCAGAGCTGCTCCGGCTCAGACTGCAGGGGCGGCCGCCTGATGGCTGCGGCCAGGTCCTTGATGTGTCGGAAACGCAAGCCCTCCTGGTATGGACGGCTGTACAGCAGGCGGATGCCCTCCAGCTCATCCTTGTTGTCCTCGATGAACTGGCGGAAGCTGGTGATGAGTCCTTTGGCCCTTTCGAGGGTCTTCGGGTCTCCTCCCGCGTAGAGGAGCTTGTCCTGCGTCACCTCGTCGATGGTCTGTTCCAGCAGTTGCCGGATCTCCAGAATGCGATCCCGTAGCTTCGGGTCTAGGAAGGGCCGTAGGGCCTGCACGACCATCGCCCTGTTGAGATGGCGGACCTCTTCGCCGGTGGGTTCCCGCCCGATATCCGCGAAGGCCTCAGCAGCCCGCCGCCACTGCTCGTCCGGGTCCACGCTACGGACGAGGTCAGCAGCCAGAGCCTTGGCATCCTTGCCTTCGGCAACCAGGGACACCTGTGCACGCTGCTCGTCATCCATTTGGCGATCCAGGCGAATCAGCCGTGAGGCCAGCGTCGATGCGAGACTCGACGTTGCCACCCCTCGTGCCGCCAACTGCAGCAGCTTCTCCAGCGGCACGGTGGGCTGCCGATCGAGAGGCTTGGTCTCGGTCTTGTCACGGTCACAGACGCCAACCGCGTCGACGATGACGAAGTGGGTCTTCGCCCTGGGGTGGTCCATGACGTGGGCCATCTCGTCCGCGTCGCAGATCCGTACACCTCGGCCCTTCATCTGCTCGAAGTAGCCCGCCGAGTTGACGTTCCGCATGAACAGTAGGCACTCCAGCGGCTTCACGTCGGTGCCGGTGGCGATCATGTCCACGGTAACGGCGATTCGTGGAAAGTAGGCGTTGCGGAACTCATTCAGGAGGACGTCCGGCTTCTTCCCAGTGGTCTTGTAGGTGATCTTCTGACAGAAGTCATTGCCTTTGCCGAACTCCTCTCGGAAGATGCGGGTGATGCCCTCGGCGTGCGAGTCGTCCTTGGCGAAGACAAGCGTCTTGGGCACCTCGCTCCTGCCCGGGAAGATGGCGGAGCCCGAGGGGCCAGCAGTGAAGAGACGATCTCGGAAGGTGCGGACGACGAGACGTATCTGGTCCCTGGCGACGACGTCGCGGTCGAGTTGGGCGGCCGTGTAGGTGAGATCGTCGTCCAGTTCTTCATATCGGACGGCACGAGTCCGGCGATCACGCCTCGGCACCCGGAACCCCGGGGCCTTCCTCAGCGTCGCCCCCGTCTGGGTGACCTCAGTGTCGATGCGGTAGACGTCGAAGGTCACGTTGACGCCGTCGGCCACGGCGTCCGCGTGTCCGTATTCCATGACCAGGTTGTTGTCGAAGAACCCGATCGTCTGCTTGGTGGGGGTAGCGGTCAAGCCGATGACGAACGCGTCGAAGTAGTCCAGCACCTGTCGCCACTGGTTGTAGATGCTACGATGACACTCATCCACGACGATGACATCGAAGGTCTCGACCGGGATGTTCGGATTGTAGGTGACGGGCTCCGGCTCCCTGTGAATGGCGGCATCGGCCTCGAACCACGACGTCTCATCGTTCTCCTCCGCGTACTCCTCGTGCCCCTGCAGCATCGAGAACAGCCTCTGAACGGTGGAGATGCACACCCGGGCAGTCGGGTTCAGCACGTTCGACCGCAGGTGCTGGATGACGAACTCCTCGCCAAACGGCCTGCTGGCCTCCGGGCTGCGGTAGTCCGCGAACCGCTCACGAGCCTGCTTCCCGAGGTTGTTCCGATCTACAAGGAACAACACGCGGCGTGCACCAGCGTGCTTGACGAGCCTGTAGACTGTGGCACATGCGACTCGAGTCTTCCCCGAGCCGGTCGCCATCTGGATCAGTGACTTCGGGCGGTTCTCGGCGAGGGACGCCTCCAGCTTGTGGACGGCCTCGACCTGTACCCGCCACAAGCCGTGAGCGTTGAGCTCGGGGAGCTCCCTCAGCCCCTGGCGGAATTGGCGGTCCAACTGGGCGAGACGCCGCAGCTCTTCCGGACGATGGAATGCGAAGACCCGTCGGCTTCGGGGGTCGGGATCCAGGCGGTTGGTGAACTGCGTCTCCACACCCGTGCTCTCGTAGTGGAACGGCAGCGGGCGGGCATAGACGGGGATGTCCTCGGCGAGGCCATCGAGATACTTCAGCGACTGGACTTCGACTCCGGCGAGGGTGTGACCCTTCGACTTGGCCTCAACGGCCCCCAGGGCCTTGCCGTCGACGTAGAGCAGGTAGTCGGCGTGACCGGTGGCCAGCGGGAACTCGCGGACGGCGATGCCGGTCGCGGCCGAGATGTGCATCTGCTGGAGGTCCTGGACGACCCAGCCCGCCGCCGCGAGTTGCTCGTCAATCTCCAGCCTGGCTTCGTCTTCCGGCTTCATGCGGCACCCCCTGGGGCACTCTCCAGTCTGTCGGTGCTGGGCTGACGACATGTTCGCTCTCTGCCCCGCCGTGTCCTCCGCTGGTTCACAGATCGGCAACAATCGCATCACGGCATCCTTCGGCGGGGAATCGGCGACACATCCGAGGCCGAGCATGGCCTTCTGGCCGAAGCCAACACCCTACATCGTCCCGAGAGCAGATCCTCGATCGCCTCCCGTCTCAGCACCTCCAACGCAGCGATGCTCTTCCGACTGGTGCGTTCCACCTCGTCCACGGCCTCGAGGTCTCGAGCGATGCTGATCTGCTCTTCGATCGTGGCCGGGATGGGGATCGGGAGATCGCCCAAGGCACCGTGGTCGATGGTGGTCATCCTGGACGCCTTCGCCGTCGACCGCAGGTGCCGCTCGGCCGCCTCCGTCTGGCAGTAGTGCCACAGGTAGTGTGGCGAGACCCTCTGGACGTCGGGGCAGAACCTGGCGAGGTGGCAGTCGAAGAGGATCGGCTGTTCGGTGGCCCTCACCAGGATCGAGCGACCGATGCCGTCGGGGATGATCGACGACCGCAGGAACAGGCAATCGCCGGATCCGACGCCGAACCTCTCGACCTCCGCATCGGTGGCCTCGACCCTCGCCAGGGCTCCGACGTCGAGACCATCCCACGAGAACACGTCCGGTGGCCGGATGATGGGAACCCCGCCCCGGTCGGCGTCCACCGCACTCGGCCTGAAGACCCCGTTGCGAAGGGGGATCGCAGCGAGGTCCTTCAGCCTGGCGGTGTGCCACACTTCGCCGACAGGGCGGAACGCTGCCCAGGCCATCGCTCGTGCGACCTCTCGTGATGCTACGATGGTTCGCTCCGTCTCCTCGATCGCCTCATCGATGCTCACCAGCAGGCCGCAGATCCAGACCCGTTCGTCCTCGGGTGGTACGAAAATGGGACAGCGTCGCAGTTCGTGCCATGAGGTGCGGGGCATGTCGATGCCCCCGCTCTTCGCGATGGCGAACCCGATCACGTTCCGACTCTGGCACACGTAGAGCAGGAACTCCGGTTCCAGGTCGTCGTTCGGCACCAGCACCAGGATGTCGGCCGAGCAGCTCCCATCGCGGTCGGCGAGGTTCACCTTCCCGAACCGTGGCCGCAGGCCGCTGAACAGGACGTCCCCCCTGTGGCACCTCGCCTTGGCCCCCGAGAGGGCTGGCGACTCAGAGACCCGGGCGTACCTCCTGTCGGGCACCATGTCCTCGATCCCGACGTGAGCCCCCATCGCCGGAGCCCTGGTGGCGGGACGCGGGCGACACAGGTCTCCGAGGGTTCCCACCTTCCACCCCGGGGGCGTCTCACGGGCATGCTCAGGGAGTTGGATCGACACGCGTCAGCTCCCCCATGCGAGATCGAAGCGTCGCCATCGCCCGCTCCCGGGCGGTCTCGGCTTCGTCGAGGGCCGCCATCGCGGCGGCCAGGTCCGCCGATTTCTTCGGATCGAAGGTGTCGACGTACCTCGGAACGCTCAGGATGAACCCCTCGGCGGCGATCTCGTCCATCGCCACCAGGCGACAGTAGCGATCCTCGTCCCGCCCCGACTCGAAGGCCTCCACGATCCGATCCACGTCCTCCGGCCGCAGGCGATTCCGTCTCCGCACCCGTTCGTAGCCACCGGAGGCGTCGATGAACAGCACTCTGCCCTGCCGTCGCTCCGGCTTGCGGCGGTTGAAGATGAGCAGGCACGCTGGGATGGAGTTGCCGTGGAAGATGTCCGCTGGCAGCCCGATCACCGCCTCGATGATGTCGTCCTCCAGGATGGCTCGTCTGATCCGGCCTTCCGATCTCCCCCGGTAGAGCACGCCCTGACTGCACACGACTCCCGCCCGTCCGGACTCGTTCATGCTGGCGATGATGTGCTGGAGGTAGGCGAAGTCGCCGTTCCCTTTCGGCGGCACGCCGTACGTGAACCGCCCGAAGGGATCATCGCTCAGCTCATCGCATCCCCAGAACTTGTCGGAGAAGGGGAAGTTGGCGATGACGACGTCGAAGGTCTGCAGTGTCCCGTCCCCTGTCAGGAACTGGGGATCGGTGAGCGTGGAGGCCCCGCCTCGGATCTCGGCCTCCAGGCCGTGCATCAGCATGTTCATCCTCGCGATTGCCCACGTGCTCCAGTTACGCTCCTGGCCGAACAGCCTCATGGCACGGGCTCCGTCGGACCCGCTTTGCCGCCGCAAGTGCTCGGCACCGTAGATGAGCATCCCGCCCGAGCCACAGGTGGGGTCGTAGATCGTTGCGTTGGGTGCGGGCTCGAGGATGCGGATCAGCACCTGGACGATCTCACGGGGGGTGTAGAACTCGCAGCCCCTGGCTCCCGAGTCGTCGGCGAACCTGCCGATGAGGTGCTCGTATCCCCTCCGCAGGACGTCCGCGTCGACGTTGGCGTCGGAGAGGTCGTGCTTGTCGAACTCGAGTACGAGAGCCCGTAGCACCTCGCCCCCGATGCGGGGCTTCTGGACGCCGTCGTCGTTCACGGTGGCGTTCCAACTCACGGAGCGGAGGACGGCGTCGAGTTGGGGGTTGGCGGAGCCGACGACGGACATCACATCGTCGAGTCGCCGCCCGAGCCGATCGGGAGGCGTGTCGGAGAGGTCCTGCCAGGAGCATCCCGGCGGGATCTCGATGCGGCGTGGGCCGTTCTGGCTGCGGGTGGCCCTCCGCCGTCCGGCCGTCTGGGCTTCGAACTGCGATTGGTCGGCGAGCCGCTTGTAGAACACCAGAGTCAAGATGTGGCTCCTGAACTCCTCCGAATCGATGGAGCCCCGAAGCACGTCGGCACAACTCCACAGGTGGGTCTCCAGTTGTTGCTGGGTCAGCATCGGATGTTCCCCTCGATGATGCCCGTCGTGCGGTCGAGACGCCGCACGGCCAAGCGTGTTGTCATGTTCCCGTCCCGCCGTGGCGTCTCCTCCGACTTCGCAAGTCCCGCCGCAGGTCGCTCGGCAGCCCCTATCGGCGAGGAACTCCCCGCCTCGGCGGGGAAACGTCGTGCACCGACGCCAGCACCCGGAGTGCCCATGCCCAGCCTCGTCCTCGACACCCTCAGAGTCCTCCTCCTCGACCCTCGCTCCGACCCGTTGGATGTGGGGCTGGCCCTGCACGCCCTGACGCCGGAGGATCTGGCGGGGATAGGGTGCGGATCGCTCAAGGAGCTGTTGGGCCAAGTATTGCAGAAGAACGGGAAGCCCGAGTACTCCACCGTCATGCGATGGGTTCGAGCCGCCAGCGTGCTCTCCGGCTCCGACGATCCAAGGCGGGAGTGGGGCATCAGCAGGCTGGCGGAGGTAGCACGATGTTCTGACTCCGGGTCCCGCCGGAAGCTGCTACAGGCCAGGGGAAAGACCATCGGCAGGACGACGGTGCGGGAACTGCGTGAGGCGGTGGCCGTCCACGGAGCCGAGAGGCGTGACAGCCCCGACGCCGACGAGCCGCACTCCATCCTCGAGCGTGCCATCGAGATCGCCCTGCGGCACGAGCGGCCGGACGCAGCGGTCGAGATCGAGGTGCAGAGGAGCAAGGGCAAGCGGCCGACCTTCACGGTAGCCGCCAGGGGCGGTGCCACCGACGCCGACATGGCCGAGGCACTGGGGACGGCCTCACGGGTCATGTCGGCCATCGCCACGTCCAAGGCCGCATGGCGGAAGGGAGGCCCGAAGCCCATCCGGGTCCCCAAGCCCATGCCGGTCGACGACATCCTCGCCCTGCCGCCCAGCCAGCTCGAGGCCAGGTGGCTGGATCCCGACGCGGTGCAGATCACAAAGGAGGGCACGCCGATCCTGCACCTGCCGGTGGAGCGGTGTGAGCAGACCAACCACCGACTGGTGTGGCCGGAGGGCAACGTCAAGGTCCGGGACGTGTTCGGCATCATCGATTCCATCAGCCAGGGCTGCCTGCGGATCGCCACCGGTTGGCCTGGCACCCACGAGCCCTGTTTCACGCTCGATGGCAGCCGAACGACCGGGTGCTACGCCAACCATACCAAATGGGCGGGGATCAGCAGGAGCGAGCACGGTAGCTTCGACGTCATCAGCAACGGCCTCGTGAACCAGCTCATGAAGCTCCGGCTGCCACTCGATGGTAGCCCCGCCCTCGACCGCCAGACCCGGAGGATGTGGCGGGTGGACGCGGAATCCACCGACGGTGCCCTCTCGGTGTCGCTCGGAGTCTTCCAGGCTTGGGCGGAGGCGAACCCCGACCACCGCCTCATGACGATCTGCAGCCACCAGTTCAGTCCCTCGGACGAGATGCTCGCGTGGCTTTCCGCCCTGAGGAATGCCTGGACGGGGCACACGGTGGCGGCAGCCGGACTGTCCCCGGAGGAGGTGGACATGCGGTTCGCCTCCATCCGCCGCTTCCTGGACTGGGGCGTCGCCTGTGCCGTGTGGATCGTCACCCACCCCACCTGGGACAACCAGAGCGTGCTCGATCGGGTCCTCGAACTGGTGCCGCCCGAGGCCATCATCGAGGCCCCCTACCGTTTCCGAACCCTCGACCAGGCCCTGCCGGTGCTGCACGTCAACCGCCTCGGTGCCTGCAGCGATTATCGCCTCACCCGCTACGGCGTGGCCTGCCACGTCCGCAGGGACGTCGACCCCCAGACCGGCGAGATCGTCCCCACGCTCGTGGATGCCTCCGACAGCGAGGTGACGCACGCCGCACACTCCAAGTGTGGCGGTGGCTGCGAGCTGCTGTGCGGGCTGAACGCCCTCGACCGTCGCAACGCCGCCCGCTGAACGTTTCTCTCCCCGATCGCCGCCACACGCCGCTCTTCATGCACGTCACTCGCTGGCTCTGGTGACCGCCTTCGCACGCCTGTCGAGGTGGGGATCACGATCCCCACCTCGTGCGGCCTCCTGAGCATCCCGTTGACGTCGTCCCATCCATCCCGCCGACCGCCCCGATGGTGACGGTGCCACCGCTCCTCCCTGGCTCCGATGAGGCCCCATCACGCCTTCCCGCCGCCCTTCCGCCGACCTCGTGAACTCGTCCATCGTCAGTTCCCGTGCCGCGGTTCCCGACGCCTCCATGCCTCCTGGCTCCCGGTTCGCCGACGGGACTCCGTCCGTCCTGTCACCACTTCGGAGATGCCCAGCTACGGCCTTCCACGACCGTTCTCCTGTGGTTCGGACATGGCATTTTGTCCGCAGATGCCGTCCGGTTCCAACCTGCCTTGCCGGGCCGCCGACCCAGTGCCACCGGGGCTGGAGGTGGTTCCGATTAGCCCGAAGCCGAGGCCCGAATCCAGCCCCATCGCAGCACCGATCATGCCATCGTATGGGCACATGTCGTTCGCCCATTCCGACCTGCCTTGCCGGGCCACCCTCCGAGTGCCACCAGCGTCGGAGGTGGTTCACATGAACCCAGAACCGACGACGCAGGCCACGCCAGTTCATGCGGCATGTGCAGAACGACACTTGCATCCCGACTTGCCTTGCCCCGCTCCCGCCCCGATGCCACAGGCGTCGGAGGTGATCCAAATGGATCCCAAAGACAGCGAAGAGATGGGTCAGACGGACGTGCAGAGTCGTGACGAAGAGCAGGTCGTGCGGGCTTACGACCAGCCGGGAATCAGGCCGAGCACCTGGCGGGTCGTGCCCAACCTGATCGCTCGCCAGTACCGTGCCCTGTTGGAGTCGATCATAGTGTACGGGGTGCAGGTGCCCATCGTGATCGATGAGCACGGCACGATCATCGACGGCTATCATCGCTGGCGTGCCGCCGTGTGGGCAAAGCGAAGGGACATCCCGTTCACGATCGTCCCCGGCCTCTCCGAGGCGGGAAAGCGAGAGCTGGCACGCCGTCTCAACCTCGCCCGCAGGCACCCCGGCCCCAGCCAGAGGCGGCAGATCGTAGAGGAGCAGCTCCGGGAGCGTCCGGATCTGAGCAGCCGAGCAGTGGGACGCCTGTTGGGCGTCGATCACAAGACGGCGTCCAAGGCCCGCAAGCGGCTCGAGGCCGCAGGCGAGATCCCGGTCGTCACTACCGTCACCGACGAGCACGGGAAGCAGAAGCAGCCAGTCCAGAAGAGCCGGGCCATCCACTGCCGCAGCATCGCCGAAGCCCAGAGGGCGATCCGGGATGCGACGGAGTTCGGGGATGACCCCATCCCCACTTCCGCCAACGACGCCCGATCGATGGCCAAGGCGGCGGCGAAGCACAAGAAGGATCGTCTGGATGACGAGGATCTGGCTCGGTACCTCGCCGAGCGGTACTCGGGCGAACTCGAGATCGACAGCGTCCGACGAGAGGACATCCGGAAGCTCGACCTGCCGGAGGGCAGCGTCGACCTCATCTATACCGACCCTCAGTACCACGAGGATCATCTCGAAACGTACGAAGCCCTCGCCGAGCTGGCGAGCCGGGTGCTGAAGCCGGGCTGCCTGCTCTTCGTCTACTGCGGCAAGCAGTTTCTGCCGGATGTCATCCAGCGACTCGGCAGCCATCTCGACTACGTGTGGACGATGGCCGACGTGTTCGAGACCGGCGACCACGTGGTCGACAGCGTCCGCGTCAAGGAGAAATACCGGACGATCCTCGTCTACAAGCGGCCCGGCGAGACCCCCAAGCGGGTTCTCGTCCCCGACGCCGTCCACAGCCCCAAGCAGAAGGACGACCACGACTGGCAGAACTCCTGCGAGGCGGCTCGCACGTACATCGAGGCATACACCCGTCCCGGCGACGTGGTACTGGATCCCTTCGTGGGCGGCGGCACGGTCCCGGCCGTATGCGTCGAACTCAACCGACACTTCCTGGCCTTCGACGCCGATCCGAACGCCGTGAAGCGGACGCTGCGACGACTCGAGAGGATGAGCGGCGACGCGGGCGACGATGTGGGCGACCCAGAGGGCGACGAGGATGACCCCGACGACGGCGGCCCCGCGGGGACCCCTCCGCCCGACTACGGCCTCCCCGAGTTCGACAGCCCGATCTCGCCGTTCGCCTGGGGTGGCGAGACACCGGCCGAGGTCGTCGCCGCACGGAACGCCCTGGTCTGCCCCAGCGACGGGGGAACCGGCGACTACGAGCACTTAACGATGGACGAGATCGACGCCCTGCCCGCCGGACCGCTCACGGTCTCGTGGCGGTCGCCCCAGCTCGTCGACTTCCACAAGGCCGACCGATGGGTGGCGAGCATCCCCGTGAAGCGGGCGAACCTGAAGACCTTCTTCCACGCTGAGGGCAGCATCAAGTCCGAGGGGGCGGTGCCCGTCCTCAACGGCCTCTCGAACGGCTGCGGGCGGCGGCTCACGGGCCACGCCAACTGCGACCAGCGGTGCTTTCAGGGGCCCGGCAAGTGCTCAGGGTGTTACGCCGATGTCAATCAGTACAGCATCCGCGAGGAAAACCGAGCCAAGGGCTGGGGCATCGTCCACAACGGCTTCATCACCACCCCGGACGACACGGTCAACGACTGCCTCAAGCTGCGGCTCCCCGGCGATGGGAAGCCCGGCCACTTGACCGACCTGATGGCGAACTCCGGCCCCTTCGACCCGCCGATGGTCAGGACCGACTGCGTCTCCAGCGACGGCTCGCTGAGCTTGTCGCTGGGACTGATCCAGGCGTGGTCGGAGCAGAACCCCAGCGTGCCGTTCTACACGATCAGTTCGGACTACTTCTCGCCCAGCGACGAGATGCTGCGGTGGGCGGCATCGATCCCGACGCTCTGGGTGGGACATACCCTCAGCCCGTGGTTCTCTGAGATCGAAAACGAGACCCGCCTGGCGGCCATCCGCCGACACCTGGACTTCGGCGTGCCGACCGTGGTGTGGATCACGACCTCCCCCGACTGGGACAACTGGTCGATCGCCGAGCGGGCACTGGAACTCGTCCCTCCGACCCACATCATCGAGGCCCCACTGCAGACTTCCAAGCTCAGCAAGCACCTGCCCCTGCTGCACCTGAATCCGCTCGGAGCCTGCGGCGACATGCGGTACGACGGCGATGGACGCCTGGCGACCTTCGTCGAATGCAAGGGCAAGCAGGTCGCTCACGTGGTGGGCGAGGATGGGCTGGAGCGAGCCAAGGGTCACGTCAGCCCCCGCTGCCGGGGCTGCCGGGTCAAGTGCGGCTACTACGCCGTCCGTGGGATGGTGGAGGCTGCTGCAGCCGAAGCACCCGTGTGGGTCCCACAGGCGGCCGACGCTGGCCTGATGGGGGGTGCCGCCCCCCTCGTACAGCCCCTCCCAGGGGCCCATACGCTCGAGATCCGGGACCAGGTCGTCGTGACCGGTGACTGCCTGCGGGTGCTCTCCGAGTATCCCGACGGCTCGATCTCCGTTGTCGTGACGTCGCCTCCTTACAACCTGAACAAGGACTACGGTTCGGTTGGGGACGATCGTCCGATGGCCGAGTACCTGGACTGGATGGAAGAGGTATCGGCCGAACTCGCACGAGTCCTTTCGCCGGACGGCTCTCTCTTTCTCAACCTGGGGATCGTCCCCTCCCGGCCGTGGCTCGCGGACGACGTGGTGGCCCGCTTCCGGGACCACTTCGTCCGCCAGAACACCTTCGCCTGGGTGCACTCGCTGCACGACGGTGAGCGGACGAGGGGGCAGTTCAGCCCGATCAGCTCCCCCCGGTTCGTCAACCGCACCTGGGACCCGGTCTACCACCTGACGAAGACCGGCCGGGTCGAACTCGATCGCCTCGCCGTCGGCGTGCCCCAGGAGGATCCCCGCAACGCCGAGAGGTTCGAGGGGTCGCAGGACATCCACTGCGGCGGCGACACCTGGTTCATCCCCTACGAGAGGAAAACCAGCCGTGCCAAGGACAAGGGCAGGCACCCGTGCCTCTTCCCCGTGGAACTCGTCCGCCGGTGCCTCCTGCTGCACGGGGTCGACCGAATCCGCCTGGCTCTCGACCCCTTCCTGGGTTCGGGCACGACACTCGTGGCCGCCAGGCGGCTCGGCATCCCCGCCGTCGGGATCGAGCTCGATCCCGACTTCGCAGAGAAGGCGAGAGAGCGAGTGGCGGAGACCGAGGTCGAACGCACTCCGGCCGAGCCCACGATCCCGGCCAAGCGTGCGGTCGAGCGGGGCGACGGGACTCGACGATCCGTTCGCAGGAGCGGCACTCAGGGCGACTCCGCCGCCAACGAGACCGATGCCCTCGGGCAGCGGACCCACGTGTGGGTCGACACCACCCAGGTCACTCCCCTCCCATCTCGCACGCTGGTCGATCTCTTCTGCGGGGCAGGTGGCATCGGCGAAGGGTTCGGGCAGGCCGGGTTCCGTTCGATCTTCGCGGTGGAGATGGACGAGGACGCTGCCGCGACCTACCAGACCAACTTCCCCCATTGTGACCTCGTGCTGGCCGACATCAGGGACCTCACCGACGACGAGATACTGTGCCGCATCGGCGGCGTGAAGGTGGACGTCGTCTCGGCTGGCTGGCCGTGCCAGGGGATGTCCTCTGCGGGCAAGCGAAATCCGGCCGACCCACGCAACCTGCTATACCGCGAGGCCGTCCGGGTAGTTCGGCTCCTCCGCCCCCACGTGGTCGTGATGGAGAACGTGCCCGAGCTGCTGGACGGGCGGAACCGAGGCCTATTGGAGGGCCTTCTGTCGTCGTTGGGCGATGCGGGCTACCCCGACGCCAGCGTGATGCTCCTCGATGCCGCCGACTACGGCGTCCCCCAGCGACGCCTGCGTGCCATCACCATCGCCAACCGCGACGGCCTACCGAACCCATATCCGCTGCCCCTCCTGACGCCCGATCACCACGTGACGGCTCGGGAGGCCATCGACGATCTGCTGCTGCGGCCGAACGACCCGTGGACGAACCACACGCCCGCTCGACACAACGCCGAGACGAAGGCGGATCTCGCGAGCATCCGTGCGGGGGGAAGCGGCTACGAGCGTTCTCGCCAGGCACGCCGCCCGCTCGACCCGGATGCTCCGGCACCCACGGCGACGTACTGCCACGGGAACGGGTTCGTCCACTACGCCGAGAACCGCATCATCACGCCTTTGGAGTACGCACGCCTCCAGGGCTTCCCAGATGAGCACGTGTTCGAGGGCGGCAAGGGCTCCGTCGGCGGTCAGATCTGCAACGCCGTGCCGCCGCCCTTGGCGAGGTGCATCGCACTGGCGGTGCAGAGCCTGCTGGACGAAGTGGGCGAGTGAGATGATGGCTCCACGACCTGCCCTGCCCGGCGGAATCGGGAGTGCCACCACCGGCAGAACGGGGCGGATGGGCACGCCGGGATGGGGTTCGTACCCTCCGCGGCGACCGTCCATCGGAGCTCCCTTGGCCGCGACCTGGCGGAGTGCCACCACGGAGCGTAGCCAACCCAACGTGAGGTGATCGAGATGACATTCGAGCCCAGCACCGACGCGACGAACGCTGCGTTGCCAACCGCCGAACCGGACGACACCGACGGTGCAGCGGTGCCCGACGAGGTCGAAGACGAGGGCGGCGTCGCCAACCTCGGCGGAGATGACATGAGCCTGGCGGCCGCATTCATGCGGTCGCTGGACGACGCCGGTCGCCTGGTCCGCTACTCCACCAAGGATCTGCTGTGGGAGTACGACCACGACAGGGGAGTTTGGCGACGCTTCACCGAGAGCGACATGAGGGCGTTCAACGCCGCCCTGTACGAGTTCGTGCGGGATCGCCTGCCAGCGAACCACCGCAACGACCGCAGCACGTCACGCTACCGATCCGTCCGTCGAGTCCTGTTCGACACGCTCGGGGACTACCACGTCGCCCCGGATGAGTTCGACGTCGACTCCAACCTGATCGCCTTCCGCAATGGCGTCTACGACCTCGAGCGGGACGTCCTGCTGCCCCACGATCCGTCCCACATGCTGACCAGCACCCGCGACTACGACCACGACCCGAAGGCCACCTGCCCGAGGTTTGTGCGGTTCCTGGAGGAGGTGCTGGTTCGTCGTCTGGACCCCACCGACGAGACCAGCCCGCTGGTGCCCGATCGTCAGCTCTGGCTACTCGTGCAGGAGATGATGGGCTACTCGTTCGCCACCCACTGTCGGGCAGAGAAGGTCTTCTTCATGTATGGCGATGGACGCAACGGCAAGTCCGCCCTGATTCGGGTCCTCTGCCAAGTCGTGGGAGAGCACAACGTCTGCGACTTCGACGTGCGTGAGATCGGCAACTCCCAGATGAACGACCGGCTCATCGGCAAGCTGGTCGCCGTCCAGACCGAGCTGGATGCCGGGACGACGATCCCCGACGCACGCCTGAAGGCGATGGCGTCCGGCGAGGGCATGACGGCGAAGGTGGTCTACGAGAAAGTGGTCTCCTTCCACCCCTTCGCGACCCTCATCATGGCGGGCAACAACCTGCCCACGACCCGCGATCGATCCAAGGGCTTCTGGGCTCGCACGGTCGTGATCCCCTTCCTGGCCACGTTCGAGGGCGACGCCGCCGATGCCAACCTGCAGGATCGATTCCTTCCCGAACTCGCCGGTGTCTCCAACTTCGCCGCCGAGGGCTACCGCCGCCTGCGGGACAACGGCTGGCGGTTCACCGAGGCCGCCACCAGCGTTCAGGCGACGCTGCGGTACCGAGAGGAGACCGACAGCGTCCTCTCGTGGTTCGACGACTCCCTGCGGGCGGCGACGGCCACCATCAAGGTCCAGACGGCGGACCTGTTCGACAGCTACTCGGAGTACTGCCGACGCTTCCGGTTCGCCGCCGACAACCTCACCCGCTTCTCCAAGAGAATCAGGCAGATCGTGGACGCCCGTGAGGGGCAGGCGTGGTCGACTGCCGCCGATGGCGGCACCCCCTTCTCGATGGCCTTCCACCGAGCCGCCAGCTCCAGGGGCTACGTCGGCACGTTCCAGCTCGTCTCGGAGCCGTAGCTGGCTCAGAGTTGGCTGGATGCCGTTCCCCTGCGAGGGCCCGTTCCGGGCCCTCGCAGGCACTTCCGTAGGCCCCTATGACGGGTATGACGGGATGACGCTTCGCCCAGGGGAGTTTTCACAGGGCCTTCGATCTCGTGAGGTTCCCTCGAACGACCCGTCATTCCGTCATCCGTCACTGATTTCGCCCGCCGACGAGATGGGCAGCAGACACCGAGGTGCAACCTTGTATCGCCTGCCTATATGCCCCAGATGGCAATGTCACCACTCGACGTGCGGGACCTCCTCGGTCGCCATCGAGGTCCCCGATGGCCGTCATCTCGACCATCGTGGCCTTCCGACACGAAGAGCGGTTCTGACCTGCCCTGCCGCGAGAGCTCGGAGTGCCACCATGCCCCGAGACGACATGAGCAGGAACCACACCATGTCGCAGACGCACATCGTCGGCCGCAGTGGCGGCCGGGAGGAGGAATGTGCAACGACGACCGACACGGCCGTGCGAACGATCAAGCTCGAGGGAGTCGATGGCCGCCATCTCGACCGTCCTGCCCTCCCGACACGAATGGCCATCCCGACCTGCCTTGCCCCGAGAAGTCGGAGTGCCACCATGCCCCGAGACGACATGAGGCCGAACGGGACCATGTCGCAGACGCACATCATCGGCCGCATCTGCGGCCATCAGGAGGAATGCTCAATGGCAACCGACACGGCCGTGCAGACGATCAACATCGACGGAATCGAGTACGAGCTCAGGCCACCCACAGACGACAGCTACGCCGACCTCGATGCTTGGCTGGAGCACGACCTCGTGGTGGAGTACGCCGACGAAGATCAGCCGGACGACGCCGAGAGCATCCGCACGTATGGGATCGAGTGCGTCCCCGGCATCGTCGACGCCGAGGGCCGGACGGTCGGGTTCGTGTGCCCTGATTGTCAAGTGCCCGTGCTGCTCCACCACGCCGACGTCTACCAGGACCGTTACCGGGGATGCCCCCAGTTCGGCTGCGACGTGGTCGTCTACTGCGGCGATGTGCTGCCGAAGGGGTGATGGGGCGGTGGGGCGTGCCCCGGGCAGTGAGGCTCGGGGCACGCCGATGTGGGGTCTCACGATTCGCCACGGTGACGCCGCAGAGAAGGAAGTTGGGTTCGCCATGTCGGATTCGCTTTCCCCTCACCGTCGATCATCGTACTATCGAATCGAGATCGGCCGCTCCCAGAAACATGTGGACCGAGGCGGAGCGAGAGCACAGCACAGGTCACGCCCGGCACCGCCTGAGCGGGCCGGAAGATGACAGAGGAGATGATCGAAGATGCCAAAGAGCCAGAATCGGGGCGAGATGATGTCCCGGCCTGGAAGTGACCGCCGCAACGCAGGCTACATCCACTTCCGCAGCATCGCCGATGACTGCGTCCAGCAACTGCTGTCCGAGGGCGAGCACGAATCGGTGGTGGGTCGGCTGGCCACCGTCCACTGGTTGGATGATGAACGGGCACCGGTGGTCTGCCCGAGCCTGGGTATTCTCCGCAGGATGTACTGCGAGGTGTGCACCACCCAGCCGGACGGTGGTGCTCGCACATACACGGGGGATGTGCCCGGCGTCAGGTACGACGGTGACATACCCCAGCGATTCCCAGACTGGCGTGTCCAGGCGTTGATCGACCTCGGCTACGACGCCGAGTGCATCGCCAGCGGAACGGCTGATCGCTACGTGATCGTGGCCGTCGAGCCACACGGGTCTGACGTGATCGAGCAGCTCGGAGAGAGCATTGCGGTGGTCAGGATACATGCCGGAGGTGGGATCAGCGTCGTAACACCGGGGGATGCCGTAGAGCTGTATGGACACAGGGAAGACGAGGAGCCTTGGGGCGATCAGGAGTTCTGGGAGGCCGTGACCGGTCCCCGGTCGGCCACGGCTCCCGATGGCATCGAAGGGCTCATCGTCCGACTCGAGGACCGAGGCTGGACCGACGTGGAGGTGCTGGACTGGCACAACGCGGTGACCGGGCAGGACCACCTCTGGGTGTTCGCTCTGCCTCCCCTCAAGGACGACGACACCGATGAGCCCGAGCTGGATCAGGACTAGGCGGTGGCCGACAGGGCGATGCTCGTCGGTGCGGGCGTTGCGGTCTGGAAGCCGCCGACCATCCGGCATGTAGCTTCAGTGGCCCCTCGGTCCGCGGCGTCGTAGAATGAAGACAGGCTCCACGCAATCAGGCTCGTGGAGCCTCGGATGGCGAAGCGGTACGGCGATGAACGGACGGATGGAAGAGATGGTGAAGGTGACAGTGCACGAGAGCTGGGTCAGGGCAGCCGCTTCCATGCCCCATTCGCAACGTCACCAGTGGTGCCGTCCAGGGCTCGGCCGGATGCTGGAAGCCCCGCCAGTCAGACTCATGCCGACCTGCCTTGCCTGGGTCGGGGCGTATTGCCATCGGGGTCAGTGACGTACGACGGGGCGGTAAGGACGCGAGGAAAGGAGGTGAGCGACGGTGAAGTTCCACATCACGGATGACCTGCCGGATCTCGGCAGTGCTGTCTCCCGAGAGGAGATCCTGATACTGATGGCCGTCGCTCACCGTTTGTCACCCATCTTTGCCGACGCCATCGAAGCGGCGTCCGAGCCGGTACGAGGGGAGGTGCTCGCCAATGCGAGTCGTTCTGTACGCTCGCGTGAGCACGCAACGGCAGGCTGAGCAGGACCTCTCCATCCCCGACCAGTTCCGCCAGCTCGAGGAGTACTGCCAGAGGAACCAACACGAGATCGTGGAGCGGTTCCACGATCCTGGGGCCTCTGCCACGGATGACAACCGCCCGGGCTTCCAGGACATGATAGGCTATGTCCTGGACAAGGGGAACGGAACGGAGGCGATCCTCGTCCTGACCACCTCCCGCTTCTTCCGGGAAGCGATGGGGGCACGCATCTACAAGGAACGTCTGAAACGGGCTGGGGTCCGTGTGGTCAGCATCACCCAGGAGGTGTCGAACGATCCTACTGGCACGTTCATCGAAGGCATCTTCGAGTTACAGGATCAGTACGAGAGCCAGATCAACGGGTTCCACACGCTACGTGGTATGAAGGAGAACGCACGCCAGGGCAACTTCAACGGCTCCCAGCCGCCTTTCGGCTACCGAGTCGAGACTGTCGAAGGGCCGGGCGGAAAGCCCAAGCGAAAACTCGTGCCCGACCCCGTCGAGGCTGAGACGGTGCGGCTGATGTTCCTGGCCTACGTGGATGGCATTGACGGCCAACGCATGGGCAGCAAGGCCCTGACCGGCTACCTGAACGAGAATGGGCATCTGGCCCGAGGTGGCCGGGAATGGACGAAGATGAGGGTCCAGGAGCGGCTGGCTGACAGTACCTACATTGGGGAGCACTTCTTCAACTGTGTCGACCGCAAGAACAAGCAGGAAAAGCCTCGTGCCGAATGGATCCACATTCCCGTTACGCCCATCATAGATGAGGAGCTGTGGAAACGGGCTGTCGACATTCGTAGGGAAAACCGCCCATCGAAGCGACGCCCACCGTCCGTCGCTGGTTCGCGAGTGCTCCTGACCGGTCTCCTCTACTGCAGCAAGTGCGGGGCCCGAATGGGTCTCGAGACCGCGAAGTCAGGCCGGTACCGCTACTACAACTGCTCCGCCTTCACCCGCAAGGGCGGGACGGCCTGTTCGGGTCACCGAGTGCCGCAGGACGAGCTCGACCGAGCGGTGCTCGGGCATCTCTCGGGCAAGCTCTTCACCAAGGAGCGGATCAGGGAGATCGTGAAGCACTTCGCAACGGAGATAGGGAAGCTGCGGCGATCGAACAACGAGCGGGTCGCCGCACTGCAGACCCGGCTCCAGGACGTCAGGACGCGGATCAAGCGGCAGTACGACGCCATCGAGTCCGGTGCAGTCGACATGTCACTCGTGGGGGATCGACTTCGTGAGCTCAAGCTGGAGGAGGTCGACCTGTCCGAGCAGATCGAAGCCCGCCAGGGCCCTGAGCCGCTTCCGCTCTACCTGTTCAAGGAAGAGAGCCTGAAGAGCATAGGCGAGAACCTCCAGCAGGCCTTCCTGTCACCTGACGGCGGAATGGTGAAGCGTTACTTGAGCTTCATCGTGAAGAGGATCGAGATCGAGGGGGACGAGGTGCACATCGAGACGAACTTGGCGGCACTGTTGGAGCGGGGTGTCCAGAACGCAGAAATGGGAACTGTCAACCAAACGGTTGCAGTTCCCACAATTGGTATTACTTGGCTCCCCGGGATGGATTCGAACCACCAACCTGGCGGTTAACAGCCGCACGCTCTACCCTTGAGCTACCGGGGAACCCAACGCGATCTCGTAACAAAAAAGGGGCGGGCCATTGGCCTGCCCCTCTTTACGATTGACCCGGCGACGACCTACTCTCCCAGGAAGTCTCCCTCCAAGTACCATCGGCGCTGGAGAGCTTTACTGCCGTGTTCGGAATGGGAACGGGTGTGGCCTCTCCGCTCAAGTCACCGGGAAAACAATTGTCAATCCAACCCCACGCACCCTCACAACTGCATAGCGAAGTTTGTATCGGCCGACCGGCCGTAGCCGGCGCAGCGGACGTCAGTGTACCGATCGCTCTCTTTGCACGATCAAGCGCTCGGCCTATTAGTACCGGTAAGCTGAAGCCATTGCTGACCTTACACTTCCGGCCTATCAACCTGGTGGTCTTCCAGGGGCCTTACAGGTCGAACCTCGAGGAGATCTGGTCTTGGGGTGGGTTTCGCACTTAGATGCTTTCAGCGCTTATCCCGTCCGAACGTAGCTACCCAGCACGTGCCATTGGCATGACAACTGGTACACCATAGGTCCGTTCATCCCGGTCCTCTCGTACTAGGGACGACACCCCTCAAATCTCCAACGCCCGCAATAGATAGGGACCGAACTGTCTCACGACGTTCTGAACCCAGCTCGCGTACCACTTTAATGGGCGAGCAGCCCAACCCTTGGGACCTTGTACAGCCCCAGGATGTGACGAGCCGACATCGAGGTGCCAAGCTACGCCGTCGCTGTGAACGCGCGGGCGTAATTAGCCTGTTATCCCCGGGGTAACTTTTATCCGTTAATCGGTGGCCCTTCCACTCGGGACCACGGGGTCACTAGAACCTGCTTTCGCATCTGCTCGACTTGTAAGTCTCACAGTTAAGCTCCCATATACTCTTATGCTCTAC
This sequence comes from uncultured Armatimonadia bacterium, assembly GCA_964455745.1. Classification (GTDB taxonomy): domain Bacteria; phylum Armatimonadota; class Zipacnadia; order Zipacnadales; family CAYWBK01; genus CAYWBK01. The sequence goes on from CAYWBK010000002.1 coordinate 43,155, forward strand.
GCGCGATTTCTAACCGCGCTGAGGGAACCTTTGTACGCCTCCGTTACTCTTTGGGAGGCGACCGCCCCAGTCAAACTGCCCACCAGATACTGTCTCGTGCCCGGATAACGGACACGGTTAGAATTCCAACCACACCATGCGTGGTATTCCATTGGCGGCTCCACGGGCCCTGGCGAGCCCGTATCAAAGCCTCCCACGTATTCTCTACACGGTGCAGCCAAACTCAATACCAGGATGCAGTAAAGCTCCACGGGGTCTTTCCGTCTTATTGCGGGTAACCAGCATCTTCGCTGGTGCTACAGTTTCGCCGAGTCCCTCGTTGAGACAGTGCAGGAGTCGTTACGCCTTTCGTGCGGGTCGGGTATTATCCGACGAGGAATTTCGCTACCATAGGACCGTCATGGTTACGGCCGTCGTTCACCAAGGCTTCGGTTCAAAGCTTCGGGTTGCCCCTAACCTCTCCCCTTAACCGTATGGCACTGGACAGGCGTCAGCCCCTATATTTCAGCTTGCGCTTTAGCAGAGACCTGTGTTTTTGGTAGACAGTCGCTCCCGCCCTTTCACTGCGACCCCCAGATGCTTGTACGCGAAGCACTTTACATCCAAGGGTACCCCTTCTTCCGAAGGTACAGGGTTATTTTGCCGAGTTCCTTAACGAGGGTTCTCTCGCGCGCCTTAGGATATTCTCCTCACCTACCTGTGTCGGTTTGCGGTACGGTCACTGACTCACTCCCTAGAGGCTTTTCTTGGCAGTCCATCTGGTTAGTACTCCCCCGTTATGGAGGATCCCCACACGTCTCGGAGTATTGTCGAGCGGATTTGCCTACCCAACCTCCTACGCGCATGGCCGGACACAACCAAAGCCCGGATAACCTTATTAACTGCGTCACCCCTTCGGTAATAGCGCTTGCCAGTGGCGCCGGAATGTGGACCGGCTGTCCATCGCCTACGGCTTTCGCCCTCGGCTTAGGCCCGGCTAAACTTAAGCGGACGAGCCTTGCTTAAGAAACCTTAGGTTTTCGGCGGCAGGGATTCTCACCCTGCTTTTCGCTACTCGTGCCGGCATTCTCACTTCCGCTTCGTCCAGCAGTCCTTACGGTCTGCCTTCAACCTATCGCGGAACGCTCCCCTACCGAGAATGCAGTCCTAGAAGGCCGCCTACGCGCTGCGAACCCCGTCGCTCGCCATGTCACTAGCCCCGAAGGGCATTATGACACTTTGAGCAACGCCTGCTCACAGCTAGCAGCCCTCATCTGCACCCTCCCGCAGCTTCGGTACTAGGCTTAAGCCCCGTTACATTTTCGGCGCCGAACCACTCGACCAGTGAGCTATTACGCACTCTTTCAAGGGTGGCTGCTTCTAAGCCAACCTCCTGGCTGTCTGTGCAATTCGACATCCTTTCCCACTTAGCCTAGTTTAGGGACCTTAGCTGGCGGTCTGGGTTGTTTCCCTTTTGACTACGGACCTTATCGCCCGCAGTCCGACTCCCACGCTATGGAGTTACGGCATTCGGAGTTTGGTTGAGTTTGGTACCCTATCAAGGGCCCTAGCCCATTCAGTGCTCTACCTCCGTAACTAAACGCGTGAGGCTAGCCCTATAGCTATTTCGGGGAGAACCAGCTATCTCCAAGCTCGTTTGGCTTTTCACCGCTACCCACAACTCATCCCAACCGTTTTCAACCGGAACGGGTTCGAGCCTCCACGCAGGGTTAGCTGCGCTTCACTCTGGTCATGGGTAGATCGCTTGGTTTCGGGTCTATGACATGCAACTAGTCGCCCTATTCGGACTCGCTTTCGCTTCGGCTTCGACGTTCTCGTCTTAACCTCGCTACATATCATAACTCGCCGGCTCATTATGCTATAAGCACGCCGTCACCCGGACTTGCGTCATCGGGCTCCGACCGGTTGTAAGCACACGGTTTCAGGTACTTTTAACTCCCCTTCCGGGGTGCTTTTCACCTTTCCCTCGCGGTACTAGTTCACTATCGGTCAATGAGAGTATTTAGCCTTGGAGAGTGGTCTCCCCAGATTCACGCCAGATATCACGTGCCCGGCGCTACTTGGGAAAGGTCCGGGAGGTCATTTGTCTTTCGCCTACGGGGCTATTACCCTCTGTGGCTCGACTTTCGCAGACATATTCGGCTAGACAATGACTTTGTAACTCCCTGCCCGACCTCAGTTGGGCTGGACCTTCCCGCGACCCCTGATCCGCAACGCCTGAGGGCTTGAACACGGATCAGGTTTAGGCTCTTCCCCTTTCGCTCGCCACTACTAAGGGAATCTCGGTTGATTTATTTTCCTCGGGCTACTAAGATGTTTCAGTTCGCCCGCTTACCTCCACATGCCCTATTTTGTTCAGGCATGGGTAATGGCCCATAAAGGCCATTGGGTTGCCCCATTCGGGAATCTCCGGGTCAAAGCTTGCTGGCAGCTCGCCGGAGCAGTTTCGTTGCTAACGACGCCCTTCATCGGCTCTCATTGCCAAGGCATCCACCGTGCGCTCTTTGTAGCTTGATCGCGCAAAGAGAACTTTCGGTATCAACTGTAGTCCGTTGCTTACCTACTCATCCTTCGCTATGCAGTTGTCAAGGTGCTCTTCGTCCATAGCCCCCACTGGGGCCACATCGAGCCTGTGGGGCTCGAGGCTGACGCTCCGCGCTAAGCGGAGAACCAGCCACCAACCTCACGCCAAAGTCATGGTGGAGACGACCGGGCTCGAACCGGTGACCCCCTCCGTGCAAGGGAGGTGCTCTCCCAACTGAGCTACGTCCCCGTTCCTGACGATGTCATGGTGGGCCCGGGTAGATTCGAACTACCGACCTCGCCCTTATCAGGGGCGCGCTCTAACCAACTGAGCTACGAGCCCTCCCGGTCTCGTCGGCCAGGCTTCGGTCTACTCCGGCCCTGCTTCGGCCCGGCTTCGAGTCGACCCAACGGGTCGACATCACGGCTGACTGTCTCAAGGTTCGCTACATCCGAGAAACACAAACGAGGGGGACATGGCCCCCTCGCGGGTACAAACCAGGTCGCATCTTGACTTCACAGGTTGGCGTTGTACTCCACGGTCCTGTTAATCAGATTGCCGCCTCGCTTGCCGGACCACTGTTAGTGATCCCTCATAACTGAATAGCGTGGTGCAGCACGGCATCGCTGCCGGAGGCCGCAAAGAGCCTAACCGATCGACCTAAACCAACTCGCCACCGGAGTGTGCAGTACGCTAGGCGTCCGCACTAAATGGCAAGAGGCTTTCTCCTTAGAAAGGAGGTGATCCAGCCGCACCTTCCGATACGGCTACCTTGTTACGACTTAGTCCCAATCAATGGCCTCACCTTCGGCCGCCGTAGCGGACTTCGGGCGCTGCCATCTTTCGTGACTTGACGGGCGGTGTGTACAAGGCCCGGGAACGTATTCACCGCAGCGTAGCTGATCTACGGTTACTAGCGATTCCAACTTCACGCAGTCGAGTTGCAGACATGCGATCCGAACTGGGATAGGGTTTTGGGGATTAGCTCCACCTCGCGGCTTGGCAACCCTTTGTCCCTACCATTGTAGCGCGTGTGCAGCCCAGGGCGTAAGAGGCATGCGGATTTGACGTCATCCTCTCCTTCCTCCTGATTACTCAGGCGGTCCCAGAAGAGTTCCCGGCATTACCCGATGGCAACATCTGGCGAGGGTTGCGCTCGTTGCGGGACTTAACCCAACATCTCACGACACGAGCTGA
>CAYWBK010000003.1:0-2837 GCA_964455745.1 uncultured Armatimonadia bacterium
CCGCTTCGCGGGGCCACCCCTCCCGTTCCGGGAGGGGAGAGGCAAACGGCGATTCTCGCGCAGTAGGGAACTGCTGCTGTTCTCCCCTCTCCGCTTGCGGAGAGGGGCCGGGGGTGAGGTTGCCGTTCGCCCGGCAAACGGCGATTGACCACAGAGACACAGAGGGCACAGAGAACGGCTGGGAAACGGCCGGCCTGCCCCACGATAGGCGTTAAGGGACGTTGCCGTTCTCTGTGTCCCCTGTGTCTCTGTGGTCAATCGCCGTCCATTTCTCGGCAGGGCATCTCGTTGCCGAGCAGGGCCGCACAACCGGCGTAGTAATATCAGCCGTCCCCGCCGAATCTCACCTTCGCCACCCAGATGTCCGCCTTGCCGTCGGGGACGCCGATGTACGTCGATACCAGCACCTCGTCGCCTGAGATGCCGACCGGCGCGATGCCGACGTAATGCGCGTCGACGCCGGGCATCGGCTCCCAGATGCGCCCGATCTCGCTGAAGCCGCCATCGCGCCACTCGTATGCCGCCAGGCTCTCCTGCCACTGCCCCGAGCCGTCCTCCGCGACGATGGGTTCCCACAGCCTTCCAGCGAGGATCAGCCTCTCCCCCACCCACGCCATGCACGGCGCGTGCAGGGTCACTCCCATGTCCGCGACCTGATTCCAATCGGTGTACGGCGGTTCGGAGCGCATCACCAGCGTCGTGTAGGCCTCCGGCGCGGCTTCCCGGCGCACGACGGCGAGCATCGTGTCCGGGTGCCATCCGGCGCCCTCGACAGAGGGGATGAAGGCCACCTGGGTCTCATTCGCGGCATCGCCGGTGGCGATCTCCGCCCACTCGCGCCAGTTCTGTCCGTCCTCGGAGATCGCGAGGCAGACGTCCCATCGGCCCCGATCCTCAGGAGAATTGGGCGGACCGGGGGCATGGTAGACCGCGGCGTAGAGCCGCCCGGCGCGCGCGACAGGCCGCCACAATGTGGAGGGCGGGCCGAGGATCGGCTGCGGCTCCGACCAGCGGCTGCCGTCCGCTGTGGAGGTCACCCACGAGGACTGCTTGAACTCGACCCCTGCCGGTCCGGGCCAGACGATGGCCGAGCACCAGAGCCTCCCGCCCAAGACCCACAGCTTCGGGTCGCGGCTATCGAGCGGCTCGGCCATCACCGGCGCCGGCACAGACCACGTCTCGCCCTCGTCGAGCGATGACGTCAGCATGACCCGTCCAGGCCCGCCGGCGTGGCTATCGCCCTCTCGGTACACCAACCAGTGCCGCCCCTGCCATAGTATCAGGTCGGTGAAGGCCTTATGATGCTCGTCCTGCACAGCCAAACTGCGCCATAGGACTTCCACTGCGAGTTTGCTCCTTTGGGGCTGAGCCGGGCACGCCCATCTACCAGTCTCTCAAGTCCGGCTGGCCGGAACCAGGAGAGGGAATGACCACCAAGTCACAAGAGCACCAAACGGCGGACCACCTCTGCGCACTGCTGCCGACATCATCGCCGTTTGCCTCTCCCCTCCCATACCCGCCTGCGGCGGGTCCACGGGAGGGCTGGCCGCGCGCAAAGCGCGGCAGGGGTAGGGCCGTCCAGGCGGGCAAAACGGCGCTCCACCCAGGTCCTCCCCGGACTGCGCGAAACGCAATACAGCGGGGAGAAAGTCACAGCCAGCGGCTCCTCTTCATTGGTTCAGAGTGCCGGAAACCAATATGGCGACTTGCCCTGTCGTTCCGTGTTTTCGAGTCGTCGTGGTCAAAGCCGTTGGTTGTTGCCCGCCCCTGCCGCTCCCTTTACCGCCGCTTTACCGCCGACCCCTCGACCCCGCCGCTCTCCCGCCGATTGCATGAGTGACTACACCTGGAGAGGAATCCGACATGTGCAACAGTCGCTCACCGCTTCGCACTCCGCACTTGCCTATCGCCGTGGCGTGGACCGCGATACTTGCGGCCTGCGTGCCCGCCTACGCCGCCGACCCCCTTCCGTTCTGGCAAGGGGCCATCACTGCTGTGGACAGGGTCGCGTTGTCTATCGACACCACCGCGAGCGGACGCGTCGACTTTGCCGGCCCCAATGCGGTGACGTGTCAGGCCCTCCGGGTGGCGCAGCCGGGGCAGTGCAGCATGCCTGTCATCCACCTGCAAGAGGGGCGCGTCGGCACGTCATCTTCGCTCGACAAGTTCCTGCATCTGTATATGGGGTGGCTTCCGACCGGCCTCGTCCCCGCCGCCTACGCCGTGGATGGGCTGCCGGACATGAGCCAGTACTGCCTGTACCGGTCGGTGCAGTGTGTGTCGCGGGCGCTCGACGTCTCCCGGCTGCAGGGCGCCACCACATCCCGCGGGGTGGGCATTGTCGCCGAGGGTCTGGGCGCGTTCGCGGCGATCACCGTGGCCGCGCTGAGGCCGGACGACATCAGCTTCATCCTCCTCCACCAGCCGACCCTCGCCTTCCCCGCCGGGGGGAATACCAACGGCTCAGGCTCGTGGCTGAAGGGCGTCCTGACGGCGAGTACCGGGCTGCGGCCGCGAGCCGACCTCGTTGACTTTGACTATTTGTCCGTCGCGCCCAAGGTCCGCTGCCCTGTCCTCATGCTCTACACGAAAAACGACCCGCAATGCCCGCTCCTTGCGTTGAACGAGCTTTACGCGGCCTTTAAGTGCCCCAAGGACGCGACCTGTCTGAACCTATCCGGACACATCCCCTTCTCCTCGGTGCCGAACGGCCAGGCGATCTTCGCAGACTTCACGCAGCAAGTGCTGACGAATCGCTTCGCATCCCACCTGTGGTCCATTCGGTAGCCCAGGCCTGGCCCGAGTGCGAACGGCGGGGTCTTGCGGGAGGCCCCGCC
>CAYWBK010000003.1:2937-36227 GCA_964455745.1 uncultured Armatimonadia bacterium
CCGCCTTCTCGTCTCACATCTCCATGATCTGCCGGATTGCCGCCGCGGTATCCTCCAACGGGGCAGCGCCGAGGTCTACCTCGGAGAGCAGGGCGTCATCGTAGTCGATCGCGCGAAGCTCGCGCATGACTGCCGGGAAGTCCACATCGCCCTGCAAGAGCGGCGGCCACGCGTACCCATCGCGCCGGAAATCCTTGAAGTGCACCATCTTCACACGGTAGCCGTTGATCTTCACCCATTGCTCGGGAAACCCGAAAACCACCATGTTCCCGGTGTCGAAGAACAGCCCCACATTGGGCGATTCGACCTCGTCCACGTACTCCGCGAACTCCATCGGGCTGAGCAGGAACTTGTTCCAGACATACTCGATGGCGATGGTGACGCCGATGTCTTCGGCGAAGGGGGCCAGTTCCCACTTCAGCACGCTGAGGGAATTGCGGTACGCGTCGTCGTAGGCGGTGTTGCTGTCCACAACGCCCGGCACGTACAGCATCGTGCCGATCCCGAGGTCGGCGGTGACCTGCAAGAGCCGCATCGCCGCCGCGGTGTTCTCCTTGCGCGAGATCGGGTCGTTCAGCATGATGTTGGACGAAGTGCTGGTCTGGGGGCACAGGCTTACCAGCTCGATGCCCTGCGCGACCGCGAGGTCGGAAAGGCGCTTGAGGTCATCCTTCGACGTGTTCATGGTGATGTCGCCCGCATCGGTGCAGACGACCTCGAGCGCCTCGTACCCGGCGTTCCTCGCTTTGTCGAGGGTCTCGGCGAAACTCCAGGCGCGTGGCGTGATGATGCACGAGAGTCCGACTTTCATGGGAGAGCCTCCTGATATACGGCGCTGGAGGAGCGCCGTCTTGTGAGCGTACCGGCACATTGCCCGGGCGCGAAGGCCGGGCCGCAACGTCTCTTCTCCGCCCTGCGCCATGTTCCCTTCCGGGAGGCGATGCCGGAGGCTGTGCTCCAAGGCGCGGGGTACCCGCCAAAGGCGGGTGGGGACCCCGTGCACCCCACAGCCAAAGTGAACAGTATTGGCCTTCACTCGGCATAGCCAGAATCCAGAAAGAGATTGACCACTAAGACACGAGGGCACTAAACGGCCAGCGGCACATCGGTTGAGACCGGAAGTGCCGTTTCGTGCTCTTGTGCTTTTGTGTCTTCGTGGTCAGAATCGCCGTTTCACTCGGTCATCGCAGGCATATTGGGCACAGGCTGAACTCCGACGCCCTAGCCCACCACTTCCCGTATCATCCGCAGCCAGTTCAGCCCCATGAAGGCCGCTATCTCGGCGCGATTGAAGCCGCGACGTTCCATCGCCTCGGGCAGCTCGTGCAGGTGAGCGGGGTCCTTCGGGATCGCAACCTCGTCGTCGCCCAGTCCGTCCCAGTCTGCGCCGATCCCGACGTGCTCGATGCCGACGAGGTTGACGATGTGCTCCACATGATCCACGAGCCGCTCCACCGTCGCCTCGTCGGGGTCGATGAATCTGCGGTAGAAGGCGACGCCCATCACGCCACCCTTCTCGGCGAGCGCCGTGATCTGCTCGTCGGTGAGATTGCGCCAGTTCGGGCATTGCGCGAAGGCGTTGCCGTGCGAGAAGATCGGCGGGGTCTCGGAAAACTCCAGCACCTGCCAGAAGGCGGCGTCATTGGCGTGTGCGAGATCGACGATCATCCGCAGCCGGTTGATCTCCGGGATCGCCTCGCGTCCGAAAGGGGTCAGCCCCTGGAAGATGCGGCGCGCGGCCTCGCGGTCGGCGAGGGTGCAGGAACCCCACGGGCTTTTGTCGGCTTGGAGGCCGTGATCGGGGGCCTCCCCGTGGGTGACCCCGGCGACGATGACGCCGAGGCGGCGGAACATCCGCAATGTGGATAACTCGCCTTCGAGGCATGTGCAAGACTCGAGTTGCCCGACGATGCCGACCTGTCCCTCGGCCTGAGCCTGCTCGATGTCCGCCGCTGTGGAAACCCAGCGGAAATGCTGTGGATAGTCGGTGCACATCCTGCGCGCCGCATCCAGCAGCTTCAACGCGTACACCAGCGTGTGCATCCCGACCTGATGGAACTGCGCCGTGACCCCGCCGGCCTTCAACCGCGCGAGATCGGTGTCCAGATGCGGCATGTCCACGGTCAGGTCGAACGTCTCCGCGCGCCCGAGGCGGCGATCGAACGTGTCATTGTGCGCGTCGATGATAATCACAGGATTCCTCCGGTGAGACGTTACGATGGATGTGAGAAGGATAGGTCCCGGCGTGTGCGGTGTCAATGCGAACGCCTTCGTGTCTGAACCGAGTACGCCGCTGAATCGTCTGCGGAGGCAACCATGAGACAAACTGCCACCACACTGCCTCTGCTTGCGATGGCAATGTCCATCACCCTTCCGTGTTCCTGCGCCCCCGGCACAATCGCTTCGGACCCGCTGCGGATCGATTCCGGGCTGATCTCCGGCATTCCGGGGCGGACGCCGGGCATCCGGGTGTATGCCGGCATCCCCTTCGCGGCGCCGCCGGTCGGGAACTTGCGCTGGCGTCCGCCGCAGCCGGTGCAGCCCTGGCAGGGCGTCCGTAACTGCAGCCGGTTTGGGCCCTCGTGTCCGCAGCCCAAGCCGCTTCTCGGCGGCGACCCGGGCGTGGAGAGCGAGGACTGCCTGTACCTCAACGTCTGGACGCCTGCGGCGAATGAGACCGCCCGGCTGCCGGTGATGGTGTGGATTCACGGCGGCGGGTGCACCACCGGGTCGGGGTCGCAGCCATATTACAACGGCGAGGCGCTCGCGAAACAGGGCGTCGTGCTCGTCACCATCAACTACCGCCTCGGCCCCTTCGGCTTCCTCGCCCATCCGCTTCTGTCGAAGGAGTCCGAGCACGGCGTCTCCGGCAACTACGGCTTCCTGGACCAGATCGCCGCGCTGAAGTGGGTGCAGGCGAACATCGCGCGGTTCGGTGGCGATCCGGGATGCGTGACGATCTTCGGAGAATCCGCCGGCTCGGCGAGCGTCTGCAGGCTGATGATTTCGCCGCTGGCGACAGGCCTGTTCCATCGCGCGATTGCCGAGAGCGGCGGGGCGGGGGGACGGGATCGGCACCTGCGCGAGCCGCATCGCAGGCAGGATTCGGCGGAGGCCGTCGGCGAGCAGATCGCCGCGAAGCTTGGCTGCGACAAGGCCGCCGACCCCCTCGCCGCACTGCGGGCAAAGACGCCCGAAGAGCTGCTGGCGGCCAGCAACCCCGCGCAAGGGCTGTTCGGCAAAGGCACCAAGTTCGGCTGGGTGGTCGACGGCTGGGCAATCCCCGACGATCCGGCGGCGCTCTTCGCCGCGGGCAAGCAGTGCGCAGTTCCGCTCATAACCGGCTCGAATGCGGATGAGGGCACGGTCTTCCTGCAGCAGTTGCCGATCCAAACCGTGGCCGGGTACAGGCTCACCGTGCGCGCGTTGTTCGGGGCCCGCGCGAATGAGCTGCTCAACCTCTTCCCCGCCAATACAAACGCCGACGTGTTGCCCGCGTTGAACAAGCTGGTGGCCGTTACGGCCTTCGTGCACCCGGCGCGGAATCTCGTGCGATGGATGCCCAGGGTCGGCGCGAAGGCGTACCTGTATCAGTTTAGTTGCGTTCCGCCCATGGCGGGAGCACGCGGTTACGGGGCGTTCCACAGCGCGGAGGTCCCGTACGTGTTCGGGAATCTGATGCCGGGGTCCGCTGCCCGGGATGCGGACCAGGCGCTGTCGCGAACCATGAGCGCCTACTGGGCGCATTTCGCGCGAACGGGCGACCCGAACGCGGAGGGCCTTCCCGCGTGGCCTGCTTACGAAGCGACGAGCGATCAGTACATGGAGTTGGGGAATCAGGTCCGCGTGATGTCGGGCCTGTACAAGCAAGCGTGCGACCTTCTGGATGGAGCCGATGTCCCGGTGGCTGCGCCGTGAGGCGGATTCTCACTCATCCAGCACCGACCGGACAGTCTGGAGCAGACTCGCGACCGTGAACGGTTTGGCGAGGAAGGCTCGGGCGCCGACGTTGGTCGCGTCAGTGGGCGGGTACCCGCTGCTGATGATGATCCTGGTCTGCGGGGCCAACTCCAGGATGCGAGCCTTTACGTCCGCTCCGGACAGCCGCGGCATCGACAGGTCGAGCAAGACGACGCCAATGCGGTCTTTGTCCCGCTCGAGGATTTGCAGGCCGCTCAATCCATCCTCCGCCACCAACACTTCGTACCCGTGTGCCGTCAATGCGTCCATGGCGACGCTGCGGATTGGCTCTTCGTCGTCGATCACGAGGATCGTCTCGGTCCCTCCGACGATCTCCTCTGCCGCCGCCGCTCCGGCAACACTCTCCTCCTGCATCGCCGGCAGGTAAGCCTCGAAGGTCGTGCCCTCGCCCGGAACGCTGTCGCACGTGATCCACCCACCGTGCTGCGCCATCGTGCCGTAGGCGGTGCTCAATCCCAGCCCGGTGCCGTGCCCGAGTTGCTTCGTTGTAAAGAAAGGCTCGAACACGTGAGCGCGGGTATCGGCGTCCATCCCGATGCCGTTATCGCGCACAGAAAGCCTGACATATTCACCTGCCTTTGCGCCGTGCTGGGCGGCTTGCCTGTCGGCTACGTTGACGACCTCGACGCCGATCTCGATGGCCGGCGGACGTCCGCTGTCAACTGAAGCCTCGAGAGCATCGCGGGCATTGATGCACAGGTTGAGAAGCACCTCGTGAATCTGGCTGTGATCGCCCCTAACGGTCGGCGGTCGCCCGGTGTGGGTGGTGCGGATCTCGATCCGGCGGTCGAAGGTACTGCGGCAGATCCCGGCGATCTCCACGACGACGGCCTGCAGGTCCAGTGGCGCCAGTTCCACCGGCGTGCTGCGGTTGAACCGGGAGAACCGCCTGATGGTCTCCGAAGCCAAGACTGCGGCGTTCTCCGCGTTCGATAGGTGACGCGCCGACGCATCGGGCCCCGTCATTCGGCTAAGTTGTATGCCACCGATGATGACCGTCAGCAGGTTGTTGAAGTTGTGCGCGATCCCCGCGGCCAACTGCCCGATGGCCTGAAGCCGCTGAGCCTGGCGCCTTTCCTCCTGGGTCCGCAAGTGCTCCCGTTCCGCCCGCTTCTTCTGCGTGACATCGCGCACGACGGCGCAGATCACTTCCCGATCGTTGTACGCGATGATTGTGAGCGTCGCCTCCACATCCACCAACGACCCGTCCTTCGCGCGCAGTTGGCCCTCCATGTGCCGGCCGGGCACGCGGTAGAGGACTTTATCCATCGAGCGCTTGACGTCCTCGGAGTCGCCCTCCACCAGGTTGTCCACGCGCCGGCCGACCAGCTCTTCCGGCTCATAGTCGAGGGCCTCGTGCAGGGCGCGATTGGCTTCGATCAGAGTCCGTGTCTCCAGGTCGATCAGGCAGATACCGTCTTGAACCTGGGTGACGACGGCCCGATAGCGCTCCTCGTGCTCCGCCCGCCAACGTTGAGCTCGCTCGACGGCAGCCAGCATCCCGTTGATGTTGGTAGCCAGCGAGGATATCTCGTCGCGTTCCGCCGTCACGGAGACCCGCGCCGACAAATCTCCACCGGCTTCGATAGTCGCGATCTGTTCGCTCAGTGTCACGACGCGCGACAGGATATGCCGCTCGAGCAGCAACACAGCAATCAGACCAAAGACGCCACCTATAATGAGTAGCGAGATAATGAGGATTCTGAGACTTGCCCGGGCTTGCGCATAGGTGAGGCGTGGAGTTAGCGTTCGCAGGATGGCCACCGGCTGTGCGTCGACATCGAACAGCCCTACATAGCTGGCGATGGAGGCGTCCAATGGGCGCACTGGTCGGTCTCCCCGGAAAAGGGCGCGGTAAACCTTGGCCACGTCGTCCGGAAAGCGCCGATCGCTCACGGGGTAGATGCTGATGTCCGTCGACGTGCACCTGGCGATCATCGTCTGCTCGGCATGGTCGAGATACCGGCCCATCACAAGAACCCCGCGCACGGGACCATGCCCCGAACTGTCGGTGATAGGGCGCGCCGCCACCAGCATCAAGCCGTTAGGGGTGCACACGAAGCCGGATACCTTGTCGGCGGGGGTGTGACATTTCAGCAACGGACTACCGGGCCGGAGCGCTTGTCGGAGAAAGGGAGGCAAAGGCCCGGCGTGCCCGGTGCTGCTGTCATAGCTGAGGCCGCACGCGAGGCTCCCGTCGGGACGGGCGAAAGCCACGAAGCCGATCCGAAGATCGGTGAAGATTGCATCTGTCAGATTGCTGCGAGTATACCGGGGGGCGAGATTCTGGATGAAGGCGTAACTGTCGTCCCACTCGGCCCAGTCCAAGACCACGGCGTCGAGTTCGGTGATTCTCCCTGAAAGCGCCTCAAGCGCGCAGTGGACACTGCGCTGCCCAACCTGCTGCTCGACGCGCTTCAGTTGGTACAAAGCCACACCCGACACAACCAGGAGCAGTATCGACATCAACACGATCAGCGACGAACCGACGCCGATCCACGTGCGACGACGTAGCATCATGGTAACACCGAGCGCGCGCCGCAGGTCCGCCGGTCTGCGCGTACTGATCCGCCCTGGCAGGCGACCTCTCTGGCGACTGATGCCCACGTCCTCAGCGCCTCCCCGCCATCGTCCCGGATCGTCTGGATGTCGCACAGTTTGAGGTTGAACAGGTGGTCGCCTGCATCTCGCACTAATTGTTCCAACTCACCACGCATCTGCGCAGCGTCCCAGATGAACAGGACGTTCGTGGGGTGGGAGTGTACCTCCAGTGTCACATGCGCGGGCATCAGGGCGGCGATGGGCGCGACCTGCGACCACGGTGAGACGTGGAACTCGCGCAGGTTCGGCAAGTCGCGGATGATCTCGGCCTTGAGCGTGAGGTCCTCGCAACCGTGGTAGTAAACCTTGCCGAAGATCTCGGCGAGCGGCACATTGTACGGCTGCACGAATTCGGCGTATGTCTTCGGCCCGTACGACGCCGCTGACTGCGCATGCAGATAGCCCCACGATGCACCGAGCCGGGCGCGTTCCGCCGGCGGCAAGTCGTATTCGTCGTCCCAGGGGGAGTGCAGTGCGCTCTCCGCTCGACCGTCCACGAAACCTGCCGCCTCGCGCGCGAGATGATACTGCACCATCGCTCGGCTCAGGAAACCCATCAGCTCCTTCAGCCACCCGGGCCGGTCGTAGCAATCCAGAAGCAAATCGTCTATCCCCCGCAGTCGTACCGCCCACTCGAACGGCCCGTTGTGGAGGGCATCGCAGCGGAAGACGACCGGCAACAAGTCGCCAACGAGGTCGTGGACCTGATTGCGCTGCTGCCGGATGAGTTCGGGGTCGTGGCGGAACTCCGGCGCCCGCAGCTTGCGGATGTCATCCGGCTCCCGCAGCGGCGGTACCGGCTTGTACGCCCCGCCGGCGGCGTTCGTGCTCTCGAACGCCAGCGGCACCCCCCAAAGCTCATCGGCGGACATCGCCGGAAGCGCGGACAACACGAGCGTCGGGTCAAGCGGGGTGTCGTCGGGGATGCTGCGCGCGCGCCAGAGCCGGTGGCGCAAGTGAAGCTCCAGGGCTCGCTCCAGTCCCTCCTTATGCACGATGCTGTCTTCCGGGATCAGCTTCTGCCAGACCAAGTCCTGCCACCCCTGGAACATGGCGCAACTGACCGGGATTTCGCGGGTGCGACCGTTGAAGTGATCGGCCCAAAGCCTTCGGCGGCGCTCCTGTTCCGGAGAACGCCATACTTCCAATAGCTCGTGAGTAAGCTCAATTAATAATGACATAAGTGACATTCCTCGGCATATAAAGGTTAAATAGTCACTAAATGTATGATTTAGACATTAATACATCTTCCATCGTCGTTGCGAGAACATAGCCGCGTCCGATCTATTTCCAGACGCCACGCCACGGCACCTGCCGCCAAACGCAGCGTTTTTCAATGCAGGTCGCCGCCAGTAATATGGCGAATTATTGAAGCATTGGTGTACGGGTGCCATTTACTCCCTGTGCGTCATCTCACTCATGGAGGTGCTTGGATGATGAAGACATGCTGTCTTGCCTTCGCTATTGGGGTCGCTCTCGTGATCGCCGCGGGCGCGTTGCTCGCCGACCAGGGAGCGCCGACGAAATACACGCTCACGCTCGATACCCGGACCATGAACATGGGCTTCAAGATCCCGAACATGCCCAACATGCCCAACATCCCCGGCCTCGCTGACCTGAACAAGCCGCAGCGAATCATCTCGGGGCAGGCCAACTACCCCGACAAGCCCCAGGAGCCGATCTTCGTCACCGTGCCGGACGACTTGGCCCTGGCGAACAACCAGCTCGTCCTGCACGTGTTCAAGCCGGCGCCGGCCCCCGGAGGCAACGGTGGCAACGCGCCGCAGGCCCAGGGCCCCGCGAAGATGAAGATGAAGATCAGTGTCTACTGGAACCCGGAGACGGCCAAAGGCCCTATCGTCAACGAACTCGATATCGACACCTCAAAGTTCAGGGGCGGCGGACGGGGTCCTGGCGGCCCGCGACCCGCGCCCAATGCGTTTGACCTCGGCAACTTCGACATCGAGAAGATGGCCTCCGGGGCGGAGAGCAAGCTGCCGCCCAAGGTCGTCGGGCAGGGGCAGTACACCCTCAACACCGGCAACATCACGATGCCGCTGAACGGCTTCCTGCCGCCGATTCAGGTGAAGACCCCCGAGAGCCTCGCGGACGTGAACCCTGCGGACGGCATCGACGTAACGTGGGAGCCGGTTGCCGGGGCGAAGGGGTACATCTTGTTCGCCAACAGCGTAAACATGCGCGGCGCGGCGGGGGAGATGGAGTTCACTATGTGGGTCAGTACGACGGTGGAGCCGCCGCAGCGCGTGCGCGCGTCATACGAGCAGGCCACGACGATCGACGACGACCTCAAGAACGGCATCCTGCTGTCGCCGGATACGGTAAGCTGCAAGGTTCCTGCAGGGATCTTCGCGCCCGACAAGGGCACGTTCAACCTTCAGGTCATCGCGGTAGGCCAAGACTACTACGACAACCAGGGCGGTTCGACGGTCGTCGGCAAGATCCGATCGACCTGGCAGGCCATGAAGATGGCCGGAATGGGGGGCATGGGGATGCCCGCGCCACCGAAGCCGGCGCAAGGCGACCAGGACGGAGCCCAGTAGCGCACGAGACCTCACAATCGGCAGTCTCAGATGCGAGAAAGGGCGGTCCCACCGAGGCGGGCCGCCCTTTTCCCATGTCTGAAATCGAACCAGAGCCGTGTAGGTGCGCGAAGGCGTCTCAGCTCTCGCTATTTGCGGGCGCAGCTTGGCCTGCGACCTGATCCATCTGCTCGACCTGCATCTCCTGAATCTCCGTCAGGCGCTCCCACTGCTGCTTGAGTAGATGGTCGACCTTCTGGTGGAGGTTTCGGATCTCGAGTTCGGCTTTGAGATTCACACGGTAGTCGTGTTCGGCACGCAGGCGATCCTTCGACTCCTGCCGGTTCTGACTCATCATAATGACCGGAGCCTGCATGGCCGCGAGGCACGAGAGGACCAGATTGAGCAGGATGAAGGGGTATGGGTCGAAAGGCTTCCGCACGAGCATCGCGCAGTTGCCCGCGATCCACACGAGCAGTATGCTCATGAAGATAATGATGAAGGCCCAGCTTCCGCCGAAGTCGGCGATGCGGTCCGCGAGCCGCTGTCCGAAACTGAGCTGGCTGTCGAACTCCTTGTTGAGGTCCTTGGTGAGGAGTTCCTGGTCCTGCATGCTCTTGGCGACTTCGGACTCCAGTTCGGACAACTCGCCCCGTTCGGCCTTCAGCAGGTCCTCAACGTGCTGCGCCCTCGCCTCGTTCAGGCAATGACTGCAGACGTTGCCGTCCGGGGACCAGTCGGCGTGACGTTCGCGAATCGTGTCTACAATGGGCCCGCGAACTATGGCTGCGGGCACGGTCTCCGAGCGCGCTTTCTCTTGCTTGCAGACCTCACAGACGACCTCGGTGGATCCTTCAGCGGCCATTGTGCGTCCCCTCCATTACTGGAATATGCCGGCATTGCGATCTGGAATCAAAGGGCGGATGTTCGCGAAGGACCGGGGCTCAGGGGCGGGAAAGACAGAAACGTCCCCACAGCCGGCGAGCGGGCGCGCCTGCGTCACCGCGCGCCGCCGAAAATCCCGACCACGAGGTCGCCTTCCTTGAGATCGCCGCGCGCAGACAGCACCTTCCCCTGGGCGGCGGTCTTGTCGGCGGCTTCGATGCCGGCAAGCCCTGCGTAGCCCCAGGTCCCGTCGTCCTTGCGGTGGTACAGCAAAGCCTTCATGCCCGCGACGAACGCAGTGCCTGCGTCGGCATCGACGGTGATCTTCTGGCCCTCCGCGGAGGCGGAGACCAGCTTGCCTTTCACCTGCGTTCCGGCTGTCAGGCTGCGCGTGATCTCTCGTCCCGCCGTGGCCAGCGCTTCCTCGACCAGAACATCGGCGGCGACAGGCTTCTTGCGGTCGCCCTGAGCGACCCCGGTCGCTTTCAGGATCGCCACCTGCTCTCCGCCGGCCAACTCCGACAACTCGGCGACCATCGTTACGGATGCGGTGGCGCTTTTGGCGTCTATCCGGCAACTGCGCAGCGTGCCGGTCAGCGAGAGGATCGCCCCGAGGCGCGAAAGCACCTGCTGTTGGTAGCCGACGGCAAAGGGCGGCTTGAGATCGAGAGCCGCGCATTCCCGGCGCACATCGGCCCTCGGGACCATCGTGAACCGCCCGGAGTCTCGAAGCTCGACCTGCATTCGGGCTGCGGCGCGTGCGCCGAGGACGTGCCCGGCGTATCCGCTGAGGTCGTTGAACTCGAATACGGCGACCTTGACCTGCATCTCCTGAGCGCGGCAGGGCGAGGCCACACATGTAAACAGCAAGGCCGCCGGCAGGAGCATCAGCCCCAACCGGCGGCCCGACATGCGCGTGGCGACGAGGGCCCGACGCCCTGGCGCTGCGGTCATGGCGTCAGAGCGCGTATCTGGTCTGCGGTCAGTTGTGTCTCGCCCTCGGGGCCGACGATCAGGCATCTATCTTTCACCCGCATCTTGATCTGTTCGCCGACGGCGAGGTATTTCGCCATCGTCGGGCTGGCCTGGCATAGCGCGAAGTACGCGTCACTATAGGCCTGCACTTTGACGACCGGCAGCTTCTCATCGAAGGCGCTGTCGATGCACCAGCCGTCGTTGATGTAGAAGGTCTTTTCGCCGACCACCCGCGTGGAACCTGCCTCCCCCACCTGGTCGGTGCCCCTCATCGCCCCGATGGTCTTCGAAGCCACGACCGCGTCGGCTCCGGTTGTGGCGGCGAGGCCCGCTCGCGCCGCCGCCGGAGCCATCGCGCCACCACCCATGCTGGGACCACCCATGCCCGGCATCCCGAAGCCGCCGCCTACTCCGCCCGGCCTCGCCGGGCCTGTGGCGAAGACATCCGCGACGCTATGGTTGAGAGCGATTCGGGGGCCGCCAGGCTGCTTCTCATCCTCCAGCACCAGGTACGACGTGTAAGGCGTCACGATACCGTACTTGAGAGCCAGCCGGATGATCTCGTCCTTCAGTTCCTTGTTCTCGCCGTGTCGTCGAATCTCGTCCAGCAGCTTCCCGATGTGGCGGGTGGCCCACACGCGCGGGACGAACGGGTTGTCGGCATCCTTCGCGGCAAACGTCGCCTCGAACTCCAGGTTCACCGGCTTATCCGCCGCGTTGCCGCTGAGGCGCAGCAGCTTGTCGCCGCCGCCCTCGTACCGACCCACGACCACAAGCTGCGACCCCTTGAACAGGTCGGGCAAATGCGCGGGGTACACATCGTCAGTGCGCAGGCCCTCGACCTTCAGCGTCACATCGGACAGCACCGGAAATCGCACCTTGTCAAACAGGCTGGAGGCCGCCGTCTCGATGCTCTCCCCCGGACGAACGTAGGCGGACGTGCCCGCGTTCTCCTCGGCCACGCGGTCGAGAAGCTGGGCGTCCACATCGTCGCCGACGCCGAACGTAAACAACCTCGCCCGTGGCTTGTCGCCCTTGCGGTTCGCGTCCGAAACGTTCTTGAGAATCGCCGTCGTGTCATCCTCGCCGACCGTAGGGCAGCCGTCGGTGAAGAAGAGGACCATCGCCGGCCCCTCGGATGCCCCGGCGACCTTGCTCGCCTCGACCAAAGCGTCGTTGAGCGCCGTTCCACCGGCGGCGGAGATGTCGTTCACATAGTCCAGCGCGCGCTTCACCTGGTCACCGTCGGCCGCCACAAGCTTGTCGCTGAACTTGTGCACCCCCGTCGCGAAAGTAATAACATCGAAGCGGTCTTCCTTGCCCAGCGACTGCAGGCAGTACTTCAGGGCGTTGCGCGCCTGCTCGATCTTCTCGCCGGCCATGCTCCCCGAAGTGTCCAGGACCAACACCACGTCCTTCGCCTGGATCGCTTTCTCCGCCCACGACTGCTTGGGCGACAGGAGGACCATGAAGTACCCGTTTTCACCCGCTTCGCGGTCGCAAATGACGTTCGCCCCGAAGTCGGCGTCCTTGAGCGTGTAGTACAGGGTGATGTCTCTGCCGAAGTCGGTATTCTTTTCCTCGCAGGTTGCCCGTGCGCGGTAATCGCCGTCGCGCGTCACATCGAACTTGTGGCTCGGCGAGTAAATGCTCTTGATCGCCGTTTTCGCCCGGATGCGCACATCGACGATCAGTTCGCTGTCGCCGGGGGCGTCGGTTCGCGCGAGCTTCACCGGGTGGAAGAACTTCACGACGCCTGCGTCAGCCTTGCAGATCTGGGTGTAGGTGAGCTGCATCTTGCGGTCGCCGCCCGCCGGCACCGGGAAGACGCTGGCCTTGAAGACCCCCGAGCCGTCGTACTCGAGCAAGGCCGGGTCCTTCAGCCGCCGCACGATGTCGGCGTAGATCTGGTGCGCCTTGTCCCGGTCGAGAAGCTCGCCGGAGACCTGCTTGCCGTCGATCTCGAAGCTGAACTGGCTGACGGCGGCGTTCGGCGGAAGAGGGAACAGGAAGATGCCTTCGAGCTGTCGCGAGGACGGGTTGTGGAGGATCGTGGTGACCTGGGTCTTGGCGACCTGGTCTTCGATCTCAACGTCGATGCGCTGGCTCTTGGCGTACAGCCGCTCTTCCGGGCGCACCGGCGCCGGCGAGGGAAACGGGATGACGATGCACGCTTGCACCGCCGTCATCGTGCAGACAGCCAGCGCGCACAGTACGAAGGTTGAAACCTGAAGGTGTATTCGCGGTCTCATTCGGGATGACCCCTTGTCAGATTACAGTGGTCTAGCGGCTCTTGTCGGGGTGAGATGCCTCGATGCGGTAGATGTCGCGATTGCGCACGACGATGCATCCGGCGGTGTCGGCGAGGATCCGCAGCGCAGCTTCGAGCGGCACGCCACGGCTGAAGTCGATAGTAACCGGCAGGTTCCCTACCCCCTGGCCGGCGCTGATATGCGCCCCGGTCTCGCTGGCGATCTCCTCGAACGCCTGGCGAAGGGGAGTCTCATGGAAATCGAAGCTGATGGTGCGCGCGGCCGCCTGTCGTGGGGACTCGACGCCGGTCTGGGTGACGAACGGCGGGGTGATGACAGGGATGCTCGCGATCAGTTCGGGCTTATCGGAACGGAGCGTCACGCGCAGCCGAGCCGGACCCGGGCGCTCGGAGATGATCTCCACCGGCACGCGGAGCGTCCTGCCGCGCTCGATGGGCCCGTTGTAGACAAGCCCATCGTCAGCGCCAGTAACTTCTACCCCTGCGCTTGACAGGACCCGTAGCTGAGCTGACCTTGCGGCCACATCAGCGGCGATGGCGATGGATATCCAGGCAGAGCGGCCCACCACACAACTAGCCGGCGGCAGGATCGTAATGACGGCCCCGTGCGCGACCGGGACGGCCTCCATGGCATCCGCCGAGATCCTGGGATTGACGGATTTGGTCGTCGTGTCCCAGCTTCCGGAGCCACCGAGGGCCAGAGGCCCACTCCGCGAGGGGGCGCCAGGAAGCTCCCCCGCTCCGCCCCCTCCGTCGAACGCTTCCACGCGTCCCACCGCGCGGGCAGGCGCCGGCGCCGGAGCCGGGACATCGCTCTCACGCGCGGGCGCAGAAACGGTCAACGGTGCAGCGACGGAAACCGAATGCCCGTTGGGCGCAACGTTTCCCTGATGCGCCGTATGTCGGGCGGGCATCATCTCGTGGTCTACCTTTGCGGGCTGCACACCCGCCGCCGCGCGCGCCGGCGAGGGCGAGACGCCCGTCGTCGCGGTTGACGGCGGCTGCGGGACAGCCTCCGGTTCGACCGGCGCGGCGACCGGGCTTTGCACCGCGGGCGCAGATATGACGGAGGCAACATCGGTCGGGTGCTGTTGGAATACGCCGAAATGCCAGGAGGCGACCGCGATCATCAGCGCCGCCGCGGCCGCGAACCCACTGGCCGCACTCCACCACGGTCGGTGAGGCTTGCCGCCACCGGCCTCCAATTCGGCCAGAACGCGGTCTGGGAGATCACCCGGTGCCTCGACCGGGCCGAGCGATCTGAGCACCGCGACAGTCTGGCGGAAGGCGGCCAGGGCCTCCGAACACGCCGGGCACGCCGCGAGGTGAGCCTCGAACGCCTGGCGCTCCTCGTCAGCTAATTCGCCCTCGATGTAGGCGGTGAAGTTATCGGCGCACTGTTCGCAAGTCATCGGAATGGCACAGCTTTCGGCTCTTACGGGTAGGTTCCTCGGCTATGACCACGCTACTTCTCAAAAAGTTCCCCGCTGGTGGCGATCTCTTCCTTGAGGGCGTGCCGGGCTCGATTGAGCCGCGATTTCACCGTTCCCAGGGGCAGGTTGAGTATCTGGGACACTTCCTCGTAGGAGAATCCTTGCAGGTCATAGAGCACCACCACCGCGCGGTGGTCGGGGTTCATCCGCCGCAGCGCCGCCTGCACGACCTGTTGGACTTCGGCTCGTTCGGCGGCCGCGAGCGGGTCGCCCGACTCGTCGGGGATTTCCCGCTCCTGTTGCCCGTCGTCGCCTTCGTCCCCGAGCAGCGTCAAGCTCTGGGCCGCGCGATCGCGCTGCCGGATAAGGTCGAGTGAGACGTTGGTGACGATTCGATACAACCAGGTGGAGAATGCCGCGGAGTGGCGGAAGGAATGGATGGAGCGGAAGGCGCGCACGAAGGCGGCTTGCGTGGCGTCGGAGGCTGCGTCGGCGTCCGACAGCAGGCGGTATGCGACGTTATACGCGAGTGAGTAATGGGCGCGCACGAGCGTGTCGAAAGCATGGACGTCGCCACGCTGGCTGCGTGCGATAAGATCAGCTTCGTGCAGATCCGGCAACGCCGGCACCTCGAAACCGACAGGGGAACGCCTGCCCGATGTGAGATCACGGCGCTCCGCCTGCGCCTACAAGGTCCCCTCATACGCGACGGAATCGCCGATCGTAACGACCAGCTTGTCACCCTCGTGTCCCTGGACGTCAACGACCACTTTCTCCCCGGGCCGATGGACGCGGTTGTATTCCAGGTTGCGTTTGCCTTCCTCGATCCTTTCGACCTTGACGGTCTGAAGCGGATCGCCGCGCGGAACCGTCACCTCGACGCGGCGGAAGACGATATGCTTGTTGTCGGACGTGTCGACCTCGCCGTAGTCCTCTCCCCCGCTGGCGGTCAATGTGACCTCGGAGTCTCTGGGCGCCATCTCGCCCGCCTCGGGCATCTGCTCGAGAACCTCTTCCTCCGGCTTGTGGCTCTTCTTGTGCAACACCTCGCCCACACGAAGCTTGGCCGCGGTGATGGTCTCGCGAGCGTTGGCCAGATCGAGAGCCTTGACATCAGGCACCTTGACATCCTTGGGGCCTTTGCTGAGAGTGACCTCAATCTTGCGGCCGCGCTTCACTCGCTTGTTCGCGTACGGGCGCATCTCGGTGATGCACCCTTCCGGGATCGTGGGCGAGTATGCTCGGGTCCTGATGTCAATCGGCAGCCCGCACGCGCCCGCTGCATCCCGCGCCTTCTCCAAGGGCATGCCAACCAGGTCGGGCACAACGGTCTCTTGCGGGCCGCGCTGCAAGACCCACAGGAATCCTGCCAGGAAGAGCGCGATCAGAAGAAGGCTCCCGGCAATCGTGAACAGTAGTCCCCTGGAGATCGACCAGAACATGTCCGTCTCAGGCCACTCTCGTTTGCCCCGCGATAGTCCGGGCAACTTCGGGCTTCGCAGACTGTTACCCCGCGCACACGGACCGCAACGCGTTCTCGAGCGCGACCCGATCAACGTCCTCCAGCGTCTGCGCCTTCCCGATGGTGGGCACGAGCGAGACCTTGAGCCGACCGTACTCGATCTTCTTGTCCAGCCCCATCGCTGCGGCGGCGTGCGGGAAATCGACGCGCTCGGCAGCCGACGGCAGCCCGGCAGCCCGCATCAATGCCTCCTGGCGCTCCGCCATCTCAAGGGTCGAGATGCCGATGCGCGCCGCAAGACGGCTCTCCGCGACGATCCCCAGCGCCACCGCCTCACCATGACGCAATTCCCACTCCCCGGCGGCTTTTTCAAGCGCGTGCCCCACCGTGTGGCCGTAGTTGAGGATCCCGCGCACGCCGCGGTCATACGGGTCCGCACTCACGATCTCGGCCTTGATCTGGCAATTGCGCGCGATGACGTACCTCAGGCACAGCGGGTCGAGGTCCAGCACGCACCCGATCTGGCGCTCCAGGTACTCGAACAACTCTGCATCCGCGATCGCCGCGTGCTTGATGACCTCCGCAAGCCCCGAGCGGAGTTCTCTCGGCGGCAGCGTCCCCAACACATCGGTGTCGATGACGACGCCTCGGGGATGGTGGAATGCGCCGACCAGGTTCTTCCCCCGCGACAGGTTGACCCCCGTCTTCCCACCGATGCTGCTGTCCACCTGGGCGATCAGGCTCGTCGGAATCTGCGCGTAGTCGATCCCGCGCAGGAATGTTGCGGCCACAAAGCCCCCGAGGTCCCCTACGACGCCGCCGCCAAGAGCGAACATCATCGACCCGCGATCGAGTCGAGCGTCGAGCAACTCCTCGTACAGGCGCGACGCGACCTGCAGCGACTTGCTTGGCTCACCGTCGGGCACCGTCAGGACCGCGACGCCCCAGCCGGCGTTGACGAGGCTTCGTTCGACAATGTCGACATGCCGACGGGGGAGCGCCTCGGAGATCAGGACGGCAGCTCGCGCCTGCGAATGCTTCGGCGGGCACAAGCAGCCGATGCGGCTCAGGCAGCCGGAGCCCACGTGTATGCGATACGAGCGATCTCGCAACGAAACCGGGACCTTGATGCCGCCGGGCAGCAAGGTGACCGCCCGCCCGTCCTCCCGCAATGCTTCGACGACAGCCTGCGCGACCCCCTCAGCGGTCAGGTCGTCGGTGTCGATATGCACGCGGCACTTGGCATAGGACGGCTGGCGCTCCGCCAGCAGCGCCGTAATCCGCGATATCGGGTCGCCCGGGCCTGCCAGCAGGGGTCTCGCGCCGTCATGGCGCGTCCGCTCGTGGATGACGCGCGGCGATGCGTCCAGGCAGATCAGCGGCCCCGCGGCCGAGAGAAGTCGCCCGTTCTCCTCCCGCAACAATATCCCGCCGCCGGTGCTGATGACGGCTCCAGGCTCCTGCAGGACCTCGCGTAGCGCTTCGGACTCGGCGTCGCGGAAATACGCTTCCCCGTTGCGCTCAAAGATATCGGCAACAGTATAGCCGACACGCTGCTCGACGATCGTGTCGGTATCGACGAAGCGCAGACCCAGCATCTCAGCCAGGCGTGTCGCCACAGCCGTCTTGCCGGTCCCCATGAACCCGGTCAGCGAAATATGTGTGGCGGGTGGCCGCAAACGCGGCAGAGCCCCGCCCCCGGTCGGTGAACAGCCTCTGTCCATTTCGTGATCACCCGATGGTTCTCCGCAGGCGCTCGCGGTAGGCTTGGTAAGCAGCCTGCATGTCCGTCAAGCAGCCGCTGCCAAGCTTCTCGACCAAAGCATCTGCGAGAACAAGTGCCATCATCGCCTCGGCCACAATGCACGCCGCGGGTACAGCACACACGTCCGATCTTTCGGAATGCGCGTCCACGGGCGCGCCGGTTCGCAAGTCGACCGACGGGAGGGGGGAGGTAAGCGTGGGGATTGGCTTCATCCCCAGGCGAAGTGCGACCCTCTCGCCGTTGGACATGCCTCCCTCGATGCCGCCGGCGCGGTTGCTAGGGCGTACCGCTCGCCACCAGCGGCCATCACCGGGGAGGATCGGATCGTGCACATCCGAACCTCGCGCTGAGGCAGCCTCGCGGCCCAGCCCGACTTCCACGCTCTTGATGGCCTGTATGCTCATCATGGCGGCGGCCAGCCTGGCGTCGAGCCGCGAATCCCATGTGGCACAGGACCCCAGCCCCGGTGGCAACCCCTCGGCTTCTACCGCGACCAGCCCGCCGACCGTGTCCCTATCAGCTCGCGCCGCGTCGATTGCTTCCCGCATCCTGTCCGCGGCGTCGATGTCGGCGCAACGCACATCACTGGCCTCGATCAGGCCCCAGATGTCAGGCGCGAACGAGTCGCACGAGGGGCCCTCGACCCCGCCAATGGCCACGACGTAGCTGCGCACCCGGATGTTCAGCGCGGCGAGAAGGGCCTTGCAAACGGCCCCGCCGGCTACTCGCGCCGCCGTCTCGCGGGCGCTGGAGCGCTCCAACACGTTGCGCATGTCGTCGTGACCGAAACGACCGGCCCCCGCCAGGTCCGCGTGGCCCGGTCTCGGCACGTCAACCCTCCTGCGGCTCTCGAACCCTGGAGCCGCAGGGGAGGGAGACATCTCCTCCCGCCAATTCTCCCAATCACGGTTGGATACCTGCAGGCAGACCGGCGATCCAAGCGTGACCCCATGCCGGACCCCGCCGACCACCACGACGGTGTCGCGCTCGATGGACATCCGCCCCCCGCGCCCGTAGCCGACCTGTCGCCTCGCCAGGTCCCGGTTCACATCTTCCTCAGACACCGGCACGCCGGCCGGCAGGCCCTCGACGATGGCGACCAGTGCGGGGCCATGCGACTCTCCGGCTGTCAACAGGCTAATGCAAGTCATCGAGTTCGATCACTTCCACGGGCAACCACGCAAATGGTGTAGATGCCGCCCCAACCCGCATCTTCCAGCACATCACGGCCCGACGTGTCAAGAACTACCCGACTATCAGTG
The DNA here is from genome assembly GCA_964455745.1 of uncultured Armatimonadia bacterium. Lineage (GTDB taxonomy): Bacteria > Armatimonadota > Zipacnadia > Zipacnadales > CAYWBK01 > CAYWBK01. The sequence goes on from CAYWBK010000003.1 coordinate 22,114, forward strand.
CCAAAGAACGGCACGCTAGACGTGTGCCGTTCCTGGGACAAGGCTGAGATGCCGGCCGTGAGACTTCTTTACTGCGTCGGCACCTGGTGCACAATGCGCGGAGTAACGAATATGAGCAATTCCGAGTTGCTGGTCACCGTCTCCTTCGACCGGAAGAGGCCGCCGATGATCGGGATATTGGAGAGAAGAGGCGTCTGCTTCTCAGTCAGCGTCTCGTTCTTGCGCATGAGTCCGCCGATGACCACTGTCTCGCCATCCGCGACCGTCACTTCCGTCTCGACATATTCCGTGGTGATGATGGGAACCTGGGTTGAGTTGTCGGGGGCGGCGACGGACCCGATCTGGTCACTTATCTCCGGGTACAGGTCCATTGTGACGCTGTCATCGGCGTTGATCCGCGGCGTCACATCCAGCATATTGTCCACAGTGGCATCGGTCTCCACATATTGGACGGTTTGCTGACCGAAGTTATTGTACGTGATATTGGGAGTGAAGTACGGGATGACCGTATCGAATTCGAACTCGGCCTCCTGATTGTTCTGTGTTACAACCCGCGGCTCATTAACAAGGGTTGCGCGGTTGGTCTGCATGAGGGCTCCCAATTGGGCCTCGAAATTGCCGCGTGCGAAACGGACAAGGTCGGCGGTGGCGGTTGAGAAGCCCTGATTGAAAACCTGGAACGACCCGTTTGCGGTGCTCCAGTCGATACCCAGTGCGTTGTCGGAACCCGTCTGGACCTCGATGAACCGGGTCGAAATCTCCACTTGCTTGGTCGGCACGTCGAGGAGAGTAATGATCTCCCGCAGCTCGTCGATGCCCTCCTGCGTGCCTCTGACGAGCAACGCGTTCTGAGGCATGTAACCAATGACGTCCTGCGATGTGATGCCCTCGGGGAGCTCGATCTGTCCGGATCCGCCGGCTCCGCCGCCGCCGCCGCCATTCCGACCGCCGCCGCCGTTCCGACCGGTATTACCGTTGTTGCCATTGTTACCATTGTTGCCGTTATTGTTGTTCCTTCCGCCGCCGAGACCACCACCACCACCGAGCCCGCCGCCGAGCTGCCCGTAGCCGCCGTTACCGCCCGCGTTCGGAGCAGAGTAGCCTCCGAAGATGTCCTCCGTTGCGCTTCGACCGCCAACTCCGACCGAACCTCGCCGAGGGGACGCCGACAAATTCGCCTGCCCGTTCCCCACGGCAACCCCGAACATATCGCAGATCTGCTTGACGCCGGCGAACTGCAACTTGATCAGTGCGGTTGTCTTGTGGCCGTCGCCGGGGGTGACGCTGCTAATGCCCGCAGCGGACGGTGGAGCGGGAACCGGATTGGGCGTGACCACTGGGCCGACGATGCCGGAGCTTGCGCCCGGGACCGCGGCCGTCTGAACGCCGCCCATGCCCGAGGTGGCCGACGGGAGAACGACCACCGGGTTCGCGCCGCTATCAGGCGTCGGCACCTTCCCCATGTTCTCCTGGTAGCCCTTAGGCGGCTCTTTGCAGACAACGTAAACGTTGTCCTTCTTATAGTAGAACAGGTCGTGCGAGTCCGCGATCAGTTCCAGAGCGGTCTCGACCGTCACATCGTGGAGGCTGATGGTGTCAACGCTGCCGGTCACGCCTGTGGCCAACAGGATATTGACCCCTGCAGCCTTTCCGAGCAGCCGCAGCACCTCGGCGATGGGGGCATCCTTGACGTCGATATTGATCAGGTGCGGTCCATCGGCCTGCGTCCCGCCGGCATCTGCCGCCCACGCCGCGGCCAAGCCGACCTGCAACGCGACCCCGGCGATGAGTAGAGCTGCAACCAGTAACTTGCTACGGTCTGGCCGAGATAGGAGCATGGCCGTCCTCCCAGGCACGATCTTGGCTTCGGTGCCCTACCGATCGTGGTTTGTCGAGCGTCATTCTGGCCGGTCACCCGGCCATCACGGTCTGAGTGCAAGGCGAATGGCAGGCCGCCTAGAAGCGGTTGCTGCTGCTACTGCTGCTGCGGTTGGTCGACGAGCTGCGGTTACTGTTAGTGTTGTTGGTGTTGCCGTTGTTATTGTTGTTGCCGTTGTTGTTGCCGTTGTTGTTACCGTTGCCGTTGCTGCCGCCGCTGTTGCGATAGTCGTCTTCGCTGATGGTCGAGCCGCCAAGCATGTCCGCAATCATCTCGATATTCAGGAAGTTGGTGGTGAGTATCCTGTAGACCTTATCCTTGTTCTGCGCGGCCGCCTGACCGGCTGCAGCAGTCAGCGGCGTCCCTGTTCCCACATCGCTGGTCGTGCTGTCATTGCGCGTGGGGCGAGGCGCGTCCCGAACGATCGAGGCCTGCGCCACAACATGCGTCGGCACGACGGTTCGCCCACTGCTCTCTACCGCTTTTTCCTTGATCGTGACACTGCCGCCGTCATTGACAGCCACGAGACCGGCCTTGTCGAGCACCTGCGTCAACGCCGAGGGCACCGTCTGATCGACAAGCGAGACAGTGATCCTCTTGTCGGCATATGCATCCGGGACGGCGAGGTCGCCCAGGTTCCCCACGCGCTTGAGGACGGTCAGGATATCCTTCAACGGAGTGTCTCTGAAGTCCAGATTGAGACGCTGATCGCTGTTTTGGGCGATCGCGTGAACAGCGGGGAGGACCATCGTTGCCGCAATGACCAGCAGAATCGCAATGCGCGAAGCTCTCATAACGCCGCCTCCAACTGATGATGTGCGAGATACGACCGACCGAAGCGTGGCCGTCCCCGCGACTCGGCCCGCAATGCTAACCGCCGCGCCGACCACGCCTGCGCTGCCCGCCTCCCCCGCCGCCTCCGCCGCCGGCAGGCGGCTGGTTATCTCCCCCGCCGCCACCCACTCCCGGCATTCCCGCCCCTCCCGGCTGCATGCCGGGCATCCCCGGCATCCCGCCAGGCTGCATTCCCGGCATTCCCGGCATTCCTGGCATACCGCCGGGGCGCATCCCTGGCATCCCTGGCATCCCTGGCATACCAGGCATTCCTGGCATACCGCCGGGGCGCATCCCCGGCATGCCCGTCGGTTGCGGCTTGGGCTTCTTGCGCTCCCCGACCATGATCTCCTGCAACTCGCCTGTCCCGCGCTTCTTGAGGATGACGCGGTCGCTGCGTATTTCCACAACTTGCCAGCTATCGACGAAGTCGCCGGGCTTCAGCACGCCGCTGTCACCCTTGTCGTTCTCCCACAGGGCCATCGCGGCGCCGTCACTCCACGATACACCGCTTACGCGAATGACTTTCTCGCTGCTGGCCGGCGGCAATTCTGGGAGCGGCCCTCTTTCCGGCACGACCGCCTTCGTGAACCCGAGGCGCTGAGTGATAGGGATCTGGCTCCAGTCCGGACCGTAACGGGTGTACCGAGTTGCGAACAGGTTGCCACCCTTTGCTCCCCCAGGCCCAACCATTGCGGCGGCAGCCTCACGAGGCATGAACGGATTCGGTCGCGAGGCCTCGAGTGGCGCCATGTCCTTTGATGGCCCGGCGGCTGCAGACGGTGTCGCACCCGCCACGGCGGCCGCCATGCCCCCGCCTGGGGCACCCGGCATACCACCAGGAGGGGCGCCTGGCATTCCTCCACCCGGAGGAGCGCCCGGCATACCACCACCCGGTGCGCCTGGCATCCCCTTCCCACCACCAGGAGGGCCCCCCGGGGGAGCCCCCGGCTGAGCTTCAGAGACAGTGCCGCCAGCCCGCAGAACTGGAAGGCCAATAAGCAGGAAAATGACGATCGCGGTCACGACGAGCACGAGACCACCAGCGACCATCGCCTTCCGTCTGTGTTCACTGTCCACGGGCACCCTCCCTGTGGTGCGTGACTACAATGGTGCAATTGCGACCGATCAGTCTTCTCCGCCGCCCCCGCCCGCTTTCTTGCCGGCCCCGCCCTTGGCGCTGTCATCGTCTCCGCCAGCCTTACTTGCGGCCTTTGGCGCTCCCTTTGCGGACCCCCCGCCTCCGGGAGGAGCGCCCGCCGGCGCCCCGCCGCCCATGGGCATCATCCCGGCCCCGCCCGGCCCGCCGCCGGCTGCTGGCGCTGCGGCCGCGGCAACGCCCGGCGGCACCTCGACCAGCAGGTAGAACGTCAATGGTACGGTGGCGGTGAGGTTGTCGCCCTCGCCTGTGAGCGACAGGCTGCCGACCGTCACGACGCGAGGCCAGTTGGGAAGGCTGCGGTACAGGCGCTCGATGTTCGCCAGACTGCCCCGAACGGTCAGATTGATCGTCTGATTCCCGGGCTCTTGCAGGAAGCCGCTCGCCGGCGCCGCCGGAGGCGTCATCGGAGGCGCTGGGAATGACGTGCCCGATACCAAAGTACACCCACTGGCCTGAACGAAGCGCTCTATCAGTGGCGGCAGGTCTTCTCGGTACTCGTACCACAATGCGATCATGGCCATGATCGGCTCGCCGAAGGAGATCGGCTTGCCGCGCGTGTGCATCTTCACGGCGAGGGTCGCCTGCGACTGCAGCCAGTCGACATTCGCTTGCGCCAAGGCGTCTTCGGCCTGCTTCTTGCGGTCGGCCACGGCTTGTTCGTCCGAGAGGTTCTTCTCGATGTCGGCCAATTGGACCTTCATCGGCTTCATCTTGACGAAGAACGCAACGCAACTCAAACCGATGGCGAGGGCCACGGTAATGCCGATAATTGCGATTGGCGGAAACTTGCCCATGCTTGTTATCCTTCGCCAACCCGGACTCGCTCGTCAGGTCGTGAAGCTAGGAATTGGCACTAGTCATCGCCAGATGACTTGCCCTTCTTACCGCCGCCTTCGTCATCCGACTTCGCGGCCGCACCCTTCGTGGCCCCGCCCTTGGTGGCTCCTCCCGGCGGTCCGCCAGGCGGCGCGCCAGGCATTGCGCCACCAGCGCCACCGGACATACCTCCCATGCCCGGCATGCCCATGCCTGGCATCCCCCCGCCACCCGCTGCAGCTGTACCGGGTGGTTTGGGAATATTGATAGGCTCAACGAGCTTGCACGTAACACTGAGGTTGATCGGGCCGAAGGCTGGTCCGCCACCGCCACCACCCGCACCGCCGCCCGGAGCGCCACCGCCCATACCCGGCCCACCGGGACCGCCCGGCATCCCGCCAGGGCCACCGCCGGGCATTCCGGGCATCCCGCCGCCCATGCCGGGACCGCCCGGACCGCCAGGACCACCGGGCGCGCCACCCGGCATTCCACCCGGCATTCCACCCGGCATGCCGCCGGCCATTCCGGGCATCCCTCCGCCCATACCCGGCCCACCGGGACCGCCCGCGCCGCCGGCGCCTCCCCCACCCGTCGCGCCATTGACGCCCTTGACATCAAGGCCCTTGGGCAGCCCGGACACCTGGATCGGCTTTTGGATATACGGGCAATAGAGCAAATTCAACACGAAACGGGCACACTCGGCGGTATCGCCTACCGTACATGTAAATGTGACGGTATCGGGTGGAGTGATGGTGAAAGTATGGACTTGCACCTTCGCGAGCCAGCGATTGATCTTGTTGAAGCGATCCCAGAACTCAGCGCCGCTCTTGTCGGCCGCGTTGATGAAGTTGACCTTGTCCGCAATCGGCTGCAATTCCGCCTGCTTCGCCTGGGTATCACTGTCGATCTTGCGGACCGCATCAGCCTTCGTCTTCACATCATCGAGCTGGGCCTGCGTGTCGCCAATCTGCTTCGATAGCGTCATGACCATGAAGCCCCAGGCGACCAGACAGGCGAGGAGGACCACAATGCCCACCGCGATCAGCTTCTTGTTGGTGCGCGCAAGCGCAAAATGCGCCGGCAGTAGGTCGATCTTTAACACGGGGCCCCTCCACGAGGCGGCTTCGAGCGTGACGACGGTCAGTCCAGCATATCGCGCAAGGCGAGGCCCACGGCGCAAGTGCTCGGGGGCCCGACGTTCCGCAAATACTCCACGGGCGCGGATGCGCTGTCCACGATGAGATGAGCGAAGGGATCGGCAATCTCCGACATGATGCCGGTCTCACTGGCGATAAAGCCGGGGAGGCCGCGCAGGCTGGCGGTGCCGCCGGAGAGGATGACCCGGTCGATGTTCTCGTTGCGGTGCTGCCGGCGGTAGAAATCCAGTGAGCGCCGGATCTCCGTTGCCAAGTCCACGAGGGCTGAACCGACCGCCTCGTAGACAACCTCCTTGGCATACGCAACGTCGGGGTCATCCTGAGAGTGAGCGGCCTCAGCCGGGGGGACCTCGGCGGTAGCGCCGGGGGCTGCCGCCGGTGGCTGGAAGGCCGCGGGGGGTTCGAAATCGAGGCGAGTGGCCCCATCTGCGCCGACATCAAAGGCCTCGGCGCTCGGGCCGGCGGAATGGCTGCTGGACTCCTCGAAGACCGAGTCCTCGAGCCCGCCATGCGAACTGCCCTCGTCGCCCATCGTGTCGAAGACGCCGGCGGCGGGAGCCGGTGCGGCCTCGTGACCGCCGAGATAGCCGTCTCCGAGGTCCGCGAACAGTATCTTGAACCGCTCGGCCTGTTCGTCGTCACCGGCGAAGTTCTGCCTGACGGCCGTCGTAAGGGCATTGCCGGCGGTGGGTATCGTGCGAACGAAGGCCATCAGTTTGCGGCGCACGATCACGATTGAGGTACTCGTGGCGCCGATCGTGACAATGGCCACCGTCTGGTCGGCATAAGCGTCGCCGGCCGCGTCCACAAGCGCGCGGGAGATGGCAAGGGCCTCAATGTCCACATGCGCCGGCGTCAGCTTGGCCCCCATCAGGGCCTCGACGTGGGCATTGACCATGTCCTCCTGCGCCACAGCGAGGAAAACTTCCATGTTCGCGGCATTAGGGTCGGCGTCGGGACGCTCGATAGGCTGATAGTCGTAGATGACCTGATCTACGGGGAACGGAGTCTGGCGGTCGAGCTCGAACTGAATCGCCTGCTCGAGCTCCTTGCCGGTCATCTTAGGAACCTCGGTGATCCTGACAACGACAGACGAATCGCCACCCACCGAACAAACGGCTTTCCGGGTGCCGAAACCCGCCCTGGCGATCAAGGCGGACAGAGCTTCGACGATGGCCGGTGGGTCAATGATGACCCCCCCATCCACGGAACGTGGCGGGGTGGGTACGATCATAGGCCGTCCGACCATCTCAATGCCCTGGCCGGTCTTCCGCAACTCCACTGCCTTGATCGTCTTGCTGCCGATGTCTAGGCCGAGGACGTGGGTCGCGCCCTTAGCCATGGGCACTTCCTCCTACGGAGCAACGCCCGCCAGTTCGCGCAGATGCATTCCGTGGCTTGTAAGTCACACTAATGGTCAGTTTACCGTATGCGATACCCCGTGTCAAGCAACACGGTCCCAAAGTGGCATGTCCCGAAATCCGGTGATCTCAGCCGTGCGACGCCCCCTTGCTATCGCCTCGAGAAGCGGCGTATGGCGGGCTCTTTGGGCCGGGATCGCGCCCCAGGCTGCAGCGCAAGGGTTGCCCGCACTCATACCAACACCGACCTCGGACGAAAGGTCCATCCTGGTCGCGGTCAAGCCGGAATCTCCGTAGGGTTCCCGCAGAAACCATCGCCCCAGAACACCGGCTCGTAGCCCCGCTTCGTCACCCACTTCAGGGCCTCGATGACCCGCTGCTGGATGTCGTCCTTATAGTAACTGATGATCGTATCGCCCGCAATGTACTGCAGATCGGTGCGGAAGTACTGCTCGTGGATGAGCAGCTCGATCAATTCGCACGTGTGCGGGCTTTGCTCTTGCTTGTCGAGTTCGCGCACTACGTCCTCCGGAGAGTATGAGTTGACGACCTGATCGCAGGTGACAAAAACCAGGTCGGTCTCCGTGTCCTTCCAGTAATCGCGCGAGTTGATGTACTCGCAGGTCGCCGGGTCGTGGTAGTAGCCGGTGGTGCACTGCCCGTCGGTCAGCCAAAACAACCCGATCAGGCGGTCGATGCCGCGGTCGCGGACGGCCGTGACGGCGGCCTTCGGGCACTCCGCCCAGTGGATCGTCGTCGCCCGCGAGGTCACCTCATTGCCCGCAAAGCGCCGGATATGCCCCATGATGAGGTCGAAATCGTGCGCCACCTGGGTGTAGACCGCGTTGCGGTAGATGCGGTCGGGGTTATTGGCAAGCGCGTGGAAGCTCAGATGCAGCCAATCGGCGTTATTCTGCCACTGATCCCGCCACTTCGTCGGCATGTTGGTGAGATCGAAGCCCTCGGTCTGGTAGTAGATGTTGATATGGACCTTGGTTCCATATTCCAGGTGCATCCGCTGCCAGAAGGCCAGATACCAGTGGTCGAAGAGCGAGCTATAGTCCTCGGGATGCTGGCCGAGGTCCTTGAGGAACATGATGTTATCGTCGATGGAAAACCGGAACCGTTTGAACGACTTCTTGTCCCATAGGACGGTGATCGTGTCCGCACAGTCGCCACCCGGCGTCTTGGCGACCGCCTCCAGGATATTCGTGCGCCGAGAAATGGGCACCTGGCAGGTGAACTCCCCCGCCTCAACCGTCGCCGCGACCCCGTTCACGGTCACAGTAGCCGTCCCGGACACGGAGCCTTTGACGGTGATGAGTAGGCTCTCGTCCGTCTCAGCGCCATCGTGTCTATTAAGAATATCGCCATTGCGCGGCGAAGTGATGCGGAAGGAACTGTGGTTAAACAATGGAATCGCCTCCGGGGCGAGGGATATGCGGTGCAGTGGGGACGGGGATTCGACGCAGGAGGCGGGGAGACCTGCGCGGCGTCCTCTGTGGGCGAGTTTGCACTCGACGAGCGTTGGCGTATAATGCCAATGCTGCTGCAGACAGGAGGCGTCGAGATGGCTGCTGTCACAGATCGATTGCTGCAGGAGATGGTAGATGTGATCGTGAACGAGGTTCATCCGGAAAGAATCTACCTCTTTGGCTCGTGCGCACGCGGCGAGGCGGGCGAGGATTCGGACGTGGACCTGCTGATCGTCGAGGACAGGGAATTCAGCCCCGAACGCAGCGAACATCATGAAATGGCGCGAATCGGAGAGTTGCTGGCTCCCTACCCGGTCGCGAAGGACATACTCGTCTACTCGTCGGCTGAAGTGGAGCGACGGCGGAACTGGCTGAACCACGTGGTGGCCTGCGCTCTGCGAGAGGGGAGGCTCTTGTATGAACGCCCCTGATGAAGCCCGTGAGCTTCTGGACATCGCCGAACGGGAGCTAAGGTGATTTCTGGTATCTCGGCCAGCGACCGTCCGCATGTGGGCGTCCGAGCATTCCAGGTGAGAGTACGGCGGTGTCGACAACATGGCCAATGAACACCCAAAGGTGGTTGTGCTGTTGAGTGGGGGGATGGACTCCGCTGCATGCGTCCATTTCTTCACAGACCAGGACTATGATGTCAGAGGGCTGTTCATCGACTACGGGCAAGCCGCCGCCGGACCTGAGCGCGAAGCCGCAGCCGACGTTGCAAGGCACTTCGATATTCAACTCAGCCAGTTCCAATGCAAGGGATCAGTATACCTCGGGGCAGGCGAAATCAGAGCCAGAAATGCGTTTCTGGTGATGGCCGCGGCGATGTGGGTACCCCTGCCCTCATTCAGTATCGCCCTTGGCATCCACGCTGGTACGCCCTATGTCGACTGCAGCGAACAGTTCCTAAGTATGGCGAATGCGCTGCTCGACGCGTACACTGACGGTAGTGTGAAATGCGCGGCACCATTCCTGGACTGGAGCAAGGGCGCGATCTTCACGTACTGTCAACGCTACGGAGTGCCTGTCGAATTGACCTACAGTTGTGAGGCCGGTAGTCGCCCCACCTGTGGAGTGTGCTCATCTTGTTTGGACAGGAGGGCTTTGGATGCTCGCACGGTGCAGTGAGCTAAGGATAGGCTCCCGACCGGTCGGCTCCACGCCCATGTTGGTGCCAGCCTTCTCAAGCAAGGGCTTCCCTGAACTCGCCGATACCATTAGGTACGCCTCCGAGTTCGTCGTTGGTCCGGTACTCGTCAGCGCCTATGACGTGCACTACGGCTACGTTGACCCAACGCCGCTGTCCTTCGCATCCGTCATTTTCCTCGACAGTGGAGGGTACGAGGCCTCAAGGGACGCAGAAGTGCTGGCATTTCGCAACCCCGATTACCCCCCCAACGACTGGAATCGCGAATGGCTCACAGATGTCTGGGATGGGTGGCCGGTTTCGCAGGACGACCCTTGCGCCGTTTTCGTCAGCTACGACCACCCGCAGGTGCGACAGCCCATCGCAACTCAAATCGAGACTGCTCTATCGACGATGGGGCACCGACAAGACGTTCTGAGAGAACTCTTGCTCAAGCCCGAAACGCGGGGACAGCAGTATGTAAAGGTCGAGAGTGTGCTGGACAACGTGGGCAAGCTGAGAGACTTCGACATCGTCGGGATAACGGTAAAGGAACTGGGCAACTCCATACTCGCGAGGATGAAGTCCATTGCGCAACTCCGTGACGCGATGGACAACGCGGGCGTAACTGCCCCGCTGCACGTGTTCGGCAGCTTGGACACCTTGGAGACCCCATTGTACTTTGTCGCTGGGGCCGAAATCTTCGACGGGCTGACCTGGCTACGATACGCGTATGACGATGGCAGGGCCGTCTACATTTCGCACTACGGTGCCTTGAAACTTGGTATTCACGAGAGAGACAAACAGGTCGTGGCCAGATCACTTGCAGCGAACGTCAGTGCTCTCGAGGAGCTTCAGATCATCCTTAGGGGCTTCTTGGTTGATCGAAGCTTCGACCGATTCGGCGTCGCTAGTGCTGAGTTTCTTAGGACGGCATATGACCGCTTCTGCAGTGACACAGGGAGGCAACCATGATGTCGGGAGCGGGCGGGCGTGTTTTCAGCGGCAACGTCGAGAGCATCATCGAGAGGGTCAGAAGAGCTCAGGAGCAGGCGAGAGATGCCGCGTTCGAGCAACAGGTGAGCGGACTACTCAACGAACTACTATCCGACTACAACGATCGCGACATAGATGGGATAGAGCGCCACATAGACACGGTCAGGGCTGCGCTCGGAAAGGATATCGATGGCGCTGTAGACATACGCTTCGGCGGTTCCGTAGCCAAACACACGTACGTCGACGGGCTGAGTGACGTAGACGCACTTGTGCTACTCAATGCGTCCGAACTTGCCGACAAGCCCCCTGGAGAGGTCAAGGCGTATTTCGAGCGGCGGCTCAAGGAGCGTTTGCCCGACAGCGATGTCCATGTCGGAAGGCTCGCGGCCACAGTGAAGTTCTCCGACGGGGTGGAACTGCAACTCTTGCCTGCGATCAAATTGGGGCGTGAGTACCGCATTGCCGACAACACTGGTGGAGCGTGGACATCGATCCGACCGGGAGCCTTTTTCGACATGTTGGCGAAGGCCAACCACAAGTGCGGTGGGAAGGTGGTACCCACCATCAAACTGGCGAAGGCGATCAATGCGACACTCCCCGAGAGAAGGCAGGTGACCGGGTACCACTTGGAGGCACTCGCAGTACAAGCGTTCAGCTCGTACGTGGGGACAAAGACAACTAAAGCCATGCTCACGCATTTGTTCGAGAGGGCCTCACAGGCGGTGAACACGCCAACTCCAGACCCCACGGGACAATCTGTGAGCATAGACGATCACCTGGGTCCAGCAGGCAGCACAAGACGGGCCGCGGTAAGCACGGAGCTCGCACGTGTGGCAAAGAGGATGAAGAACGCTGACTCCGCTCATTCTGTCGCACAGTGGAAGAACCTTTTCCCGGGTGATTGACGATGCCGCCAGACCCAGGTACTGTGACCAAGGAACTGACCCGCATAGAGCGCGTGGCCAACATGATGACGACCATGCACGCGGCCATGAGGGACCTGTACGGCACTCAGGCGCTGATCCTGGACATTGTCATCATCGCTGGCTCGCTTGCGGTGTGCGTGCTATCATTGGCGAGCAGTGATGTCCTCAGCCTATTGCACCTGTCGGGAGCGACAGGCACTACGACACTGGGCGCGATATCAGCCGTCGTGTTCTTTGTGGCCTTGGTCTCGAACAGGGTGGACTGGAAGGGCCGGGCGGCGGCACATGCGCGCGCGCTGGAGGTATACAATGATTTCAAGCATCGATGCCGTCGCGAACTCTCGACCGCGGCGAGTGATGACCTCACGCAGTCGCTGGCGACAATTGCCGAGTGGCCAGACCTGTTAAGCGGCTGCATACCCATCCCAGACGCACGATTCAATCCCCTCAAGTCCAGGCACCTGCGGAAAGTTGCGCTAAGCAAGGCGCTCTCCGCGCATCCGCACGCGTCAATATGGTTAATGGCCACCAAGATGAGGTGGTGCGATACGCTAGCGGCGCTGAAGGGGTCCTCCCCGGTCTCAGACCAGGACACACTTGGCGGGGGATGAGTATCCGAGCCACTCGCGTTCGCGCGGAGGCATTGCCAGTGCTTACCAAATCCCCCACTATGCGCGTTGCCATGATGGTCGCCACCTACAGCGCCATCCGCTCCGCTCTCATAGAGGCAGGTTACGGGAGCGAGTTCGAATGGCAGAAGTCGCTCCGGTTCGAGGAACTAACTGAGACGGCATTTCTGCGAGAGTATGCCTGGGTAGTCCTCTGCTCCGGTATGCGCGAGAGCGTCGTCCGGCGCTGCTTCCCCCATGTAACAAGCAGCTTCGGGGGGTGGCAATCCGCTGAAGATATCGCGCGGGACGCCGAGATGTGCAGGCGGCGCGCGCTGGGCTGCTTCGGCCATAGGGGCAAGGTCGATGCCATTCTCAAGACAGCGGCGCGTCTCGGTGCTCAAGGCTTCGCCACATTTCGCGCCTCGCTGGAGGTCGATCCGCTGCGCGAGTTACGTCGTCTCGACTACATTGGCCCGATCACAGTGTATCATCTAGCGAAGAACATCGGCATCCAGGTTGCAAAGCCTGACCGGCACTTAGCGCGTATCTGCAAGGCGTCGGGGTACCCCGACGTGCATTCACTGTGCAGCCAGTTGTCGGCTCTCACGGGAGACCCCGTTCCGGTAGTCGACTTGGTTCTGTGGCGCTTCGCAACAGTTTGCCCCGACTACACGAAGTATTTCGACCCGTGCTCGGTCGCGTGACCCGCTGCAGGTCCCAAAGCTGGAACGTCCCGCTTGTCGCTGTTGCACGCCAGCGTGTATCACCACTGGGGGCCAGTGTCGATACGCGTTCGTGTCGCATTGTTGGGCTGCCACCGAAGGCAATTCCACAATTCCCGCAGCCCTCCCCCTCCGCCGCGATTTGTGCTAAACTCGGAACCACTTGCGATTACCACCCCGGAAGAGAGATATGCCATGTCTGCACGTGAGTCCGTTCTACAAGAGTTGATCCGTATGTCGCACCGCCTCGCCTCCGAGCATAAGGACTTTGTCATCCTCGGCGAGGGCAACACTTCCGCCAAGATCGACGGCAATCGGTTTTTCGTCAAGGCCAGCGGAATGCAGCTTCCCACCATCGGCCCGGACGGGTTTTGCGAAGTCGATGCCGATTGTGTGATGTCGCTTCTCACCGCCGACGATATTTCCGAGGACAATGTGAAGAAGGTCCTTTACGAGTCCTGCGTCCTCAAGAACGGGCTGCGGCCGTCGGTGGAGACGGTTCTGCACGCGCTGCTTCTCAAGATCGAAGGCATCAATTTCATCGCACATACTCACCCTGTATACGTCAATATGATTACTTGCGCGAAGAATGGCAAAGATGCGGTTCAGGGACGACTTTTCCCGGACGAGATCGTCTGCTGCGGGATCGCGCCGGTGTGGATCGACTTCACCGATCCCGGCGTGCCCCTGGCGCGCGCGGTTAAGGCCGGCGTCGAGGGCTTCATTGAGGAGCAGGGGATGCTCCCCAAGTGCGTGCTGATCCAGAACCACGGTCTGTTCGCGATGGGGCGCACCGCAGCCGAGGTCGAGAGCGCGTCCCTGATGTGGGACAAGACGGCGCGCATTCTTCTGGGCACGTATCTGCTCGGCGGGCCGAACTATTTGTCGCCTGAAATGTCCGAGCACATATTGAACAGGCCGGACGAGAAGTACCGGGAGAAGCTGCTGTTTGGGTAGACCTCACCCCCCGGCCCCCTTTCCACGGGGTGGAGAGGGGGAGAACGGCAACGGCCCTCTCCCGCCCCTCCCGGGCCGGGAGGGGAACGGCA
>CAYWBK010000003.1:36327-39180 GCA_964455745.1 uncultured Armatimonadia bacterium
ACGGCAACCTCACCCCCGGCCCCTCTCCACGAGTGGAGAGGGGAGAACGGCAACGACAAACGGCCGCTCACGATACAGAGCCTGGCTGTCGACGGCGAAGCTATACTCAAGGGTCCATAGGTCCGGTTCCTGCCGGACAATGATAGTCGTGCGATTCGTACCATCGAAAGGCGCGGTATACCATGTCTAACGATCTGCAAGCGTACATTGCCGGCGAGACGCCGGTGCCGGACAGCCAGCGCGGCTGGCAACTTTGGGGCGTCGGGCTTGAGAACTTCGGCACCGACGACAAGCCCGAAACGATCCCCGTTCCCGAGAACGGGCCGAACGAGCTTCTGGCTCGCGTCGACGCCGCGGGCCTTTGCTTCTCGGACATCAAAATCCTCAACCTGGGCGGCGACCACCCGCGCCTTTTCGGACGCGACCTGTCCAAAGAGCCCATCATCATGGGCCACGAGGTTGCGCTGACCATCGTCAAGGTCGGCGACAACCTGCGGGGCAAGTACCACGTCGGCGACCGCTTCGTGGTCCAGGCCGAGATCTATTTCAAGGGCAAGAACCTCGCCTTCGGGTATATGCTTCCCGGCGGGTTGGAGCAATATGTGAAGCTAGGCGCCGAAGTCCTCGAAGGTGACGACGGCGTCTACCTAATCCCGATCCACCCCGAGACGGGCTACTCCGAGGCCGCCCTTGCCGAGCCGTGGGCCTGCGTCGTGCGCGCGTATCGCACCGAGTATCGCTCCACTGTCAAGGAAAACGGGATCGCCTGGGTCATCGGCACTCCCGGCAGCGAGAACGCCACCTACAAGCTGGGGTATCTCTCGACCGGCCCCACCCCGCGCAAACTGGTGTGCACCGATGTTCCGCCGAAGCTCATGCAACTCATCCGCCGCGCCGCCGGGGCCCCGGTCGAGGAAGTCAACGGCATCGCCGACCTCGACGTGAAAGCCGTGTTCGGCGACGATGGCGCGGACGACATCTTCGTCCTCGGCAGCGGCAGCCCCGAAGCCGTGGAGAAGGGCGGGCAGGCGCTGGCTAAGAACGGGTCGCTCACCCTCGTGACCGACAAGCCCCTCGACCGCAAGGTCAGCATCGACGTCGGGCGCATTCACTACGACGGCCTGGTCTTCCGCGGCTGCAAGGGCCCGAACGTATCCGAAGCCTACACCGACGAGCGCAAGGCGCAGCTTAAGCCCGGCGGGCTTTGCTGGATGGTCGGCGGCGCGGGGCCGATGGGCCAGATGCACGTACAGCTCGCCCTCGAGAAGAAAGACCCGCCGAAGGTCGTCGTCGCCAGCGACATCGACGCAGATCGTCTCGCCACCGTCCCCGAGCGCTACGGCGCGACGGCCAAAGAGCGCGGCATCGAGCTGATCTGCCTGAATCCGAAGGAACTGGGCAACGAGGGGTTCGAGGCGAAGCTGCGCGAGATCGCCCCGGACGGGTTCGACGATGTCGTCGTGCTCGTGCCGGTGCCGGCGATTATCAGCCACGCCTCCGGCTTCATGGCGGCAGACGGGATGCTCAACATCTTCGCCGGCGTCGCCCGGGGCACGATGGCCAATCTCGACCTGTCGGACGTGGCCCTCAAGGGCGTGCGCTACACCGGCACCAGCGGCTCGGCGATTGAGGACCTGCAGACCACCCTGCACATGGCCGAGCAGAAAGAACTGTCGCCGAATCGCTCGGTCGCTGCGGTCGGCGGCATTCAGGCCGCCAAGGAAGGCCTCTACGGCGTCAAGGGCGGCTCCTTCGCCGGCAAGGTCATCATCTACCCACAGCTTGCAGACCTCGAGCTGACCCCTATCGAGAAGCTGTGCGAGAAGTACCCGACCGTGGCGGCGAAACTCGGCCCCGGGTGCGTCTGGACCCGCGAGGCGGAACTGGAGTTGTTGCGACTCCCTTTAGCCGCTGAGAGCGGGACCGCTCGCTCTCTAACCGGCAAAGTCGCGATGATCACCGGCGCGGCGCAGGGCCTCGGCGAAGCTCTGGCCGAGCGCATGGCCGCGGCCGGCGCGCACCTCATCATCATCGACGTGAACGAAGCGGGCGCGCAGGCAACCGCCGCCCGCCTTGCCGAGCAGCATGACATCAAAGCAATCGGGATCGGCGCGGACATCACCGACGAAGACCAGGTCGCCGCCGCGTTCACCCGGGCCGCCGAGGATTTCTGCAAGCTCGACATCCTCGTCAGCAACGCCGGCATCCTCGCCTCCGGGGACATCACCTCGTTCGATGTCGCCAAATGGCGCAAAGTGATCGACGTCAATCTCGTCGGCTACATGATCCTCGCCAAGTATGCCGCGAAGGTGATGATCGCGCAGCAAAGCGGTATCATCGTCCAGATCAACAGCAAGTCCGGCAAGGTGGGCAGCTACAAGAACAGCGCCTACGCCGCGAGCAAATTCGGCGGCATCGGCCTCACCCAAAGCCTCGCGCTGGAACTCGCCGAGCAGGGCATTCGCGTGAACGCGGTCTGCCCCGGCAACCTGCTCGATTCTCCGCTGTGGAAGGATAAGCTGTTCAAGGAGTACGCGGCGAATCGCGGCATGACCGAGCAGGAAGTCTACGACTTCTACGTCAACAAGGTGCCGATGAAGCGCGGCTGCACCTATGACGATGTCGCCGATGTGCTGATGTTCCTTGTCAGCCCCGCCTCCGGCTACATGACCGGCCAGGCCATCAACGTGGATGGCGGGCAGACGATGCACTGAACGGCAGGAGTTAGGAGACAGGAGTTGAGAAGTTAGGAGAACGGCGACGGCGAACGGCCTGGGCCGGGGATGAGCTACGGCAGAAGTTAGGAGACAGGAGTTGAGAAGTTAGGAGAACGGCGACGGCGAACGGCCTGGG
>CAYWBK010000003.1:39280-43660 GCA_964455745.1 uncultured Armatimonadia bacterium
GTTGAGAAGTTAGGAGAACGGCGACGGCGAACGGCCTGGGCCGGGGATGGGCTACCCCGAAGGGCAGTGGCCGCGACAATCCTGTCGCGGATGCCGTGGCCGTGCGCCGTAGTCGTTCCCCCCTCCCTACGAGGGAGGGGGGTAGGGGGGTAGGATGCCGTCGCCGTCCGCCGTAGTCGTTCCCCCCTCCCTACGAGGGAGGGGGGCAGGGGGGTAGGAAGCCGTGGCCGTGCGCCGTGGTCATCCCCCCCTCCCTACGAGGGAGGGGGGTAGGGGGGTAGGAAGCCGTCGCCGTCCGCCGTGGCCGTTCCCCCCCTCCCTACGAGGGAGGGGGGCAGGGGGGTAGGAAACCGTCGCCGTGCGCCGTGGTCGTTCCCCCCCTCCCTACGAGGGAGGGGGGCAGGGGGGTAGGAAGCCGTCGCCGTCCCACCTGGAGGTCCCACATGGACATCTACACCGCCATCAACAGCCGTCGCTCCGTTCGCGGCTACAATTCGACTCCTGTGGAGCAGCACAAGCTCGACCGCATTCTCGAGGCGGCGCGGCAGGCGCCGTCGGCCTGCAACAACCAGCCCTGGGAGCTTTTCGTCATCAAGAGCGCCGAGGTGCGCGAGCGGCTTGGCGCGGCTTACCGGGCGCCGTGGTTCGCCCAGGCCCCCGTCATCATCGTCGCCTGCGGGGTCCCCAGTGCGGCGTGGTGCCGCAGCGATGGGAAAAACTACGTGGATGTCGATGTCACGATCGCGATGGAGCACATCATCCTCGCCGCGACCGCCGAGGGCCTCGGCACCTGCTGGATTGGGGCTTTCAATCCGCAGGTCGTCCGGGAGGTCCTCGCCCTGCCGCACGGTGTCGAACCCATCGCGATGACCCCGCTCGGCTATAGCGACCTACACCCCGAGCCGCGCGACCGCAAGCCGCTCGGTGAGTTCGTGACGGTGATCGAGTAGCGGATCGAGCAAGGATCGCCCGTGCCACAACCTGAGTTCGCGATGTGGACAGTCTGCGGAGGTGAATGCGCGGATGTACTGCCCCAAGTGCGGTTCAGAGCAAGCTGATGATGCCCGTTTCTGCAGCAACTGCGGGGCCCAGATGGCTGAGGCCCCCGCGCAGTTTCCTGCCGTCCCGCCAGCGCCCACGGTACCGGCCGTGCCCGTGCCCACGTCGCTTCCGGCTCAGCCGGCGCGCAGTAACATCTCCTGTTGGCTCATCGGGTGCGTCGCCGCCGCGGTACTGGCGGCGCTCATCGCCGCCGGCGCTGCGGGGTTCATGTACATGAGACTCCGCGTCCCCGCCGGCCAGATGCCGGTCCCTGTCCCGGGCCACACTGAGGTCCCCGTCGTCCCGGAGGCCGTGCCGCCCCCGCCTCCGGCTGTCGAGCCAGCGAAGCCCGCGAAGCCTGCTCCCCCTCCTGTTCCGGCGGAGGACCGGGTCACCGAGGCCCAGGTGGTGCTCGAGAACTACCTCGCCGCTGATCTCGGCCATGACGGCACCGAGATGGCGAAGTACCTCGGCGGTCAGGCTGCGGCGCGATTCCGCCCCGATGTGCAGGGCCAGGAAGACGTTGTCGTCTCCAGCGAGAAGGTCGCCGGGCATGAGGTCCATGATGCCAACACCATTGTCTTCAAGGTCACCGTCAAGTGGTCGCAGCCGGGCGGGCCAACGAAGACGGGCACGGACCGCTACGTCGTGAGGCGGACCGACAAGGGTTGGCGTATCACCAGCACGCCAGCGTATCCTGAAGAGTGATCCGACGCGCAGGGGAGGTCGGCATGGTCTGCCCCGGTTGCGGCAAGCAGGCGGACGAAGACGCCAGGTACTGCAAGTATTGCGGCGGATCGCTCGTGCCGCCGGGGTCGGAACCCCCGGAGACCACGCAGCCCCTAACGCCGGCTGTGCCGGTAGCGCCTTCGGCAGCCCCTCAGCCGGTGGCAGCCTCCGGGCCGGCGCCAACCCCCGCGCGCCGCAGCTTATCCTGCTGGCTCATCGGCTGCGTGTTCCTGATCTTGTTCCTCGGCGCTGCGGCGATCGTGGCGGTCGGGTTCACGTCGTACTGGCGCTTCTCGCAGCAGAAGGCCCCTGCTACCCCGCCCGAGCCGAAATCCGCTGGCGAGGGCGTAGCGCCGAAGATTCCCCCGTGGTCCTCCCCAAAGCCGCCTGAAGTCGGCAAGCCACCAAACGCGATGAAAGTCTATGACAGGCCGGCGAAGTCAGCCGAGAAAGCGCCGCCCGCCGATGACGCGACGAGGGACGCCCGCAAGGTGATGGAGGCGTTCATCGCCGCCGATAAGAAGCACGATGGCAACGAGATGGCCAAATACCTGATGGGTGAGGCGGCGGCAAACTTCCGACCGGACATCCAAGGCCAGGGCGATGCCGAGATTGTCGATGAGGAGATTGCGCGCGCCGAGGTCTTCGACTCGAAGACGATCCAGTTTGAGGTGAAGACAGTCTTCAGAGACCTCGCCACCGGGGCCAACAACAATGTTTACGACTGGCATCTCCTGAAGAAGACGGACAGCGGCTGGAAGATCAGCCGGATCGACTACGGGGAGTGACGGCCCTTGAGGGTAAGGCGGATCACTCATGCTTCGGCTCTAAGCCCGGGTAAATGACGACAGCGACGATGTGTATGCTGGACTTGATTCATACACATCAAGAGGGATATACTGCTCGGGAGGAACGGAGGCACCGACGATGGGAGTACGTACCAACATCGTAATCGACGAAAAGCTGATGGCCGAGGCGATGGTGCGCACCGGTTTGAGAACGAAGCGCGCTGTCGTCGAGGAGGCACTGCATTGCCTGTTGCGCGCCAAGGGCCAGCAAGACCTAAGGGAGTTGCGCGGCAGGGTTCACTGGGAGGGTGACCTGGACAAAATGCGACAGAATCGACACCCCGAATGGTCATAGTTGACACGTCGGTATGGATCGACTACCTCGTCGGCCACGACACTGCCCAAGTCTGGTTGCTGGACGATTTGCTGTCGCGAGGCGAAGCGGCAACGGGCGACCTTGTGGTCTGCGAGGTGCTGCAGGGCATCAAGCAGAACCGGGAGTTTGAGAACACCCGGCGGGCCCTGCAGGCGGTGCCCGTGATAGCGATGGTTGATGAAACTCTGGCCATCCAGGCAGCCGAGAACTACCGTCTTCTGCGCCGCCGTGGCGTCACGATCCGTGGGACCATTGATTGCCTCATCGCGACGGCCACCATCGCAGGCGGTCACCAGCTACTCCACAGCGACCGCGACTTCGACCCCTTCGAACAGCACCTCGGTCTGCAAGTTGCCCGATAGGAACGGGCCATTGAAAACCCCAGCCACAATCAGGAACCGGAGCATCCCTAACGGGTGCCTAATGAACGCTCATTTGGGTGTTCCCACCCCATCCAGTCTTTGCGTTAGTTGACCATCGTACTTTCCCCTCTTGACCCGCGCGCTTTCACCCAATTCTCCCCGCCAGCGCAATCCCCAGTGTCAACAGCACGCCCGTCGCCAGGTGCGAGGCGATGGTCCCGGCGTTCGCGGGGGTTAGATGCGGGATGTCATCGTAAAACCGCATGGCGGTGCGGACTGCTCCAACGGCAACCGGCAGCGCCAAGAGTGACAGCGCCGCCAACCACGGAAGCCACCCTCCGGCGCATCCGATGAGCACAACGGCGTAGGTGGCGGCCATCATCGCCGCAAACACGATGCTGGAGCGCCTGCGGCCCAGACGCACCACCCAGTTGCGCTTCCCAACGAGGGCGTCGGCGTTCATGTCCTGGAACTGGTTGATCCACAGGATCGCGATGATCAGCAACGCCACCGGCACCGAGGCGATCAGCGCCGGAATGAGGGCCAGCGCGAACTTCTCCTGCCCCGTCTGCACATAAGCCGCCCCCAGCACGGGTAGGACGCCGAAGTTCAGGCCGATCCAAAGCTCCCCGAAGCCCTTATACACGAAACGAAACGGCGGCGCGGTGTAGAAAAACCCGCCGATGATGCCGATGATTCCCAGAATCAGGATGACCGGCCCGCAGGTGAAAGACAGATAGATGCCGATGAGGCTGGCGAGGCCGATGCACAGGACCGCCGCGATGAGCATCTGCCGGGCGGGGACAAGGCCGTCCTGGATGACGCGGCTGCCGCCGGTGAAGGGCGCAGCGAACTCGACGTTGGCGGTGTCGTCGCCGGTGAGGTGGTCGAAGTAGTCGTTCGACATGTTCGCCGAGGCGTGTAAGAGCACCATGCCCAGCAGGCACACGAGTCCCAGACCCCAGTTCATCTGGTGAGTGACATACCAGCCGACACTTGTCCCGACAGCGACCGGGACCAGCGACCCGGTGAAGAACGGCGCGCGCGCCGCTTTCATCCAAAGCGCGATTGATTTCATCAATGA
>CAYWBK010000003.1:43760-44938 GCA_964455745.1 uncultured Armatimonadia bacterium
GTCCCGGCATCGCCAGCGGCAACCCTCGCCGCCGCTATTCTACCACCCTCTGACCTTTCTGGGATCGTCGATTCCCATCAGGTACTCATAGGCGACCAGCGCGGCCTTGGCGCCCTCGCCGGCGGCCACGATGATCTGTTTGTCCGGGGCATCGGTCACATCACCCGCGGCGAAGACGCCCGGTCGCGAAGTCCGCGAGCGGCAGTCGACGATCACCTCGCCCCAGTCATTGAGTTCGACAAAGCCCTTGAGGAACCCCGTGTTCGGTGTCAGGCCGATATTCACGAACACCCCCTCAACCGGGATCTCACGCCGGACTCCGCCGTCGCGGGGCTCGATGAGGATCGCCCGAACTTCCTCCTCCCCCAGGATGTTGACCAGCTTGTGGCCCAGTATCCAGTCAATCTTGTCGGACCGCCGCGCGCGCTCGAGAAGGATCGGGTCGGCCTGCCAGGAATCGACGACATTGACGATCGTGATGTGCGCGGCGATCGAGATGAGATCGAGGACGGAGGTCACCGCCGAGTTGCCCCCGCCGATGACGGCGACCCTCAAGCCCCGGTATAGGGGGCCGTCGCAGATCGAGCAGTAACTGACACCGCGCCCCCGGAGCCTCTGCTCCGCCTCGATGCCGAGGGGCTTGGACCGCTTCCCGGTGCTGATGACAACTGCGCGCGCCTCGACGACCTCTCCGGCATCCGTCTCCATGCGGAAGTGTTCACCGAGGGGCTCAATCCCGGTGACGATCCGACCGATCCTTTGGTCGATAGGGAAATGCGCGACCTGCTCGTGGAACCGGGCGGCGAGATCGGCTCCGGTGATGATCTCGAAGCCCATGTAGTTTTCAATGTCGGCGGTAAGGGTCGTCTGCCCGCCGATGTCGCGGGCGATGAGGATGACCTTAAGCTCCTTGCGGGCCGCATACACGGCCGCCGTAAGCCCTCCGGGACCGGCTCCGAGGATAGCGAGATCGTACATGACCGCAACCTCCACGCATCAGACTTGCTGACGCCGCCTATTTCGGCGACCGAGCGGCGCATCCTTCGTCTGCCGGGCTCTCCACCTGGAAGAGAGGGCCAGGGGCGAGGGCGCCGTCTGCCGTTCTCCCCCTTCCTACAAGGGAGGGGGAGTGCCTCGCGAAGCGGGGCGAGGGGGTAGGAAGCCACTCCCGCCTCCGA
>CAYWBK010000004.1:0-43863 GCA_964455745.1 uncultured Armatimonadia bacterium
ATCGCGATGACAACCAGCAGTTCAATCAGTGTAAATCCACGTCGTCGCAACATGGGCGTCGCCTCCGTCTACGACAAATGATATGAGAACCTGGGCGAGAATGTGGACAATACGGGTCCAACTGACGTGATCCTTGCGCGGCCTCGCCAAGTCCCTTCCTAGTGCATGCCATTGTAACAGATTCCACGTTTCCACACAATATACACAGAGCGGGGATGCAGTGTCGGCGGGGATCGTGGTATGATGACGCTGTTGAACCCATTACAAGCAGGGCGCCAGGGAGTCCCTATGACACTGCAAGAGTTCCAGAGGCTGATCGAGGACATCTACTTCGAGAAGGACAATGGCCGTGGTCTTGAGGGCACCTTCATGTGGTTCGCCGAGGAGGTAGGGGAGTTGTCGCGCGCCTTGCGCCGGGGAACGCCGGAGCAACTTCGCGGGGAGTTCGCGGACTGCGCGGCGTGGCTGTTCACGCTGGCTTCGATTGCCGGCGTCGATGTGCAGGAGGCCGTGACCGAGAAATACGGGGAGGGCTGTCCGAAGTGCGGGGGAGTGCCGTGCCGATGCACTGGGTGAGCGTGGGGCTTGCCAGTTGTGGAGTGCTACGCCGGGTAGATTTCGTAGCGGGTGGGTTCCAGCGTGGTGGCGGTCAGTTTGGTGGCTTCACCCCCTAACTCGACCACGATGACAATGCAGGCGCCGTCATTTGCGAAATACCAGAAGCGGCCGCGGCTGAAGGCGCTGCCTGCGGCGGTCCGGCTCTCGAACCGGACATCACCGTCATTGTCGAGATGGAAGGCGCCCTCCGGCCCGATGTCGGCGATAGTAGGTGGGATCGCCGACGCGGCGGCTTCCCGCTCGGCGGACCACAGGCGCTCCCCGATCTGCGCCACGAGAATCCACCGCGCGTTGACGGCATCGTAGGCCGA
This sequence comes from uncultured Armatimonadia bacterium, assembly GCA_964455745.1. Lineage (GTDB taxonomy): Bacteria > Armatimonadota > Zipacnadia > Zipacnadales > CAYWBK01 > CAYWBK01. The sequence continues at coordinate 930 of CAYWBK010000004.1, forward strand.
CCATTCATACCAGCGGAAGGTGGGGGAATCGTAGAAGTATTGGGCCGCCACGGAATACGTGGCATGCTCGACGCGAATGCTGTCGCCCGGTTTGAGCATGGGTGAGGCAAGCAAGGGGTCCCCCTACATTTCATCGTCCAGCACAGAAACCGGGGCGGGGCGCTGGAGCTTCTTCTCTCCGCCGCATTTCGGGCACCGCATGTACTTCCGCTGTCGCAACGCCCGCGTCCGGCGAACGCGCGGATCGCGTCCAGCATGTTCGCTGCAGAATAGCTCGCCGCAGCGAACACATTTGTAGAAGCGAACGCCCTGGACTGTGCGGACTATCTTATGAAGTAGGCCGATATGGTTGTTGCGACATCCCCAGACGCCGCAACGTCCCCACTGAACCGACATCCGTTTCCCTCTCTCCAAAGCCCGGGCTGAGCGCGCAGCAGGGCCTCGTCGTGTGCCCTGCGAAAATCATCCGTGTGCATGTCGTCGGACCCTGTTGATTGTGCGTCAGGCCACCAGCGAGGCTGTCACTGCGCCCCGCTCTCGCAGCATCTCTTGCACCCGGGTGATCCCCGAGCCGACCGTCTCGATGCGCCCCGCCCTGTCGTCCTCGCCCGCACTCGCGAGTTCGCTCACAGCCTTCTGAATCGCCCCGATCTGGTCGCGCAGAGACAGGTCGTACTCATACATGCGGTCGAGTTCGGCTTCCTTGATCTTGACCGCGTCGAAGAAACCGGTGTAGCCGTAGTCGGCGAGGCGGATGTTATCCCGCAGCTTCGTGAGTTGCCCGGCGAGGCGATCCAACTCGTCAAGCGCGCCAAACCTCCCGGCCCGCGTCTGGTCGCTGATGAAACCTCGGAGGCGCTCCCGCGCCTCGTCGACAAGATTCACCAAGTAATCGCGAAGCACCTTGTCGGCTGCGCGTCTGATTTCGCGCTCGCGATAGCCGTCGAAGCCCGGTATGGACTGGAGAAGCCTCTGGAAGGGGCCCTCGGCTTCACGCACTGTGTTGCGGAGATCGGGCATACACATCCTCCACGATCCGTTGTAATGACCGTTCCTGGACTCGTCATATTTGGGCCGTGTATCCGGTAACCCGGTCACGGTTTGGCCCCGTGATCTAGACCCCGTTTGTGCTATAATACGTCCCTACCCCGTCTTGGTCCCATCCAAACGGCGAGGCCCCAATGTCCTACGTGATTCTTGTGCTGTCCGGCTTGGTCGCCGTGTATCTTGCCTGGCGGCGGCTGCCCGGAAACGCCCGGTTGGCTGCGGCGCTGACGGTCACTCGCGTCCTGATGGTCGCTGTCATCGGGCTGATGATCCTCGACCCGGTTCTCGCGCCTGGCAGCGTCTCCGGAGGCCGCCCCTTGTATGTTGCGGTACTGGCGGTGACGCCTGGGCGACTGGCGGCTGGCGGTGCGCAGGCGCTCGGCGATGCCCGGATGGCGCTGTCGCGGCTGCGATCCTCTCTCTCTGGAAAGGGCGAGTTAGCCGTCTTCGCAAGTCGCGGCCCCGAGGCTGTCGAAACCGACGCCTGGCAGGCCGACACGGCTCAACCGCCTGTCGGTATGGCGGCAGCAGTCCGCAGCGCGCTGTCACAGTTCGCCGGCACCCGCCCGGAGGCCTTGGTGCTGCTCTCTGACGGACGCGACGCAGCCGGGGCGGAGCCGGAGGACATCGCAGCCCCCGCCATAGAGTCCGGAGTCCGCTTATTCACCGTGGGCTGCGGCACCGAAGCTCGCGCACCCGCTGCCGGTATCGCACACATCTCGCACCCGGACGTGGTGCGCTCCGGCGCGACCTTCGAGGTCGGTGCGGCGCTGTACGCTCACGGGCTCTCGGGTGAGGCGCGAATCGCTCTCGCCGAGAGCGGCCGCGAGCTGCAGAGCCGGCGGATTACGCTGCCCCCGACCGGGGGATCGACCTTCGCCGTGATCGCAGGCGAGCCGGGCGTTCACCAGTATAGTCTTGCCGTCGCGCCTTCCGGGAATGGCGCGTGGAGCCCGGATCGGCGCGACTTCGCGGTCCGCGTTCTGCCCGATAAGCCGGGCCTGTTGCTCATCGCGGCGGCCCCAAGCCCGGAATATGCGACCCTTCGCCGCCACCTCGCCAGTCGGCCAGACTTGAGGTTATCATTCGTCGTGCGCAAGTCGAAGTCAGAGGGACTCTGGCTGGACGGGCTCGCACCCCACCCGCTGAATTCGTTGGACCCCGTCCTCCGCGAGCGCGGGCTGGAAGCCGCTGTCCTGATGGGACCGCAGCAGGGACTGTTGACCCCGGCGCAAGGGCGGATGCTGGCCGATCTCGTGCAGGCCGGAGGCGGCCTGGCGTTTGTTGGTGGCGGGCGCGACCTGCCCCCAAATTCTCCGCTGGGTGGCCTAAGTCCTCTATTGGATGCGCAAGTCCGTTCAGAGACGCCCTGTCGGCCGGAAATAACCGTCTCCGACGCCCCTCTTGCCAGGCGGCTTCGCGCGGAGGGCAACTGGGGCGGCGTCCCTTTCATGTCCGGTTGGTCTGCCGGGGCGACCGCGCGTCCGGACGCAACCGTCATCATGCGCGCGGCCGGCGGCCCGCTCCTCGCCATCAGGCCTGAAGGCCGGGGGCGCACGCTCGCCCTGGACGGCACGGACACGTATCGCTGGAAGTTCAGCGCCGATGCGACCGAGGCGAGCGGACGGATGTACGATGCGCTGTGGGATCGTATCGTCGACTGGCTGACAAGCCCGGTCAACGGAACCCCGCTGGCCGTCGTATGCGACCGAGATAGCTACGACCCGGGCACTCCGATCCGCGTTGTAACCTACGTTACGGACGGAGCCTTCAGGCCGGTGTCCGACGCACAGGTCGCGGTGTACCTGGATGCGGAAACGACGCCACGGGCGATGGCAAGCCCTTCGGGGGAAACCGGGCGCTTCGAGGCCGTGCTCGAGCCGGTTGCGTCGGGCAGTCACCGGGTGCGGGTTGTCGCGACGAAGGCGGGCGTGAAGCTGGGGGAGGCGACGGCGGAGTTCGTGGTGCGTGCCACCGCCGCGCCAACCGGAGGCGGCCAGGATAGCGCCCTGCTCAGACGGCTTGCGTACCTCGGGGGCGGGGTGTATGTGCCTGCATCCGAGGTCGACAGTCTCGCGAAACAGATCGCTTTGCCGGCTGGAGTGGCATCGAATCTGACGGCGCGGCACGTTGCGCGCGAGGTGCCGGGACTGCTCGTGCTGCTGGCGCTTTGCGCGCTGGACTGGGGGATGCGTCGGAGATGGTTGCGATGAGGTGGGCTTTCGCCGCAGTGGTCGTTGCTGTCCTTGCCTGCGCCGGCCAGTCCGGTGCTGAGCCGATCAAGGTCGCCCGGCTGAAGTACGGCGGCGGTGGAGACTGGTACGCAAGCCCGACGAGTGTCCCCAATCTGCTGGCCGCAGTGCGCCAGCGAACGACCGTAGACATCGCGGCGCAGGCGGACGTCGTCGATCTCGACTCGGACGACATCTTCCATTATGCCATGCTGTTCGTGACCGGACATGGTCGGATACGATTTACCGGAACGCAGGCGGCTCGGCTGCGGCGCTATATCTGCTCGGGCGGCTTCGTGCATGTAGACGACAACTACGGGCTGGATGAGTCCTTCCGCCCGGAGATGAAGCGCATCCTGCCCGACATGCCGTTGGTGGAACTGCCCTTTGACCACCCGATCTACCACTCTTTCTACGACTTCCCGCACGGCCTGCCGAAGGTCCACGAGCACCACGGCGGGCCGCCGCACGGGTATGGCGTGGTCTACCAGGGACGCGTAGTGCTTTTCTATAGCTACAACACGGATCTCCAGAACGGCTGGGAAGGCCCGGAAGTCTACCATGACCCGCCGGAGGTCTGCGAAGCCGCGCTCAAGATGGGGGTCAACATCGTGATGTACGCTCTCACACACTGAATAGAGGTGCGACGGTGGCGCAAAAGGCTCCATCGGTACTCATTACCGGGGCGGCGGGGATGCTGGGGACAGCACTGCGCGAGCTTGCCCCGACGGGCGTGACCGTCACGGGTATAGACCTCGACGATGGCGACTTATCGGACCCGGCACAGGCGCTGCGGCTCGTCACTGATCGCAGCCCGGATGTCGTTATCCACTGTGCGGCTATGACGAATGTCGACGGCTGCACTCGGGAGCCGGAACTGGCCTTCCGCCACAACGCGGTGGCCTCGGGCAATGTGGCCGCGGCGTGCGCGCAAGTCGGTGCCCGGATGATGGCGCTCAGCACCGACTACGTGTTTGACGGGTCCGCCGGCAGACCGTATACTGAATATGATTCGCCCCATCCCCTCAGTCCTTACGGGGAGTCCAAATGGGAGGGGGAGAAGAGGATCACCGCCGCTCTCGACGATCACCTGATCGTGCGCACACAGTGGCTGTACGGCCCGAACGGACGCAACTTCGTGGCGACCATCGTGAACGCGGCGCGCAACAGGCCGGAACTGCGCGTGGTTGCGGATGAGTTCGGGTCTCCGACTTACACCCACGATCTGGCGAGGCGGCTGTGGGAGCTCGCATTCCGTCGCGATGCTACCGGGGTGTTGCACACGACGAACGCCGGCGTATGCTCGTGGGCCGACCTGGCCCGTTTTGCACTTGATAGGGCGGGGCTCGAGCGTGTGCCGGTCGTGCCGATCCCGCATACCGAGTGGGACAGCCCGACCACGCGCCCGGCATATTCGCCCCTGCAAAGCGCGCGGCTGGCCGAGTTGAGCCTGGCCCCTTTGCGCTCGTGGCAGGAGGCGGTGTCGGAGTACGTGGCAGCCTACCTGCTCAACCAGTGAAGCAAGGGAGGAGATGCGATCAGATGAAGGTCACGCGCGCGCGAGCACCAGTGCGGGTCGATCTGGCCGGTGGCTGGACCGACGTTCCGCCGTTCAGTACGCAGGTGGGCGGGTTTGTGGTGAACGCCACGGCATCACGCTACGCTTATGCGACTCTGACGCCTGGGCCTGCCGGGAACTACAGGCTTGAGTCCGGCGACTACGACACTTACATTGTGGCGCGAGACATACGCGCGATGGAGTACGACGGCAACCTCGACCTGTTGAAGGCCGCCGTGCGTCGGGTGGGGCTGGACATGGGGGCGCATCTGACGACGCGGAGCGATGCACCGCCAGGGTCGGGCACCGGCTCGTCCGCCTCGATGGGCGTGACACTGGTCGGTCTTCTCGACCGCATCAAGGGCGACGGGCGCAGCCGGATGGAGATCGCCGCTCTGGCGAACGCCCTCGAAATCGAGGAGATGGGGATCCCCGGCGGCAAGCAAGACCAGTACGCTGCGGCTGTTGGCGGGCTGAACTTCATGACCTTCCACGACCCGGTGGTGGAGGTCGAGCCGCTCAAGCCGTCGCGGGATTTCTTACTGGAACTCGAGAAGCACCTACTGCTCATCTACACTGGGAAGTCGCGCCTGTCCGGGAACCTGATCGCGAGAGTGATGGGGGCATACGAAAGCGGAGACCGCGAAGTCACCGACGCCCTGATGAACCTGCGGCAAGCGGCGCTGGACATGCGCGACGCGATCCTCAAAGAAGACCTGCGCCGCATTGGGGAAATACTGGCCTTTAACTGGGAGAACCAGAAGCGCTTGTATGAGGATATGACGACCCCGAAGATCGAAGCGCTGTTCAGCGTCGCGAGGCCGGAGGGCTGCATCGCCGGGAAGGCGTGCGGAGCCGGCGGCGGAGGGTGCGTGCTGCTCTTGTGCGAGTGCGACTGCGAGCATAAAGTCCGCCGAGCCGTTGAGGACCTCGGCGGCCAACCTATCGAGTTTGTGCTGGATCACGATGGCCTGCAGGTATGGGAGGCCGCCTGTGGCTAGCGATATCTGACCGCACCGGAAAGGATCGAACATGCAATACGATGTCGCCGACATCAGCCTCGCTCAGGCCGGCAAATTGCGCATCGAATGGGCCGACCGGCAGATGCCCGTCCTACAGCTCATCCGCGAGCGTTTCGCGAAGCAGAAGCCTCTTAAGGGCCAGCGCATTGCCGCCTGCCTGCACGTCACAAGCGAGACCGCGAACCTCATGCGTGCCCTCGTCGCCGGCGGGGCTGAGGTCTACCTCTGCGCCAGCAACCCGCTCTCCACGCAGGATGAGGTCGCCGCGTCTCTCGTCGCGGACTATGACATCCCGACCTACGCGATACACGGCGAAGGGCGCGAGAGCTACTACTCGCACATCGCCACCTGCCTCGACCGCAAGCCCACCATCACCATCGACGACGGGTGCGACCTGACCAATGTCATCCATACCGAGCGCACCGAACTCATCAGTACGGTCAAGGCGGGCATGGAGGAGACGACGACGGGGGTCATCCGCCTGAAGGCGATGGCTGCCGATGGCGCGCTGAAGTTCCCGATGATCGCAGTCAACAACGCGAACACCAAGCACATGTTCGACAACCGCTACGGCACCGGCCAAAGCTCCATCGACGGCATTCTGCGGGCGACGAACGTGCTGCTGGCAGGCCGGAACCTTGTCGTCGCCGGGTATGGGTACTGCGGCAAGGGAGTCGCGATGCGGGCCCGTGGCATGGGCTCGTGCGTCATCGTCACCGAAGTCGATCCCCTGCGCGCCCTCGAGGCCGCGATGGACGGCTTCCAGGTGATGCCCACCCTCGAGGCCGCAAAGATCGGCGACATCTTCGTCACCGTCACCGGCGATGCGTCGGTCTTGCGCAAGGAGCATTTCGAGGTGATGAAGGACGGCGCGATTCTCGCCAACTCCGGCCACTTCGACGTGGAGATCAACCTCAAGCAACTGGCCAAGCTGTCCACCGGCAAACGGACCGTGCGACCGAATGTCGAGGAGTACCTGATGGCGGATGGCCGCCGCATCAACGTCTTGGGTGAGGGCCGACTGGTGAACCTCGCCGCAGCCGAGGGCCACCCCGCCGCCGTCATGGACATGAGCTTCGCAAACCAGGCGCTGTGCTCCGAGTTCGTGGCGAAGCGCGGGGAAGTGCTCTCGATCGACGTGCACGACGTCCCGATGGAGATCGACGAGCAGGTTGCGCTTCTGAAGCTCAACGCGATGGGCGTGAAGATCGACAAGCTCACCGCCGAGCAAAGCAAGTATCTGTCGAGTTGGCAGACGGGGACGTAAGGGACGCCTTGCCCCGCATAACACCCGAAGACCGGGGGGAACAACAGCATGGGCAAAGCCGACCTTCTGACACTGATCGAGAGACGGCAGGCCTCGGTGGCCATCATCGGCCTGGGTTACGTCGGCCTGCCGCTGGCCGTCGAGTTTGCGCATGCCGGGTTCCACGTAACCGGCATTGAGGCCGATGCCACCCGGGCGGACGCCGTGAACGCCGGCCGCAGCTATGTCGGCGACATCGCGGACGAGGATATCGCGGGCCTGCTGGCTGCAGGCTCCCTGCGGGCGACGACCGACTACAGCGCGCTGCAGACGATGGACGCGGTCATCATCTGCGTTCCGACGCCGCTGCGCAAGACGCGAGACCCGGACATCTCGTACATTCTCAGCGCCGCTGAACAAGTATCCCGCTATGTCCATGCGGGAATGCTTGTGGTGCTCGAGAGCACGACGTATCCCGGAACGACCGACGAGATCCTGCTGCCGCGCCTGCAGAAGGCCGGCCTTCAGGTTGGCACGGACGTATTTCTCGCCTTCTCGCCGGAGCGCATCGATCCGGGCAACGAGCGCTTCGGCATCCGCAACACTCCCAAGGTCGTGGGCGGCGAGACACCAGACTGCACCGAAGTGGCGACGGCGCTTTACGCCTGCGCGGTGGACCAGGTGGTGCCGGTATCGTCCACGCGCGCGGCGGAGATGGTGAAGCTGCTGGAGAATACGTTCCGGGCGGTCAACATCGGGCTCGCGAACGAGATTGCCCTGATCTGTTCGCACTTCGATCTGAACGTGTGGGAGGTCATCGAGGCCGCGAGCACCAAGCCCTATGGCTTCATGCCCTTCTATCCCGGACCGGGCCTGGGCGGCCATTGTCTCCCCGTGGACCCGCTGTACCTGGCCTGGAAGCTGAAGACCTCCGACTATGAGGCGCGGTTCATCTCGGTGGCGGACGGGATCAACCGGGGCATGCCGCATCATGTCGTTTCCAGGGTCGCCGACGCCCTCAACGACGACAGCAAGCCTGTGCGCGGGGCGAAAGTGCTGGTGCTCGGCGTTGCCTACAAGCGCGACGTGGGCGACGTGCGAGAAAGTCCCGCTCTGGACATCATCGATGCGCTCTGCCGCAAGGGAGCGCAGGTGACATACCACGACCCCCACGTGCCGCGCCTGCGCATAGAGGACCGCGACCTGGAAAGTATCGCCCTCACCGCCGAGGGCCTCACGGAAGCGGATTGCGTCGTGATCGTCACCGACCACACCGCCTACGACTGGCCTTGGATCGCAGCGCAGACGGGTCTGATCGTTGACACCCGGAATGCGCTGCGGAGCGTCGCGATGCCGTGTAATGCGAGGATTGTGGGACTGTAGTGGCCCGCAGGCCACGGTGGCGGGAGAGATGAGACCATGATTACCAGCCTGACGGTCAAGAACTTCAGGACACTCCACGATGTGACCTGGAAGCCTGGGAGGCTATCAGTCTTGACCGGGGCGAACAACTCCGGGAAGACGAATCTCGCGTATGCGTTGCGGTTTCTGAGTGCCACAGCGAGGCTTGACAGCCTGGATGACGCAGGCAATGAGGCCTGTGGCACGGCAAGTGAGGTCGTGTGTCGGCATCACAGCGGACAGGTAGTTGAGTTCGGGTTGCGCGTCGCAGAACCTGCACATGGTGTCGAGTTCCAGTACGATCTTGCCCTTGCCCCTCGTCCCATAATGGCCCGCGACGACCCCTTCTGTGAAGATGACCTCGGTGTTCAGAGTGAGAAGCTCTGGTGGCGTGGGGCGAACGGGGATAGCAAAGATGCGCGCTGGCATCCCCTGATCCACGACGACGGCCAAGCGGTCAAGCTGTACTCGGAGGACGGCTCGGAACGAGAGGCCAGCGAGCGCCCTCAGGCAAGGCGCGGAACGACGCTCGCCCAAGAGAAGAGCCTTGCCTACTACACGCATGTGTTTCGGAGCTATATCAGCCGCTTCCGATATTACCACATAGCCGCCGAGCATCTTCGAGCGGACGCTCGCCTCATGGAGTTGGCAGCTCTATCAGGGACCGGCGACAACTTCGCCGCAGTGCTGTACGGCATGAAGAACGAGGATGAGGGGAGTTACAGGCGTCTCCTGAGCTTGGTGCAGGAAGTGGATCCCTCGGTCGAGTACTTCAACTGCATACACCTCCGAGACGGGCGTATCGTCGTCGAGGTGAAGCACAAGGGGGTGGCCGAAACGGGCCCCCTCGCAGCCCTGTCCGACGGGACGCTGTTGTACATGGCCCTTTGCATGGTTGCCTTGCAGCCGACGCTGCGAACGCGACGGACAGTGACGCCACCGTCCCTTGTGCTCTTCGAGGAACCTGAGAATGGGCTGTACGTGAGACGTCTTCACCAGCTTTTCGACCGTCTGAAGGAAATGAGCGAGCGAACTCAGACGATCATCACAACCCATAGCCCTTTCCTGCTCGATTTCTTCGACGATGCGGTAGAGGATATCTTCGTTCTGCGAAATGGAGAGAACGGCACCGAGATCAAGCAAGCCAACCCAGCCAAGGTTGACCAGCTCCTCGAGACAATGTCAATGGGCGAGATGCTCTACCGGGAGCTGCTAACATGCGAGTAGCGCTGCTTGGGGAAGACAACACTCACGATGCTGTGCTGAGAGGCCTCCTGCGTCGATGGTGCTCTGGTGCGGATCCCGTGTCGGGTGAGTTTCGCGGGAAGACGGGCAAGAGCCGTCGGCGTGAGCTGCTGTCCGAAATGGAACGGCTTCGACGATGCGTGGGCGGGTGCGACTGTGCGGCCATCCTCGTCGATGCCGACAATCACGGTTGGCACAAGGCGATGGAAGGCGAACGCGGCCGTGTGCCCGTGGCGTACCGAGACACGACAGTGGTCGGCGCACCGGATCGCAACATCGAGTGCTGGCTGTCGGCTAACCCGACCGACTTGGCCTCGCAGACCGAGTGTGACACGGATGCGATAGTCCAAGCTCGCAGGGATGACCCCAAGGGCGTAGTGCAGGCGGTGTTCAAGCAATGTGCCGACGAGCGCGGCGTAGGCCTGTATGACCTCATGTCAGTGTTTGTCGCCAAGGCTCCGCTTGCGAAGTGGCTTGAAGACGCGTCCTTCAAGTCCTTCTACGAGCGGTGTCAGGAGTTGGCCCAGGCCTTCGACTGCTCCCTCCCGAACGAAATGGACTGCAAGGAGCGCCTGCCTTAAGTCGCGTATGACCCAGACCTCCGCCTCCATTGATGTCTGCCTCCCTCCCGAAGCCCGCATGTTCGGCCTGCGGCTGCATTGCGTCACGCTGGCTGATGCCGAAGTCTGCGCTGCGGGGTTCATCGAGCGGGGCACGCCGCGGATGATCGTCACCGCCGACGCTTCGGGCATCATCCGGGCGCTTGACGACCCCGAAATGCGCGAGATTCTCAACAGCGCCGACCTGGTGACTCCCGACGGAGCGGGGGTGGTGCTTGCGGCGCGGATACTCGGGCTGCCGATCCGCGATCGGTGCCCGGGCTGCGATCTCGTCGAGCGCCTGTGCCAGGTCGCCCGCGATCATGGCCGGTCCGTGTACCTGTTCGGGGCTGCGCCAGGCGTGGCGGATGATGCGGCGCGCAACCTGCAGGCGCGCGTCGAAGGCCTCGCGGTCTCCGGCTGTCGCGACGGGTACTTCACGCCCGAGGACGAGCCGGGCATCGTCGCCGAGATCAAAGCTGCCAATCCCGCGGTACTTTTCGTCGCCCTCGGCATCCCCCGGCAGGAGAAGTGGATTCAGCGGTACATGCAGGAACTCGATGTTCCGGTGTGCATCGGCATTGGGGGGAGCTTCGATGTGATCTCCGGCCGCAAGAAACGCGCGCCGAAGTGGATGCAGCAAGCCGGCCTCGAGTGGCTCTACCGTACCGCCAAGGAGCCCTCGCGCCTCCCGCGTCTGAAGGCTCTCCCGCGCATCGTCTGGCTGGCGGCCATCACCCGTCTCGGCCTCTGTCGTTGCCGCTAACTCATCGTTCAACATTCATCGCCCATCGCTCCGAGGTGCCTCATGTCTTCGCCGGTTCTGATCGTCGGCTCAATCGCTCTGGACAGCGTTGAAACTCCGTTCGGCAAGGTCGATAACGCTATCGGCGGCGCCGGTGTATACGCCTCGACTTCCGCAGGTTTGTTCGCCCCGGTGCGCCTCGTCGGCGTGATCGGCGATGACTTCCCGCAGGCGGCGTTGGACACCCTCGCGAGTCGTGGCGTCGATCTCAAGGGCGTCACGAAGGTCCCCGGCGGCAAGACATTTCGCTGGGCAGGCTCGTACGAGTATGCCATGAACGAGGCACAGACCCACGACACGCAACTCAACGTTTTCGGCGAGTTCAACCCGGTGCTGCCTGAAGGCTGGGGCGAGACCCGATACGTCTTCCTCGCCAATATCCTGCCCTCGGTGCAGTCGGCGGTGCTCGACCAACTGGGCGATTCATGCTTCGTGATGTGCGACACGATGAACTTCTGGATCACAAGCGCACGCGACGACTTGCTTAAGGTCCTCGCGCGGGTCGATCTGGCCCTTATGAATGACGCCGAAGTTCGCCAGCTTACCGGCACGCCGAACCTTGCAAAGGCCGCGCAAGAGATACTGGACCTCGGCCCGAAGTATGTGGTCATCAAGAAGGGGGAGTACGGGGCGTCGCTGGTCTCGCGAGAGGGGCAGTTCTCGCTGCCGTGCTATCCGCTGCCGAACGTGGTAGACCCCACCGGCGCGGGGGACAGCTTCGCCGGCGGGCTGATCGGCTTCCTGGCGCTGAGCGACAATTGTGCGGAGCCGGACTTGCGCCGCGCGATGGCGATCGGGACGGTCATGGCCTCGGCGTGTGTTGAGCAGTTCTCCCTGGGGGGCCTGCAGGCGATGACGGTGGACGGAGCCTACGAGCGGTACGGGGAATTGCGCCGGATCGTGCACTTCGAGGAACTGGGGCTGGAGTGAGGTGAACGCTGAACGCTGAACGCGGAATCAACGGCGACGGCACCTCACCCCCCGGCCCCCTCTCCACGAGTGGAGAGGGGGAGCACGGCAACGGCCCTACCTCTGCCGTGCCGGGAGGGGGACGGCTAACTGCAACGGCCGCAGAGGAATGCAACGAGGGGCTGCTCCATCAGTCGGGGCCGCCCCTCTGTCGTTCCCGATCAGATGCCCTTCGTTCTACAGCGCATTGTGGTAGATGCGGTCTACCAATTCCATCGTATTCACCGCGTCTGCAATGCTGCTCTCCGGCTCCTGGCCAGTTTTCACAGCGTCGATGAAGGCGCGGTTCTCTCCGTAGAAACCATAGTATTTGTGGAAGGCGTCGCTCCCCGCCACCTCCTTGGAGTCGAGAGTCTCGATGGCTCCCCCGTCCACTAATACCTTGGCGTCGAAGTCCGGGTTCACGTAGCATGAGATGCCCTCGGCGTGCATCTCGAATTGATGGATGCGGCCGCCGACGCGCCAATTCGCCAGCAACACGCCGCAGCCGCCGCTCTCGAACTCGCACAGCGCATTGAAGGCGGTGTCGAAGCTGAGACCCTGATTGCGCACGTGGCCGACAACCTTCTTCACATCGCCGCCGATCCAGCGGAGCGCATCGACCGCGTGCACGGCATCGCAATTGAGGATGTCGGTCGCGCCATTGTAGTATGGGCCTGCGGTGTGCCACTTGTAGAAGCTCGAAACGGCCTGGGTGATGACCCCGCCCCTGTCGCGGCACTTGTCGCGGCACAGGCGCATCAGCGGGATGTACCGGCGGTTGAACCCGACCATCGCGATGACGCCGTTCGCCTCGGCGCAGTTGGCCATCTGGTGCGTCTGCTCGTGATAGACGCCGGGCGGCTTCTCCATGAATAAGTGCAGCTTGCGGCTCATCACATCGACGGCGATATCGAACAGGTGGTGCGGCGGCATGAGGACGTACACCGCCTGCGGGGCGGTCTCCTCGAGCATCTTCGGGTAGCTGGTATACCGTTTCTCGATCCCGAACTTGTCGGCGGTGGCGTGGAGCTTGTCCTCCATCAGGTCGCACAGGCCGACGATCTCAATGTCATCGAACTCCACAAGAGACGGGTAATGGACGGCATTGGCCATCCCTCCCGCGCCGATCAGGGCCACGCGGATCTTGTCTGACATCAGGGACTACCTCCCAGAGGCGCATTCCGGCAGAGAGCCGAAGCTGCCGGGTCATTCCGCGTTTGACGCCGATGTCCTTCGTTGTCGCGCCCACATTGCGCCGAAACTGAGCAAGTTCGCGGCGAGACACACGCAGGTTGTGACCCCGGTGTTGTGCAGCATCGCCAGCAGCTTGATGCCGGGAGTGCGCTCGCCGGGGACGCGGACGCGATAGTGCACGTTGAGGAAGGTCGTCACGGTGAGAATCGCGGCATACGGCAACACCCACGCGTCCAGTATCGCCCACACAAGCCCCAGTACCGCTGGCAGGTAGATGTAGCGCTCCTGGCTCTTGGTGGGGAAGAGGAACAGGCATAGCATTGCCAGCGTCATCCCCCCGAGCAGCCCGCGCACATCGCTTCGCCGCCACGTCGCCGGGAGGATGCTCAAGTACGCGATCCCGAACAGCGCATATCCCCATATAGCATACGTCAACCCCGCGAACACCTGCCGATCATCCTGCCAGAAGCCCGCCAGCGCCCACACATTGAACGCGTCCAGGGATGTGTACGGATACCATTTCGACGACCGGGTCGCAAGGTCGAGGAGCAGCAGCGGCGACTGGTGGAGGTTCATCGGCAGCATCACCGCCACCGTGACTGCGAAGCCTGCTACTATCGACCATGCCACCGGCTTCCAGCCGTATCGGCGGTAGATCGCGATGAATACGATGGGCACGCACGGCAGCGCCAGCGGCTTGACGAGCAGCGACAGTGCCACACAGACGAAGGCGAGGACCGGCCGACCGCGAGCATAGACGACGACCGCCGCCACCAGCGGAAGCGCCATGAGCGGGTCAATCTGGGTCCAGATCGCCGACAGGAAGATCAGCGCCGGGTTCAGCGCGATGGCCGCGCTCCAGGCCGCCTGCGCCCGCCACGACAGCGCCCGCAGGAACTGCCACCAGATGAGATAGAAGATGCCGATGTCGGCGAGGATCTGTGGGAGCTTGAGCATGACCCGCAGCGTCGGCCCGCCCGGGGTCATGTCGAGGCCGAGGGCGTTCATCCCGTGGCCGATGAGGGCGAGCAGATAGACCCAGATCGGTGGGTAGTTGCAATCTGTGTTGGCGTAGAAGTCGCCGATGTCGAAGGTCATCACTTGCTGGCACCAGCGCACGAACGCCATCTCGTCGCCGTGATGGCCCTCGTGGGGGGCCGCGGCCAGGCGAACGATGACACCGACGGCGAGGATGAGGTGCGGGAGGTACCTTCGCAAGTGCCGAACGCTCCGTGCTGCAGCTATGCCTGTCCGGTATGACCTTCCCTGCAGGTCCCCGCCTTTCCTGCGGCGAATCAGACGCTCATTCCCTGCAAGGAGCCTCACATGACTGCGCGCCCGAATTGGCACGAGAGCGTCTTCTTCGGCCTTCACTACGATCAACACGCGAACGCCCAGGACACCGTCCTCGGCAAAGAGATGACCCACGAACACCTCCACGAGATGCTGTCGCGCGTACGGCCCGACTGGGTGCAGTGCGACTGCAAGGGCCATGCCGGGTGGACAAGCTGGCCGACCGAGGTCGGTTCCACCTCGCCCGGCGTGGTGCGCGACCAGGTGCGCGTCTACCGCGATGTCACAAAGCAGCTCGGTATCAAACTAGGGATGCACTACTCGGGCGTGTGGGATTCGCGCGCTGTCGAGCTTCACCCCGAGTGGGGGCGCGTCAACGCCGATGGCAGCCGTGACACGAACATGACCTGCCGTCTGAGCGCCTACGACGACGAGTTGATGATCCCGCAGATGCTCGAACTTGTCGCTAAGTATGACGTGGACGGATTCTGGGTCGATGGCGAGAACTGGGCCTCGGCGCCCTGCTGGTGCGATGACTGCAAGGCCGAGTTTGCGGCGCGCACCGGCCTCGCCGGCATCCCCCTGAAAGCAGGCGAGCCGAACTGGGACGCGTGGTTGGCCTTCCATCGCGACCTGTTCGTCGAGCATGTCACCCACTACGCCGACGCCGTTCACGCGCGCAAGCCCGAGTGCCTCATCTGCAGCAACTGGATGTACACCATCCGCCAGCCGGACCCGGTGACGGCGACCGTGGATTACCTCAGCGGCGACTATGACTGGGTGTGGGGCGCGGACCGTGCGGCGGTCGAGGGGCGGCTGCTCGACGGTCGGGGCATGACCTGGCACCTGATGGCTTGGGGGTTCACGAAGACGAACAACATGGGCGACGCTCCGCCGTGGACGATGAAGACCGCGACGAACCTGTGCCAGGAACTGGTCGAGGTGGTCGCTCTTGGCGGCGCGGTGATGGTCTACAACACCCCGCAGCGCACCGGCTGGCTGACCGGCTGGCACCAGGACCTGCTCGCCGAGGTCGCCGACTTCTGCCGCGCCCGCAAACAAGCCTGCTTCGGGACCAAGTCGCTGCCGCAGGCGGCGATCCTGCACCTCGCGGACCACTTCTACTCCTGCAACGACCCACTCTACAACTATGGCAGCGCCGCCCAGCCGCTCGAAGGGGCCTTGCACGCGCTGCTCGAGAGCCACATCTCGACCGATATCCTCATCGAATCAGCGCTGGACCGCATCGCTGCCTACAAGCTGGTCGTCGTGCCCGAACAAACGCGCCTGAGCGCAAAGGTCCTCGCCGCACTGGAGGCTTTCGCGGCAGACGGCGGCTGTGTGTTGATGAGCGGCGAGCACCTCGCCACCGAATGCCCCGACCTGATCGGCTGTTCGGCGGCGGGCGAGAGCGACGGGCCGAGCCAAGACGAAGGCGAGAAGGCCTGCTATCTCCCGGTTGATGGCAAAGCCGTGCCGGTATCCGGGCCCTGGCAGCCGGTGGTCCTAAACGCGGGCACCGAGGCCCTCGCCTACACCATGAGCCAGCAGGACCCGAGCAAGGACATGACCGACCAGCCGGCGGTCACGATCCGCAAGGTGGGGAAGGGGGCCGTCGTCGCCTGTCACGGGCCGCTCTTCCGCAATTACTTTATGGGCCACTACCCGCTCTTGCGCCGGTTCATCGGCAGTGTGATCGACAATCTGGGGATCGACTGGGCCGTGAAGGTCGATGGCCCGCCGCGTCTGGAGGTCATCCTGCGTCAGCGTGAGGGGAAGTTGCTGGTGAACCTCATCAACCGGGGCGCGGGGGAGATGCTGTCGCCGAAGCGAGTGATCGTCGAGGAACTGCCGCCGGTGACGGACATCACGCTCCGCATCCCGCGCGAGACGGAACCGGCGTCGGTCGCCATCACCCCCGCCGACACGCCGATGGAGTGGACTTACGAAGGCGGCGAGGTCGTGGTGACGCTGTCGCGACTGGAGATACATGCGGTGGTGGAGGTGGGGTAGGGCTATTTGTGTTGGCGCTGTACGTAGATGCCGGACAAGCGCTCGCGGCCCTACTTGGGTACGATAGGGCTGCAGGCCCCGGTTGGCGGGTTCAGTACGCTGCCCGTCATCGCATCCACAATGATGTTGTCAACCACCTGGCCGTTCACACTCAAGTCAAACCGCCAGATGGGCCCGCCGTTCGGTGCCATCGGGCTGGAGAGGATCAGCGTGCCCGCACCAGCGAATGAGGGTGGCTGGCCGCTGGACAAGGATCGGGCATATTCAGCGGCTGCCTGTTGTGCGTCAGTCTCGCTCACTTTGACGCTGCTCAAGCTCGCGTGAGGGGGAACAATGCGCAAGGCGTAGCCGACCAGTTCGCCGCTGGCAGCCAATCCGACAAGCACGGCGCCTCCAGTCAGAACCCGACTGCCCGGTAGGTGTTCTTGCCACGCGAAGTAGTAGATCCTTGAGTTTGAGAGCACAACGACAGGCTCCGTCAGGTTCGCGAGTCTGAGAGGGCTTTCCTGCCGTACGACGTCCTCCGCCTCGGGTCGGAGGCGTGCGATCACGCGCTCATCGCGCCGCACCTTCCCCGCACGCTCGACCCGACTGGTGGCCGTCAGGAGGACGACGTACCCCCTTTTCCAATCCACAGTTGCGTCCCCCGCCTCTTTGGCCTGGTCGGCCCCACTCCCGTCGATAGTGAACGCATAGTCTGTCGCGTGTCGCCGAACAGATCTCGTGTGCCCTTGCGGCTGACAACCGTGAGCTTCAGGCGGGTTACGTCACATCGTAGAAACCTACCCAGAATGTCGCGCGAAGCTGAGATATCATCTGCGCAGGCACATGGGACTGCGCAGATCGTGGCGAGTAGCGTAGCAAGGGCTGCTACCAGGCTGGGTCCACAGCATCTGCACCCAGCCATGTCGCACCTCGTTTGCAGGCTTCCATGCCAGGGCGACCAGACACCCGGCGCGACATCGCACAGGCACGGCTACTGCGGCTTCAGATCCCGTGTCCCGGCTGCGATTCGTTGGAAACGTATCGTGAGACGCCACGTGTGCCCCGTTCGCATGTCCACCACGTCAAGGTACCGCGTGCCCCCTGCCACTCCGGTGATCCGCTCCACCACGAGATTGGCGGGGTCAACATCCCAGAACCTGCTGATGAAATCCTGGGCCGGAAGCCGCGCAGCGTTCGGGTCGTCCAGTGCCGCCACAGGGAAGGGCGTAGCGTCGGCTTGGTTTAGGTAGACCGCGATGACCTGCCCCAGCAGCGTCATGCCCAGTGCCGCAGAGGAATCGCTCGACATCTTAACGTCATACCCAAAGCTGAACCTTATGGTCGGAAAGCCAGGGAACCCCTGATACCGGACATTGCCGGGGGGCACGCCGAGAAGCTTGGCCGCACGGAACGCAAGTGTGTACTCGGCCGCATACGTGATGGCGACGAGAACCACCAAGGCGATGAGCACCAAGCTAACTGCAATCCTTGCATACCTGCGCATAGTTCAGTTCCCGAACGTGGCCGGCGTTATGGTAGCATCTCCTTCAGCAATGTACGCGAGTATCCTCAGGTCTCCAATAGTGTGGAGCGCCAGAACGACGAGCATTGCGACGCCATAGCGATCACCGATCCGAACGTCAGCGCCCAAGTTCGGGGTATCCTCATTCTCGGAACTCCCCTTTCGCGCAAGGGTGCTCCAGAGTCCATTGCCATCGCCCCCGCCGACACGCCGACGAAGTGAGCTTACGAGGGCGGCGTGTCGGTCCCCCGGCTGGAGATACATGCGGTGGTGGAGGTGGGGTAGACCTACGGGGAGCCGGCGACGGCCGAGGTGCCCCTGCTGTTTCCGTGGGCAGTCGCGACAGGGCCAGACGGCGTTGGGGACGGCCCTCATGGGGCGGCCGGTGCGCCTACGCGCGGCAGTGGGTTGTTGAGCAGGTCATTGTGGACCACCTTGCCTGTGATCGCGTCGACACCAAAGGCGCGGGGTTCCGGCAGGGGGCCCGCGCCGGGAGGGAAGCGGTCAGCGGGAAGGAGACGGCTTCCGGGTGGGTACTCAACCGTGAACCCGATCTGCCAGACCGGCCGTCCAAGCTCTGTCCACCCAGAGCGATCAAGGAGTTCCGCATATCGCAGCCTAAGCTGGGTACCGGCGGGAAGCGCGGGGAACAGAGCGCGCACTATCACGACCGCTTTCTCCCGCGACACCGCGACCTTGCCGAACTGGCTGGTGTCCATAGGCCAGTATCGGTACATCACAACGCGGCCCGTTGCGGCGCTGACGGTCACCAGCGCCTTCCCCTGTGGCGCCTTGCCCTGCCCCCCGTGCAGTTCCCACTCGAACATGTACATCGCCGGTGCGTCTTTCGGGATAGGGAGAACTCGCGCCAGGCGGGCTAACGCTCCAGGCAGGGGGTTGTGGCCCTCGAGAAACTCCTGCGCCTTCGTCTGGAGGTCAACCTGTGCCATGCGCCCCTCGCCAGCGGTCGCTCGCGCGTTCAACCCGTCAACCCAATACGCCTCCGTGACGAAGTCGAGGGCTTCACTAGCGACAAGCTCCACCCTCTCTGGCTTGCTGCCGGAGGCCCCGCTTGTATACTGGACCGTGAAGGTTCTGCCCCTGGCTATGGCGGATGGTGGCTGCGTTGTTGTCGCTGAATGCGAGGTTGCCTGCCCCGTTGGCCCTGGAGGAACGAGTTGAAGCGCCTTCGATGGGATGCCAAGGAACCTAGCTGCGAGCCCCAGTTCCTCCTCCTGGCCGGCCTTCGCACGCCACGCCGTGACGCCGCCCCCTATCGCGGCCACGGTGATCGCCGCCGCTACGATGCACCGGAAGCGAACATGGTGCCTAAAGCCCATCCAACTCACCCCTATCCGCCGAACTTGGCTGGCATTAGCTTGGTATCGCCGCGCACGACCAGGCTCTCGTAACCGTGCCCCATTCCCCATTGCTGCATGACGTCACCCAGTGCCCGCGTGGCCGCCCCGAGCACATACCAGTCGTCGCGCGCCGTGTACTGCCAGAAGTTGCCGTCGAACAGCACGGACCATGGCCCGTCTTCGAGTTCGTCGGTGAAACCCATTGCGCACGTTGCGCCCTTAGTAATCGTCATATCAAGCAGGTTGGCGTCGTTGTCAGATGCTCCACTATGACAACCCTCGTAGTATGCGAACAGGCAGTGGCGAAGTGCACCGCCGGGCATGTTTGCGAGCCAGTACTCCAAGCTGGCCGGGTCATTGTCTTGCTGGGCTCCAGGGAACCCGCCATGGAGTTGATTGTAGATGTTCCAACCGCTGAGGTCGATGGCGTTAGGGTCCGCGTGACCGCAGTAGTGGAAGACCGCACACTTGGAGAGGTCACTGTAGGCCTGGCCAGCGTTGGGCAGGTCCTCCAGCGCGCTGTAATGCGATGCGCCGTCTCCTGTCGACTGCTTAGCGACCGCGTCGGCCACTCGGGCGTCCACGTTCGGCCAGTCAACACCGTAGTTCAGCCCAGGTATGTCGATGGCGTTTGGCCAGATGGGCATCGTGACGCCCACCTGCAGGGCGGGTTTCACCGCGCCGTTTCGGTTGTTCGCCGCCTGTGTCGCGTTCTCATTCTCGCTCAGAACGTACGTCCAATCCCCGAAGCACCCGGTCGGATTGACCTGGAAAGTCGTCGCGTCCGTGTGGGCAATGGCGGTGGCCGGGCTGTGACTCCCGCCACCGACGAAGATCGTGGCTGGGTCATATATGCTCCACGCGAAGTCGACGCCGTCCTGGCTGGCGGAATGGGTCAGGTCGGACGTGACAGTCATGTTAGGCACAGAGAAGACCCAGTTGGTCAGCATCGGGATGTTGAGCTGAAGCGCGGGAGACTTGTCCTGGTCATTGCACCCTAAGGCGCCAACCCCATGTTGCGCTGATATCAAGTACGAGTAGATCCCCGTGTCCACGGGATGCCCCATGCTGTCGTTGCCGTCCCAGGACACCCCGCCGGTACCCGGCCCCGCGTCCGCGCCACCTATGGCATGCCCGCGTCAGCCCGAATTCCCAGCGTCATCAGAAGCCGGACTGCCGGGCCAACACCCATATCCACCCCACGACGGCCAGGACGAAGACCGTTCCGTGCACCAGTGACACGTGCCGGAAAAACAGAGCATCCCGGCCGTCGTCACCCTGGTCCGTACGCCTCGCCCGCGCCTGGCGATAGGCGACCGCGACCAGCGTCTTATCGAGCACGAAGACCGGATAGGCGCACACCAACGCGAGCGGCCAACTCAGCCACATCGGTAGCCGGAGACCGGTGAGCCAGGACCCGACCATCGTCCAGCCGAGGAATGCGCAAAATTCCGCTATTGTTGCCATCAACCAAACGGGGCTCTCGAGGTCCCAGTTGTTCTCCGTCTCCAGTTCCAGTTGGGTCGGTGCCAGGGACGCCCGGCTTGACCTGGTCAGGGCCGCTCGCCCGATCGCGTACACAAGCGCTGGGACGACGCCCATTGAGAATAGGAGTTCCCTCTGTTCCCGGGCCGTGAACAACATCACCATCGCCCAGAAGCACGCGACCGCGGCAATCATCCAGCCGGCCCGGGCGAGCGCGTCCTGCGCATGATCCGACAGGTGGACCTCCAGGTGAAGCACTGCTGCCAGGCAGACTCCAGCCACATATGAAAGGAGACCCACCGCAAATAGGACAGGTATCTCCGTCGGAACCTCCGAGCCTTGGTGGCTGTAGACGGCCGTCGCTTGTGGCAACAGGATTGCTGTCAGAGCGGCCAGAACCAAGCCAGCGAAGGACAGCAGAGCCCTGGCACCGGTGTGGGTGCGTCTGACTTGGCGCGCGCCCACCTGGAGCCCAAGCCCGCCAAGCAGGAGAACCCAGACGCAGCACACGATGGCGTCCACGCGCACCGGCTCTCCTACAGAGCCCGTCGCGTGCTGATGGCCCAGAGCCGCAAGCATGAGAGCCGCCAGGAGTGCGCTGATAAGCACGGCAGACAGGATGGCTCTCACTCATTCATCACCCTCCCGGGACACGCCGCCTCCTACCCCCTGCCGCGCCCGCGGCTATCGCGTCTCAGGCCGCCACATCACACCTTCAGCGTCCCGCACGTCCGGTAGATCGCCAGGATGTTCTCCGGCGGGATGTCGATCATGTAGTGCTGGCTGCCGCAGCAGATGAAGCCTCCGTCCTCGGCGAACAGGTCCAGTCGCGCGCGCACCTCGGCTTCCACGTCCGCAACGCTGCCGCGCGGCAAGGTTTGCTGGGTGTCGATGGAGCCGTGGAAGGTGATGTCGCGCCCGAAGTCGCGCTTGAGGCCCTCGATGTCCATGTCCGCCGCGCGCACCTGGATGGGATCGAGGATGTCGAGGCCGATGTCGATCAGGTCGGGGATCAGCGGATGGATCGCGCCGCACGAGTGCATCATCACCGGCAGGCCGTGGTCCTTTGCCAGGCCGTAGAGCCGCTTCAGTCGCGGGAGCAGGAATCGCTGGAACATGGCCGGGCTGATCATCGGCCCCGTCTGGATGCCGAAGTCGTCCCCCATGAAGAAGACATCGAGCACCCCGCGCGTCGCCTCGAAGTAGCGCTCGCTGTAACGGTAGAAGAACTCGCACAGGTGCTCCAGAATCGCCTCGGCGACGGCGGGCTTGCTCGCCATCAACTCCAGGAACTCTACCATGCCGGTGAGGTGCATCGCGGTGCACAGCATCGGGCTCCAGGCTCCGCCGCAGGTGACGTAGTCGGCGTGGGCCTCGCACAGGGCGCGCAGCCCGGAGTAGTCGAAGTCGCCGGCGCAGGGCCATGGGTGAGCCTCCACCTCGGCGACCGTCTCGACGCTTGCCAGCGGTGGCCGGTAGACGGTCGATGAGTAGGTCCCCCGGCTGTCGGGGACGCCGAAGTAGTCGCGCGGGGCGCCATCGGGCATCGGCGGGAATGGCTCGCCGGTGTAGGGAGCGGCGCTGACGAGGTTGCGCAGGTCCGACCCGAGGGCTTGCCGGAGGGCCTCGAGGTCCGACAGGTCGAGATGTCGGCAGAGGGCCTCGCTGACATCCGGGTTGGCCTCGTAGTCAACGCAGGGCCGGTCAACGGGCTGGCGGCAAACGGTGGCGCGGAAGCGCTCTTTGGCGGTCACGTGCGGGCTCCTTGATGGTCTGGCACGGCTACGGTGTCGCGTCTGGATAGGCGCGTTACTGCGGCGGCGGGGCGTCGTGCGGCGTGATGCGCTCCCAAAGCTTGTCGACGTTCGCGTTGAACTCGCCAGCTTCGGCTCCGCCAATTGGGTGTGCGCGCGCCGCCTCGAGGGCGTTCCGCGTATCTGGTGTCTTGCCGGTCAGATAGTAGGCGATCGCCAGGTGGTACGCGGCGATTGCATTCGTGCCGTCCGCAGTGAACGCGCTCTCGAGTAGCCCGATACTCTCCGCCACTTTGCCTTGCTTGAGCAGTACGGAACCCAGGAGAAGCTGCGTCTTCGGGTTCTGCTCTCCTCCGGGACAGGCGAAGGCCTCTCTAGCTGCCTGCTCGGCCTCCGCAAACTTCCCGAGCCTGGCAGAGAGAATTCCGAGGCAGCGATAGGTCTCCTCCGAATGGTCGTCAGCCTTTAGGCGACGATGGCAGAGATCAATGGCTTCCTGCCATTTCTGCTGAGTATTGAAGCTATACATCACGAAGTTGAAGGAAACATTCAGGGTCGGATTGATCGCCAGGGCCTTGGTGGCCGCGTCCAGCGCCTCAGGGCTATCGCGGCCGTCAGTCAGGAAATTCATCAATGCCAGGGCGTCGTATGCTTCGGCCGGCGGCGGCGTAGTATCATGGATGAGCTTTGTGAGCAAGGCCTTCTCATCCGCTATCGCTTGCTTCGTGGCTTCGGAGGGGTTGCCGGGAGTCTCATCAAGCGCTTGGATTCCCGCTTTCGAGATAAGCCGCAACAGTGAGAACGAGGCCCGCGTTGCCGGATCAATCCCCTTGAGTTCATAGGCCTTGGCAAGATACTTCGATTGAAAAAGACCGCCGAGCGCTGTTGTGATCGCTGTGTCCGGGGCCGCGTGTTGGTCCTGCGCCTGTGCTGCGAGCTTGAGAAGCGCGTAAAACCACTCATAGAACGCGCGGTTGGCGTAGTCTTCACTCGAGGGTTCCGGCTCGGCCAAGGCCAGGTCAGCATATTGCATTCCCTTATCCAGCATCGGTTTGCAGGCCGCGATGGCCTTGTCGGTCATACCATTGCTGGATAGGACTTCCGCTACCATAGACACCGATAGTTGAGTGGTCTTGTCATTGCCTTTGAGAAAGGGCTTGAGCGCGACCGTCTGGAACGCATCGGACAGGTATCTGTAGATCGGCAAAGGACGGGCTAGATGAGCCGCCAGAGCTCGTTCGGCTACATCAATGCCGTGTTCGGTGTCGCTTGTTCTCTCGACGGCCCATGCCAATTCTGCGGTTTCCGCGCTGGATAGCGGAGCGATAGCCGCCTTGCGGCGGAAACCCTCTGCAGCCGCCGCGTAATGCGGCTTAGCCTCATCGTACTTTTCCGTATTGTTGAGACTTTCTGCGAGTTGGTACTCCAGATGTGGATCTCCGGGGTGGGCGGCCAATTGCTTGCCGGCGACTTCAGGGGATGGCAGAGGGCTGGTGAAGGTCTTGGAGCTGATATTGAGGCTGAAAGTGACCTGCGGATCATCTCTGAAGAGCATCGTGTCGGTCAGCGCATTGCGTTCGGTGATGGAAATCCCCTCGCAATATGTGGCCAACGGCGTTACGACAGCCATCACGACGAGTGACATCAGCAGTGTCTGTGTTTTCATGTCGTTCCCTCCCGATGAAACCGTGTTGAACGATCTATATGTATCTACTATTCTCTATAGGAGATGGACTTCCTGCTTCACAAACGCGTTACGGAAACTTGTTTTGCGGTTCCTATTGACATCAGGAAGACACAGGGGCACAATACTATAGTTCCGTTTCACCGAATTCGGGGAGGTGACGTACGGATGAAACGTCTTATACTTTGCAGTGCGTTGTTGCTCACAATTGCTGTATCTGTCTCAGCAATGCCGCTTGGGTTCACAGGCGACTTTGCCCAAGCCAAAGAGGAGGCGAGTCAGAGCGGGAAGCTGATCTTCACCTACTTCCACTTGAATGGGTGACCAGGTAGCAAAGAGGTAGAAGCCGGGAGCTTCTCCGATCCAGCATTCAGAGTTATCAGCTCGACGTATGTCCTCCTGGAGTTCGACGCCGATCAGAACGAGGAGGAGTGCCAGACTTACGGTGTCCGATCTTTCCCCGCGTTTGCCGTGCTCGATAAGGACGGCAAAGCGGTACTCCCGCCGAACAAGAAAATGTTCGCCGCGGTGTTCGCCGGCGGGGCCGAAGCCGCTGCGACCCTCATCGGGTCCCACTATGGCTATTGGGCGGGACGCGATGCGGTTCCGTCCAGTGCTGACGTGGTGATTGCCCAGCTCGACTTCCTCAAGTCCTACAATCAGGCTGACCTGTACGACGCGTGGCTGAAGAAGGCGCTCGAGAACTCCGACGCCGCGCCGGGTGACGTCGATACCCTCAAGGTGTACAAAGCCCTGGCGCTCCGACGAGACGGGCAGAAGGCCGAGGGGCTGGCTCTCCTCAAGGAGGTTGCGCCGAAGCTGGACATCACCGAGGTCGACGACGCCACGGCAGCCAAGCTCGGCAAGCCGGTCGCGCCGTTCGCTCTCGCAAAGGGTGGCGTTCAGTATGGCGTTATCGCCAGTGATGCCGTTCCGTCGCTGGTTGCCAAGGCTCACATCTGGCTGAACGGGCTGCCGGGGGACATCCCGGCGCCGACCGGCCTGGATAAGGCGGCGCTGCAAACAGGCGCCCTGACGCTCACGGCGGTGCTCAACCGCCCGTCTGACGCCGCACCGTGGGTGAAGGCCTGGCGCGCCAAGGTCGGCGACAAGCTGTTCAACGACATCGCGGAGGGCGTGTTCGCGAACGGGCTGGTGTTACTGGCTCAGGGCGATACCAAGAAGGGGTCCGACGAAATGGGCCGCATCCTCAGCGCGGTGCCCGGGGTCAGCTTCGCACAGTGGGCGGGGGTCGCCACCTACGAAGCCCTGGTGAAGGCCAAAAGCAAGGATGCCGGGGATGTCCAGAAGTTCATGAACGATGTCTATCAGACTCGCCTGCTGAAGGACTACAAGGCGCGCCTGGGCCTGTAATCGCTTCGCCAGACAAAGTCAACGAACGCCGTCCCCTCATCGGGGCGGCGTTTGTGCCTCCTACCTCGCCCCGCGCGCGATGTCCTTGTACACGTCATTGCGCCGCTCCGTCATATAGCAGTTGCGCCAGGGCCACGTTCCGCTGAAAGGCCAGACCCGGGGCTGCGGGGCCTGGCCGTCGAGAAGCGGTAGCTCTGCCACCGTCACTCCCGGTTCGTTGCGCTCGGCAACGATGCTGCCATCCGACCTGACGATACGGCTCGGTACGTCTATGCCCGAAGCGACGAGGTGGATGCCGTTGTCGATGGCGCGCGTGCGGGTGACGGCATCCCACATTCCAGGCTGCAGGTGCCCTCCCCATATAGGCAGGAACACGATCTGCGCCCCGCGTTTCGACAGCATTAGCGTCTGCTCGGGGAAGAAGTAGTCATAGCAGACCATCAGTCCAACCTTGCAGAATTTGGTGTCGAAGACCGGGAAGTCGTCGCCCTCGGTCGTGCCGGCGTCGATCTCCTGCGGAGGAAGATGCACCTTGCGGTACCGGCCGATGAGGTCGCCCTGCGGGTCGATGAGCACCGCGGTGTTGTAGGCGAGGCCATCGTGTAGTTCGGGGATGCTGGTCACGACGTGGATCGCGTTGTCGTGGGCTGCCTGCATGAGCGTCGTCGACATCGGCCCGCCCAGAGGCTCCGCGGTCTCCTGCGTGCTCGCGTGACAGGACAGCAGCTCCGTAATCAGCACGAAGTCCGCCCCCATGTTCGTTGCCTCGATGATGAGCGGCAAGTAGCCGGCGAGCGCGTCGGCGTAGTCGTCATACACGTGCGGTCGATGGACGATGGCGACCCTGACCGTGGTCTCTCGCTCCGGTTCCGAGAGGGCGATCCTCGGCTCCGCAAACCAGGCCTCGTCGGTCCCGCGCCCGGTGAAACAAAGCTCGACCTCGATCTGCGTCGTCCTGGGCGGAGCCGTCATCTTCCCGCAGCAGACGGTCCAGTCGCCATCTGTCTCCGCCGGTTCCACCCAGAACTTGTCGATGTACGCGCCCGCCTCGTCCTGGAACGCTATCCGCATCCGCGCGAGGCACGGGCCGGTCTTGCGGACGCGCACGGAAACATGGAACGCTTGCCCCGGCCGGACGCTCGGGATCACCTGGAGCAGCTTGCCGTGCACATACGGCTTGCCACCCGCAGCGATGTGGGCGACATCGCCCTCAGCCCCGAACTCGGGCCGGATGAAATTGCGAGGCGTCCACTCGCGCCAGCCGGTCGGGCTTGCGTAGGGTGTCGCGAAGCATGGCTGCGGGAGCAGGTTGGGCGCTTGGTTGGTCATGTTGGCCGTCCTCCGTGTGTGCCCATAGTAGACGCCCCGCGTGTCCGAGGCAAGCCCCCAATGTCGCTGATCGAGACGAACTGAACGGCACGCAGGACTAGCTTGCCGAGGCAGCGAACAATCCGCGACCATTGAACCTCATGCTACAGGAGTGCCCCATGCGCCACACCGCCTTGCTTCTCGCGCTGGCCGTCCTCGCTCCCGCCGGAGCGCAAAATCTCATCCGCAACGGGAGCTTTGAGCTTCCCGATAAGGTCGGCACCACCAGGATGCTGCAGGGCCAGGAGCCGATGCAGTATCACTGGGGTGACGGCAAGACCATGTTCATCTTCTGGCAGCCCACCGGAGCCGAAGGCTGGTGGTCGGTCGGTATCAACCCCGGACGCGAGCGCCTCGACTGGGTCGATGCCGCTTCCCAGATACCGGGGACGGCGCATTCGGGCAAGCGATCCCTGCGCCTGACCGCGACCGACAAGCCCGTCGGGGTCGTCTGCGGCGCGGGGCAGATCCTCCCGCCCGGCAAGGTCACCTTCAGCGTCTGGGTCCTCCCGCGCGAGGCCACGGGCCGGGTGCGCTTCGACTGCCTCCCCGACAATAGCAACATGAGTGCGGGTTTCCTGCAAGAGAGCGCCACCGCCCGGGCCGAGGTCCCTCTGCCGACCGGGGCTTCCAGCCAGTGGGTGCGCCTTTCCGGCACGATTGACGTGCCGAAGACCACGCC
This sequence comes from uncultured Armatimonadia bacterium, assembly GCA_964455745.1. GTDB lineage: Bacteria > Armatimonadota > Zipacnadia > Zipacnadales > CAYWBK01 > CAYWBK01. The sequence goes on from CAYWBK010000004.1 coordinate 28,750, forward strand.
GCCGCAGCAGATGGCGGTTCGCATCCAGGTGGACAAGGGGTCGGTCTTCGTCGACGACGTGCAAGTCGAGGCGGGGGAGAAGGCGACCGAGTTCAACGTCCGCCCTGCCGAGCAAGTGCAGGTCCACGTCGAATCTCCCCGCGCCCTGCCGGTCTTCGTTGCCGGCAAGACACCGACCGCGACGCTTACCATCCGCAATGCCGGCGCTCGCCCGCTGACCGGTGACCTGCAGGTCGGCATCGCGCGGTGGGACAAGGAAGACAGGCGCGTCGTTCGCCGCGAGCGCCTCGCCAACTGGCAGCCGGGGGCGACGATGACCGTGCCCGTGCCGCTCTCCGGCCTGCGCCCCGACGCCTACATCGCCTTCGCGAGGGTGGAATCCGGCGGACAGGTATTGCTCGACGGCCTTGCCGAGTTCGACGGCGCGATCCCCGCCGGGGGCACGATCTCCTGCGCGATGATGAGGGCCCCATCGGTCGCGCGCTTCGCGATCACCGATGCACGCCCGAACCGCGAGCTTTTCGGCTCCGGCAACATGATGGTCAACACCGGCGGAAGCTGGTGGGGCGGCTACCCGGTGGCCGACTACATCGAAGCGCGCGCCCTGGGCTTCCGCTATTCGCGCGAGGGCATCAACGACGACGCCACCTATCGTCTAGCCGCCGGGGGAATGCGATCCCTCGGGGACGGCCCACGCCCCTGGACTGCGCCCGACGATCTCGCGGCGGCGGACCAGAACCCGGTCCACAAGGGCTATGCCGACCTCAGTTCCGAGGCTGCGTGGGGCAAGATCGAGCCGATGTGGCGCAAGCTCGCCGCGGACCTGAAAGGCAACCCGGTCTTCCCGCTCATGCACATCACCGGCGAGGAGATGGTGCTGTATCAGGGGGCGCTTTGCCCGACCGTAGCCGCCGACTTGGACTTCCGCAACTGGGTGAAGGCCCGGTACGGGACGCTTGAGGCGGTCTCGCAGGCGTGGGGACGCCCGGTGAAGGCCTGGGATGACATCGAGCAGATCATCTCTGAGCGGATGGTGCGGGAGAAGGTTGTGGCCGTCGAAAAGGACCAGGAGAAGCGGGTTGACTGGCTTGGGGCCGCCGACAAGCTCAATGCCGAGCAGGGCACCTTCCTGAAAGCTGATCCCGGACGCGGCATGGACTGGCTGCGCTGGCGGAGCGATGTGTACTTGCGGTCGGTGGCGCGGATCGCGAAGGTGTTCCACTCCGTCAACCCCGATACTCTCCTGTGCAACCACTTCTGCTGGCCCGACTTCGTGCCCCAGACTTCCTTCGGCCTCGCCCGCCGCCTGGACGCCCTCGGCATCGACACCCAGTACCCCTGCGGCCTGCCGGGGTCGCTTGGCACACCGGCCGAGACGATCGACATGATGGGCATCTACGAGGCCTTCGCGGACCAGAAGCCCGTCTGGGGGATGGAGATCTACATCCAGCCGAAGTTCCCTGCCGAGATGCCGGCCACGCAGGTCTGGGGTTTCATCGCCCACGGCATGAAAGTGGTCAACAACTTCGCCTGGAAGCCTTACTCCGACGCCGGTCTGAACGCGAAACGCTGGAACGAGCCGGGCGCGCCGCCGTGGTGGTTCATCATCGACTTCGACGGCAAGCACATGCCGCAGTTCGATCCGCTGGTCCGCGCGACCCGCGAGGTCAACGCCTTCGACGCGAAGTACGGTGGGGCGACGCTCAAGCGGGCGAAACCCGATGCCGCGTTCTTCGTGTCTGAGGATGCCGGCGTGCTCTCGCACTTCGATACCCTCGGGCAGTGGTGGAACAGCCCCATCGTCCACGCCCGGTGCGAGCTGGGGTGGCTGCTGCGGCTCAACAGCGTTCGCCTCGACTACCTCGATGACGCGCTCCTCGCCGAGCGCTTGAAAGACTATCGCACCGTCTTCGTCCCGTATTCTCCAAATGTCAGCGACACGTCGCTGCAGCACCTCGCGGACTTTGCGCGCTCGGGCGGCACGGTGGTGTTCGCCGGTCCGTGCGGGTGGCAGGACCCGTGGCTGAAAGCGCGTCCGAACGTTGGCGGCGCGGCCTTCGCCGACCTCAATTGGAAGGTGGCCGACTTCGAGCCGAAATCGGTCGAAGGCGTCAAGGCCCTCGACACGCTGGCGACGGTTGCGCCGCTGGCATCGGTGGCGGGTGCGGGCGCCGGCAGCCTGCCCGGCGGCAAGCCGCTCATGGCGGGTGCGGATGGTAAGCCCGCCGCCTGGGAACACTCATTCGGGCAGGGCCGCGTGATCGCGCTCGACGTCTTCCCCAGCGCGTACTCGCAAAGCCCCCACGCCGACTCTGCGAACATCGAACTGGTCGGCAAGCTCGCGAAACTGGCCGGTGTCACCCCGCGCGCCTCGTGGCACACCGACGTCGCGCCGACCCCGGAGAAGCTCGCGGGCGAAGGCGCGCCGGTGGTGGATGTCATGATGCGCAAGAAGTCCGACCGGGAGTTGTTCCTGTTCGTGATGAACATCGGCGGCGAGGGTTCGGGTGAGGTTCGCCTGAACCTCGATGGTGCGGGCTGGAAGCTGACTGATGCGCTGACAGGGGATGCTGTGATGGCAACCGCAGACGGGCGCATCCCAATGAAGCTGAGGCCGTGGGGGTACCAAGTAGTAAGGATGGTCAAGTAGCCGAGGATGAGCGCATTTGTGAGCGACCGCGCGCGCCACCGAGGCCCAGTATAGTCGCGCCGGGAAGAATAGCCACTTCGTTATTCTCGCGAATCGTTCATTCGCGAGAATAACGAGGGTATATGCAGTGGCATATTACTGGAAGTGAGAGTATGGCGACTGACTTCGCATACCGCGCCGGACGCTACGTGCAGCAGCCCAGTGGTTACCAGGCGTTTATCCCGAACGTTCTCCCTCCTGAACCGCAGATCGAGATGGACGATGAGATGTGGACGCTCCTGTCACAAGCTGACAGAGCCCTGGGGCGCTTGGACGGGGCGATGGAGATACTGCCTGATCCCGACCTATTCTTGTTCATGTACCTTCGCAAGGAGGCGGTTCTGTCCAGCCAGATTGAAGGCACCGAAGCCTCGCTACTGGATGTGCTCAAATTCGAGGCGGAGGCCCTCGAACCTGATGCGCCGAAGGACGTTGGGGAAGTTGTCAACTACGTCGCGGCGATTAACTATGGACTCGCACGTCTGCAAGAACTCCCTTTGTCCCTGCGCCTGATCCGGGAGATCCATGCCCAACTGCTATCTGGCGTGCGCGGTGAGGACAGGAGCCCCGGAGAGTTCCGCACGTCTCAGAACTGGATCGGCCCGCGAGGGTGCAGCTTGGCGACCGCTCGCTACGTGCCGCCGCCTCCCCATGAGATGCAGCAAGCATTGGGCAACTTGGAGCGTTTCCTCTATGAGAGCGTCCCCATGCCACTGCTGCTTAAGGTGGGGATGGTCCACGCGCAGTTTGAGACGATCCACCCGTTTCTCGATGGCAACGGTCGCGTTGGACGGCTGCTCATCACATTCCTGCTTTGCCAGAACGGGGCGCTCAACAAGCCACTACTATATCTCTCCTACTATTTCAGGCAAAACCGCACAGAGTACTACGACCGCCTGCAGGCTGTTCGCGACCGAGGAGACTGGGAAGGTTGGCTTAAGTTCTTCCTTCGAGGCGTCCGCGATGTGTCACGCGAAGCCACAGCCACCGGGCGCCGCGTCGTTGGTCTCAGGGAGGAACACCGCGCGCTCGTGGCACGCGGCATGGGTCGCGGAGCGGCAACAGCCCTGGCGTTTTTGGAAAGGTTATATGCGCGGCCGATCGTCTCCGCAAGCTGGGTCGCGGAGTCCACAGGCATTTCGGTGGCGCGCGCACATGCCATCGTGAAGGACTTCTGTGGGCTGGGCATACTTGAGGAGATCACTGGACACAGGCGCAATCGTCGTTTCGCCTACAATGCCTACCTGGCCCAGTTTGATGACCCGGAACTACCGGCAAGCAAGTGACCCGCAAAGTCGTCTGCATGTCGTGCGAGAAGGGATTCCTTGTTCAGACGCGAATCCCCTGCTGGTGTACCTCAAACCGAAAGGACAACCGCTCATGAAGAAACTAGGCGTCATTCATTACAACGCTCCCGGCGCGACCGTTGAGGAATTCCTGCACTGGGCCGCCGGCGCAGGCTTCAGCTACACCGAGCTACAGATCGGCGACATCTGGAACGAACAGGGCGACTGCTGCCCGATGAAGAGGGCCGAGGAAGTCCGTGCTCTTGCTGGCAAACTGAACATCACCATCGACGCAATTGCCTCAGGCAACGACTTTGTGTATCTCGACGAGGAAAGTATCAACGCGCAGGTCGCGCGCATGAAGCGCATCGCGGAGCTTGCGAAGGCCCTGGGCTGCAACGTCATCCGCACCGAGGGCGGCCAGCCCAAGGATTCCGTGCCCGAGGACAAGTGGGCCGAGGCCATCGCCGAGTGCTGCAAGCGCTGCTGCGACTTCTCCCACGAGAACGGCGTCCGCCTGGCTATCGACAACCACGGCTACGTGACCAACAAGCCCGGCGTCCTGACCGACATCTTCGAGATGGCGCCCTGCGAGTGCGTCGGCACGAATCTCGATACCATGAACTACCGCTGGTGGGGCAACTCGGTCGAAGAGTGCGATAAGCTGTACAAGGCGGTCGCGAAGCGGGTCTATCACACCCACATGAAAGACGGCTTCGGCTCGCGCGAGAACTACAAGGGCGCCGCCCTCGGCGAGGGCGAACTGCACCTCAAGTGGGTCGTCGGCATCTTGGAGAAGGTCGGCTACGACGGAGTGTATTGCGCCGAGTACGAGGGCCCCGAAGTCGTCGACGGCCTCGGCTACAAGAAGTGCCTCGAGTGGATGAAGAAGCACTGCTAACGGCAGGGACGGCAGGTTTCAGGGGACAGGTTATAGGAACGGCGGACGGCAGGGCGGCTCGCGTGGGGCGCCCTGCCGTCGGCGCTACTCCAGCAATTCCGCGTGGGGCGGACGTCCCGCCCGCCAGTGCCGTTCCTGCGGCCACGACCTGGCGGCACTCGATAGGATCACCGGATTAGCGTCACATGCAGAGGGTATCCACGATGCTTCCCGATTTCGCAGTCCTGATCGCGGCCCTCGCCGCAGCGCTCTGTCTACTCGGTGTGCCTCCCACTGAAGCCGGCGACTTGCAGATACTTCACTACCGTGGCATTCGCCCCGATGACCCCGGCGGCCGAGATGGCCTGCGCAACCCCGAGCGCGCCTTGCGGCTTGAGGTCCACATCGCCGAGTCGTCGGAGAGCGACCGCGCCTGGGCCGAGAAGGCGCAGAGCCTGTCGCACGACGGCCTCACGCTTGCCCAGACCTACTGCTATCTCACCGAGTTCGTCGGCAAGCCGATCTCCGACGAGAAACTGCGCCTGCTGCAGGGGAGCTTCGATACCCTGCGCGCGAGCGGACTCAAAGCCGTCCTGCGCTTCGCCTACGAGCCTGACACCGACCGGCGCGGGGGGCCGACGCTGCAGGACATCCTCGCCCACATTCGCCAACTCAAGCCCATCATCCGGCGCAATGCCGACGTCATCTTCGTGATGCAGGCCGGCTTCGTCGGCGCGTGGGGCGAGTGGCACAGTTCGACCCATAGCCTTGAGGGCGACCACCATGCCCTCGCCCAGATCGTGGCTGCGGTGCTCGACGCGCTCCCGCAAGACCGGATGACCGAAGTGCGCGTGCCCAAGTACAAACGCTGGGTGCTGAGCGACCCGCTGCTCGGCGGATTTCGCGAACTCGATGCCGCGGCGGCTCATCGCGGCAGCCTGCCCGCGCGCATCGGCTTCAACGACGACGGCTTCCTCGCTGGCCCGTCCGATGGCGGCACCTGGCCCGAGGGGCCGCTGTTCGGCGCGCCGGGGAACCCGGAGTACGACTACATGACCCGCGAGAGCGCCTGGCTGCCGGTCGATGGCGAGCTGTTCTGGTCGGATCAGGCTGGCAAAGTCGATGGTCTTCGCGCCGCAATTGCCTTGCGCCGCCACCACTACAGCAGCTTCAGCGCAATCCACAGTTACTCCGTCGGCGAGGGCAAGCCGTTCTCGATGGACGACTGGGCGAAAACCCCGCTGACGCTCGATCAGGTTCGGGCGGAGCGGCTGCCGGTGTCGGGCGGGTACTTTGAGGACGCCCAGGGGCAGATCGTGCCCCGCACGCAGTTCGAGTACATTCGCGACCATCTCGGCTACCGCATCGAGCTACAGCGCGCGTCCTTCCCGTCGGCGATGAAGCCCGGCAGCGATGTCGCGGTCAGCATCGACCTCACCAATCGCGGCTTCTCGACACTGCACAACCCGCGCCCGGTCGTCCTGGCGCTCATCGGCCCGGACGGGGCGGTCACGGAGCAGCCGATCCCGGCCGCCGACCCTCGCTCCTGGCAACCGTTCGCGCCCGGCGACCCGTTCTTCCGGCCCCTGACGCACCGGCTGACGGCTCGCTTGCACGTCCCCGCGCTTCTCCGCGTCGGGCAGTACCGCCTCGGCCTCTGGCTCCCGGACGCCGCCGAGACCCTCCGTCTCAACCCAAGCTACGCCATTCACGTCGCGAACGCCGATGTTCCCTTCTGGACGAGCGCCGACGGGCGCTATGGCATCAACCTGCTGGGCAGCGTTGCAGTGCAGGGTTGAGGCCGCCGTCCGCCATCGCCTATTCCCCAACTATGCCGGGTCGTGGAGACCGACTTCGCCGAAGCATGGGATGGCTCCGCTCGTGTCCACGGTGTAGCCGAAACGCTCCCAGTAGACCTCGCGGGGCTGGAAATCGTCGCCCAGGCGCGCCAGCCAGGAGTCGAGGTCGGTGTCGAGGGCCGAGCGTGTGGCGGCGTGGGCCGGGTCATCCACAAGGTTGTTGAGCTGGTAGGGGTCGGCGACGTTATCGTACAGGAGCCACGGACCTCGCAGCGTCCTCGCGTAGGTGTAGCGCTTCGAGCGCACGCCGCGCCACTCGGGGATGTCCTCGATAAAGGGGCAGGGGTTGGAGATGAAGGCGGATTGTGGTTCAGGGCCGTCCTCCCCACGGAAGGCGCAGGAGAGGTCCTGGCCCTCGACCGTACCGGGCGATGGAACACCGCATAGCGACAGCAGGCTGGGCATCAGGTCGGGCACATTCAGCAGCGTATCGGTGACGAGACCCTCCGGCAAGACCCCCGGGTGGCTTGCGATGCACGGAACAGAGATCGATTCTTCCCACGGTCTTTGCTTGTAATTGTGTCCGTGAGACCCGAGCATGTCGCCGTGGTCGGAGGTGAAGACGAAGATCGTGCCTTCGGCGATGCCAAGCTCCGCCAGAGCGGCTTGAAGTCGGTCGATATTCCGGTCCAGGGCCGTGATGTGCGCGTAGTAGCCGGCGAGCCGGTCCAGTTGGGGGCGGGTCGAATTCGGGCGGGGCTGCAAAGCCTCGGGGTTGTAGATGCGGTATGCGTCAGGCAGTTCGAGATACGGGCAATGCGGCGGACCCCACGAGAGAAACGCGGCGAAAGGCCCGTTGCTGGCGCGCTCGCGCATGAAGTCGATGGTTAAATCGGTGAAATGATCGGCGTCGTAGCCTTCGATCCAGATCGGCTCGGGGGTGTCCCGATAATAGTGCGAGTTCAGGTATGAATGCGTGCAATTTGACGCCGCCCAGTAGTCGAAGCCCTGCCGGCGCGGGCCGGGCGGAGTGAAGCTGCCCCGGTAGGGGCCGTCGAGATGCCACTTGCCGATGTAGGCGGTCGAGTAGCCGGCGCCGCCGAGGACGTGGGCGATACTGGTCTCCGTCACCGGGAGGCGGACATCGTTGAGGATCATCCCGTTGCTGAGCGGATAGCGGCCGGTGAGCAGTGAGGCCCGGTATGGCGTGCAGATGGGGCAGGTCGAGACCGCGTTGGTGAAGCGGACGCCGCCCTCGGCCATGGCGTCGAGGTGCGGGGTCAGCACCTGGGGATTGCCTGAGCATCCCATGTCATGGGAGCGCATCTGATCGGCGAATACGAACAGTAAGTTGGGGTGAATTGGCATGATGGGATCGGGGGCCTCAGGCGGCGCTGCGCAGGATGGGCAAGACGGTTAGGGCGACGGCGGGAACATTGCCGCCGGCCATGCTATTCGCCCTTCGCGCCAGCCTTTTCCTTCACGGTCGTCAGCGAGCCAGATGGCATCGCGGCCAACACTCGCACGCACCCGAGGTTGTTCAGTGACCGGTTATCCCCGCCTCCGCAAGTCACCCCAATCGGACGCAGGAGCCGGCGCCTCGATAGCACGAAGCGCCGGTCTGCGTCAGAGCGTCGCTAGTCCGGCGGCCAGGAAGGGTCCCTCAGATAGGGTGTCATTACCTGGATCCACGGGTAGGCCTTCACGTGACCATCCAGGAAGCAAGCGTTCAGTTTGCCGCCGTGAGGAGCTACCTCGCGCACGTCGGGCGCGTCATACACTATTAGCGCTCTGGACTCCCCGGCGCGTATCTGCGATGGCCTAAGCCCCGAAGCCGTCTCGTTGAACGGGTACTTGAGGTCCCACCCTGGAAACAGGCGGCTCCGGATCGGACATCGGAATGTGTCGCCATTCGCCACGTAGTCCCCAAGCACCATTTCGATGTCATGGTCCGGCGGCGGAGATGGCGGACGCTTCGGTGGTGGCGAGGTGCCAGCGTTCTGATAGTAGATCAAGGGGACGGTCCCGCAGTCCGTCATATAGAGCCTGATCGCCACCCCGAGTTGCGTCAGATTGCTCGCGCAGTGGGCAACGTCCGCCCGCCGCCGGATTGCAAGAGCGCCTGTCAGGATCAGCCCGGCCAGCACCGCCAGAATACTGAGCACGACCAGCAGCTCAACCAGAGTGTAAGCCGCCCTGGGGCGTGCGAGATTGGACGGTTCGTGGCTAACACAGCCTCGCATCACCATCCCTCCCAATCGGGATGCGAAGACCGGCGCTTCGGTGGCACGAAGCGCCGGTCTGCGTCAGAGCGTCGCTAGTCCGGCGGCCAGGGGATATTACGCAGACACGGCGACATCCTCTGCACCCACCGGTATGCCTTCACGTGACCGTCCGCAAATAGCGCGTTCATTCGGTACCCGTGCGCGTACCAGAAGTCTGGACCCCATGGATCGCACATGAGCAGAGCCTTGGCCTCACCCGCGAGCAGTTGCGATGGGCGCAGGCCGGAAGCGAATGCGTTGAACTGGTACTTGATCGTGCTGTCGGGAGGCTTGAGTCGAGACGTGACCGGGCAGTAGAACAGGTCCGATTGCGCCTGGTAGTCGCCCAGGACGAACTGAATGTCGTAATCGGGCGGCGGGGATGGTGGCCGCTTTGGCGGTCGAGACACACCGGAATCCTGATAGAAGACTAACGGGACGGTCCCGTAATCGGCCATATAGAGCCTGATCGCCACCCCGAGTTGCGTCAGATTGCCCGCGCAGTGGGCAACGTCCACTCGCCGGCGGACCGCAAGAGCGCCTGTTATGACCAGCCCGGCCAGCACCGCCAGAATACTGAGCACGACCAGCAGCTCAACCAGAGTGTAAGCCGCCCTGGGGCGTGCGAGATTGGACGGTTCGTGGCTAACACAGCCTCGCATCACCATCCCTCCCAATCGGGATGCGAAGACCGGCGCTTCGGTGGCACGAAGCGCCGGTCTGCGTCAGAGCGTCGCTAGTCGGGCGGCCAAGGAGGGTTCCTGCCATAGGGGGACATCATCTGCACCCACTGATAGGTCTTGACGTGACCGTCCGCAAACAGCGCATTCATTTGGTACCCGTGCGCGTACCAAAGGTCCTGGATCCACGGGTCGCACATGAGCAGCGCCCTATTCTCCCCCGCGCGCAACTGCGACGGGCGCAGGCCGGACGCGTAGAAGTTGAACTGGTACTTGAACGTGTTTTCGGGGGGCCTGAGGCGAAGTGTGGCCGGGCAGTAAAACACGTCCGATTGCACCTTGTAGTCCCCCAGGACGAACTGAATGTCGTGATCGGGCGGCGGCGACGGCGGACGCTTCGGCGGTGGAAAACAGCCGTCGCACGAGTAGTACACTAGGGGGACGGTCCCGCAGTCCGTTATATAGAGCCTGATCGCCACCCCGAGTTGCGTCAGATTGCTCGCGCAGTGGGCAACGTCCGCCCGCCGCCGGACTGCAAGAGCGCCTGTCATGATGAGTCCGGCCAGCACCGCGATGATGGTCAGCACCACGAGAAGCTCGACGAGCGTGAAGGCGGGATGGCTACCAGTCCCGCGGGATCGCCGGTAAGCAGATGCAGCGAGCATTGCCGCTCCCCCCTTACGGTGTCACCGACACAGTGTATGGGCCTCCCTGCTGGGTTCCATAGTCAGTTGTCAGCCCCATGAAGATGCGGAACGTGCCGTTGCTTACGCAGGTGGAGCTTGTGCACTGCGGGCAGAGCGTAGGGGTGAGGGTGCCCTCGGATGTGAGATAGCACGCCCCATGCGACCCGATGTTGACCGTCCCGGTCTGCCATCCTTTGTATGCCTTGCACTGCGACTGCGTGAAGCTGCTCCAGCCCAGGATGAAGTCACCGCTCGAAGCGCTGGGAGCGCTCCAGAGCTGCCGCTGGTCCCACATCTGCGCCCAGATGTCGAGGCCGATAGTCGTATGGTTCGTCGTCACTTGAACCACCATTCCATAGGAGCCTGCCTGACCGCGCGTCACCGGGTCGGGTGGCACGAACGTGCCCACGCCAACAGCCTGGAGGCCTTGCCCATCGTAGGTCCACACCCACGTGTTGGGTTCGGTCGGCGGCGTGCCGCACCCAGGTAGGCACAGCAGGAACGCCACGATAGACCAGCCTACGACAATCAGCAGCAACTTGCGTTAAACGTCATAGCCCTCGTCTCCCGTTTCGATCGTCATGCGCTACTCTTGGAGCGCTAAAATCCGACGACTGCGTTCTATGGTAGATTATAGTCTGGCCTATTGAGCGTGTCAATATCAATAATTTAGGTAATTATGTAGTATATTAATGGAATATAATGTAACGAGGCTACGGGTATGTCCGATGCGACGAAGGCAAGCCTTTCGCCTCCGCGGCAGTTCCCCGGCAGGTAATCGTCGCGTCAGTGAGAATACTGCACTACCGCGCCTCTCGAGGAGGGTACTACCATGCGAGCCAAGTTCACCTTGCCCCTCTTGCTCCTGGTCGCCTGCTGCATCTTCGCCCATGCCGACGACACTGATCGCGTCATCGCCGACCTTAACACCATCGCCTCCAACGACGCCGGCACGTGGCTGTTCCACGGCCCCGGCATTCCCGACGCCTCTGCGCCGGCGTTCGATGACAGCGCCTGGCCGCAAGTTCGTCCGGAGCATCAATGGGAGGGCGAAAATGCCTTCTCGTGGTATCGCAAGCACATCAAGATTCCCCAGCGTGTCGCCGGTGTGGATGTGACGGGAAGCAAGCTGACACTGTTGATCGGCTGCGATGATGCAGGCGAGGTGTATGTCAACGGGGCGCTCAAGCAGAAGTTCGCCTGGGATAAGGGCAACTGCGTCCTGACGGACAACTCGCAACCCGGCGATGAGCTGGTCGTCGCGGTCAAGTGCATCAACTACGGCGGTCCGGGGAGGCTGCTTTCGGCGTCCCTGCACTGGTCGGCCTTCGAGCCTGCCGCCGCCGGAGCCGCCCGCGCCGCGGAGGCGCTGTCGTTCGCAAAACGCCTCGCCGACCTACAGAAGGACCCCGCCCAATATCGGCCCGTCATCGCGCAAGCAGCCGCGAAGGTGGACTTTGCCGCAATCGGACGCCGCGACTATGACGTGTTCGGGACCTCCGTCGATACGGCGCTGGCGGCGCTCAAGCCCCTCGCGCAGCTCTCGAAGCAATATGAGGTCTACCTTGTCGGGCACGCGCACATCGACATGAACTGGCTGTGGCTGTGGCCGGAGACCAAGGATGTGTGCAACCGCACCTGGACACAGGCCTGCAACTTCATGGAGGAGTTCCCGCAGTTCAAGTTCAGCCAGAGCCAACCGGGCGCTTACATCGCCATCCAGAAGGAGCACCCCGAACTCTTCGCCCGGATGCAGGCCTATGCGCGCCAGGGCCGCTGGGACATCACCGGCGGTACCTGGGTCGAGGGCGACATGGATATGCCCTCCGGCGAGTCGATCGTGCGAAACATCATGCTCGCCCGGCAGTACTATCTCGACAACTTCGGCAAGGCCCCGGAGATCGGCTGGTGCCCCGACACCTTCGGCCACGCCTGGACCGTGCCGACGATCATGGCGAACTCCGGCCTGAAGTACTACTATTTCTGCCGCTGCGGGAAGGGCATCCCGCTGTTCTGGTGGGAGGGCCCGGACGGCTCGCGCCTGCTGGCCTACAATCGCGGCGGCTACGGCGACCGCATCGACGCCGGCATCGCCGAGGCCCCGCTCGACCTGGAGCGGCAGGCCGGTGTGCGCAAGGGCATGGTCGTGTACGGTGTCGGCGATCACGGCGGCGGCCCCACGCGCGAGGACATCAACGAGGCTCTGGCCCTCCAGAAACGCGACGTCTTCCCGCAGGTGAAGTTCTCGACCACCTCGGAATTCTACAGCGAGGCCCTCGCCGCCCGGCAGCCCGGCAAGGACTTTCCGATTGTGAAGGATGAGCTGAACACCACCTTCGAGGGCTGCTACACCACCCACGCGAATGTCAAACGCTGGAATCGCGAGTTGGAGAACACGCTGCCGGTCGCCGAGACTCTCTCGCTTCTCGCCACCAAGCATGGCTTCCAATACCCGCAGGACGGCTTCACCCAGGCCTGGCGCAACACATGCTTCAACCAGTTCCATGACATTTTCTGCGGCTCCGCGATCCACGCCTCGTACGAATACTCCGGTCAGCTCTACCAGGAGGGCATCTCCGTGGCCAACTCGGCCCGCGACGGAGCGCTCGGGGCGCTGGCGAAAGACATCGCGGTCCCCAACGTGCCGGGAACGATCCCGGTCATCGTGTACAACCCGCTCTCGTGGGAGCGCGACGACGTGGTGGAAGTGACGATCCCCGCGCCGACCCACCTGCGCAGCATCGCCGTCGCGACCGCCGACGGCAAAGCCCGTTTCGCCGGGCAGGTCATCAGCGAGGCGAACGGCCAGGCGCAGGTGATGTTCGTTGCGCAGAAGGTCCCGCCGGTCGGCTATGCCACTTATTTGCTGCTGCCCAATGAGCGCGTCCCCGGCGTCAGGATCACCGTTCGCCGCGCCCCTCAGTCGGAGCCGAGCCGTCTCTACAACGACCGGTACGTCGTGGACGTGGACCCGAAGACAGGCGGGATCGCGCGCCTGTACGACGCCCAGTTGCAGCGCGACCTCCTCGCCCCCGGGGCTGAGGGCAACGTGCTCCAGGCTCTGCAAGAGGACCCGCACGGCATGTCCGCGTGGAACCTCGGACCGATCAAGAGCACGGAGAACCTCGCCAGCCCCGTCTCCGTGAGCGCCTCGCGACGCGGCGATGTGATGCAGTCCGTGCGCATCGAGCACAAGTTCCGTTCATCCGCCTTCACCCAGGAAATCCGCATGTATGCGGGCCTGCCGCGCATCGACGTGATTCTCAAAGCCGATTGGCGTGAGGTCGGCAATGCGCAGACCGGCGGGCCGATGATGAAGGTGGCCTTCCCCGTGGCCGCGCAGCGCCCGCAGGCGACCTTCGAGATACCCTATGGCAGCATCGAGCGCGCGTGCAATGGCGCGGAAGTGCCCGCCCAGAAGTGGGTCGATCTCACCGAGACCGCCGTCTCGCGCCTCGATGGCAAGCAAGCTGCCGCCGCCGAGACTGTGGACATCGCCAAATGGTTCAACCAGGACGGCATTTCCGGCCTCGAACACCCCCTCGACGGCGTCTTCGATTTCGGCGGCTGGGCTTTACCGGCGGAGATGTTCGCAGGCGCGGGAACGGCGTCCGCATCCGCAAAGAACGGGATCATCACCATCGAGGGCGTCCCCTTCATCGCGCCGCCGCTGGAGGACGGCAAGAAGAACATGATCAGTTGCGAGGGCCAGCGGCTCGACCTGCCGCCCGGGCGTTCGCAGAGCTTGCAGGTGATGGGCGCCGCCTCCAACGGCACACAGTCCGGGCCGCTGCAATTGATCTACGCTGACGGCAGCGAGGAGACGGTGAACTTCGGCTTCTCCGACTGGTGCGCCGCGCCGGGCGCGGGGGAGAGGTTGGGCCTGCACGCGGAGTATCGGGTGTCGCGCACAGGCAAAGACACCCCGCCGTGCAGTGTCTTCATCCGCGACTTGCCGCTGCGGACAGACAAAACCCTCAAAGCGCTCGTGCTGCCGAATCAGCCGCACATCCACATTCTGGCGATCACGCGCAGTGCCGCCGTGGTTCGCAAGCCCCTGTACGGCTTATCCTTGTTGAATAACTGCAAGTATGGGTACGATGTAAAGGGCGGTGTGATGCGGCTCAGCTTGTTGCGCTGCTCGTATGACCCCGACCCGACGCCGGACCAGGGGGAGCACGAGATCACCTACTCCATCGTTCCCCATGCGGGCGATTGGCGCACCGGCCAGACGGTTCGGCGCGCGTTCGAGTTGAACGAGCCGTTGGTGGCGGTGGTGGTCGCCCCGCATACCGGCCAGCTCCCGGCGCAGCGTTCTTTCGCATCTTTGGAGCCAGGCAATCTGGTCCTGACCGCGCTGAAACGCGCCGAGGATGGACGCGGGATGATTGCCCGCTTCTACGAGGCCGAGGGGAAGGACTGTACCGCGGTGTTGCGGGTCCAGGGGGCGCGTCGAGCGATCGAGACCAACCTCGTCGAGGCCGACAAGCCGAACGCAGTCGTTAAGGTTGGGAACGATGGCACTGTTCGTCTGACCGTGAAAGCGCATCAGCCCAAGTGCGTGAGGCTGCTGACCGACTGAATTGAAGGGGTTGGGGCAGTGCCCGCCCGCTGGGCATAGCCGTTGTCGTCGTCGTTCCCCTCCCGGTACGGGAGGGGTGCCCGCGAAGCGGGCGGGGTAGGGCCGTCGCGTCGCCGCGTATGATGACTGCCCCAGCCCGGCCTTCTCGCAAGCGGGGAGAGGGTCACGCCGTTGTCATTCCCCCCTCTCCACTCGTGGCTATGCTTTACCCACATTTCCGCGCGTGGGACGCAATGATCTGGTTCGTG
>CAYWBK010000005.1:0-40904 GCA_964455745.1 uncultured Armatimonadia bacterium
GGGGTAGGGCCGTCGCCTTTTCATCGTTTCAGAGTGCCGGAACCCGGCATGACGCCTGCCCTGCCGAGGCTGTGGGGTCCCCGTCTTCGCCTGCTGCGCACACGAAGACACCCCCACAGCCTGAGTGAACGGTATGCCCCTAACGCCCGTAGATCGCCACGTCAAGCCATCCGTCCGGGCCTTCGATCTGCCGCTTCAGCAGTCCCTCGCGCTCGAAGCCGCAGGCCTCGAGGATCGCGGCCTTTTCCGGCGAGGTCTCATCCGCCAGCGCGCAGACCTTCAGCCCCTCGGGGAAGGCCAGTGCGCCCACAAGCCTCTCGCCGTCGGCGTAGAAGTTCGGGTGCATGAAAAGCTCCAGCATCAGCGGCGAGCCCTTCCAGGCGTCCCATTTCGCCAGGTAGACGTGCCCCACCAGTGCCCCGTCGTGCTTGACCAGTTCCTTCACCTCCAGGACCCGCCCCTCTTCCAGAGCGCTGCGCAGGGCAGGATACTCGCTCTCGTAGCCGCCGTGGCCGTACTGGCTCATGGTGAAACTGCGCAAGTACCAGCCCTGCATGAGGGCGTGGAGGGCCTCGAGAGTCGCCCAATCGCCCCAGCAGGTGTCGCGGACCTCGGTAGGCCCTTCGGCGAAATAGTCGGCCTCGAAGCCGTCTTCGAGAAACCAGTTCATCTTCCCGGTCTCGCCGCGTCCCCTGAACCCGAAGGAGTGGTAAATCCAATATGGGGGTGAGTCATACCCGGTGCCCAGGTACATCGCGCGCCCGCCGCGAGCCCGGAAGTCGTCGGTCAGGGCGCGCATGAGATGGTTGGCGACCCCCTTGCGCCGGTGCGCCGGGTCGGTGAACACGTGCTGGAGGATGGCCACGGGACGGGACAGGTGCTCGATGGTCGTGATGTTGCCCACGATCACATCACCGATGACGCCCTCGAAGAAGTTGAGGGTCAGCGGCGGGAGGCCCTCGGCGAACGCTACCCGCAGCGGCTTGAGCCAATGCGGTCCCTTGTGTGATAGAAAGGGCAGGATGCGCTCGGCCCACTCAGGCTCCGGGCAGACGACCTTAACGACGTCGAGATGTTCGCCTGACTTTAACAGGACGGTGTCGAGCCGGCTTTGCATTCTTGGTCTCCGCCTCCAGATACGCGGCATTCTTGTCGGGATTCACGAGCATGTCGGACAGGACGGCATAGAGGGTGACATCGTCTTGCGAGAAGACCTTCTCCAACCACGGCACGCCATCCGGGTTGAGGGTGGCCACCTGGCGCTCCATCGGCCCGAACCACAGGTAGTCCACCTGGAAGAAAGTCACGATCTCTGCCGGGTCCCAGGTGGGCATCTGCTTGCGGAGGGTGGCGAACACAGGCTTCATTCTCTCGGGCAACACCCGTGATCCGGCCTCGTTGTGGAACATCCACTCGATGTTCCACCACTCGGCTCCCTCGGTGCGCCCCTGGGTCCACTCCACCGGCTGGAGCATCCGGTCCACGGCCGCAGGCTTCACCTTCAGAAGCGCGTTGGTGATGCAGAAGCGCATCGCCAACTCCTGATCGTCCGCAGGTGTTAGAAGGCAGTACGGTTTGTACACGTTGCAGTGTGTGTAGACGGGGACCATCCCCATCGTATCACAGGATGCGCTCATGACAACGGCGCCCGGATCGGCGTAGCGATCGAGCCAGTGGAAGGCGGCGGCCTCGCCCCGGGTGATGGTATAGCGGTCAGCCATGTCCAGCCCGAAATGGATATGATCGTTGAACCCATAGGCGAGCACCAGCGCCGACAGCACCATTGCGAACGGGACGGTGGCCCTCCGCACATACCCGCCGACACGTCGGAGGAGCGGGATTTGGTACTCCGTCTCGCCGATGGCCCATACGGCGAGCACCAGGCAGAGGCACATCCAGATGTACCAGCACCGCCCGATCCAGTGCCAGTCCTGCACGTGCTGTCCGGCGGCGTGGGACGCGAACACGCACGCGTATGGGGCGATTGCGACGGCGAGCAGATACGGAAACTCCGGCCGGCGCTTTGGGTACAGGATTAGGAAGATGACCCACAGCGCGATCTCGTACTTCTGCATGGCGAGGGATATGCCGGCCCCGCCCCATGCCAGCCGCGCGTTCACGGCCGTCAGGCCGTAGCTCGCGGGTGCCAGCAGTTGGGCGATGAGCGGCGCGCTGAGCAGGCCGCTGACGACCAGCGCAAGCAGAATGCACATCGCCGCCGCGCCGCGTCCGGTCATCCCCGCCCACAGGGCATATAGCGCCGCCGCCATAATGACGAAAGTCCAGAAGAACACGTACATATAGCTGAGGGCGGCCACCAGCAGCATCAACACCACTGCATAATAGAACTTCCGCGTGGAGATCATGGCGTGCGTGGCCATCAGCGCCCCGACGCAGAACGGCCAGGTGAAAGACGGGTTCGGGAACCGCATGTACTCGATGGCGCGCTGCGAGTGGTACAAGTGCAGGTGGTCGGCGATGTTCACGCTACGCGGACTGGCAAGGACCTGCAGCGGCAGGTTGAGCTGGTCGTGGGCGACGATAGCGAGGAGGCTTGCAGCGACGGCGATCCATCCCGGCGCGCCGAGCTGTCGACAGGCCAGTGCGGTGAACAGGAAACATAGCGCCGGAAGCAGGAAGCGCGACAGGTCGAAGCCCGCAGGGACACCTTTCACCAGCCGGCCCAGCAGCGCCCCGGCCCAGTACGCCAGCGGGCCCTCGCCCAGGCGTGGCGGATCGTTACGATGCTCCCATGTCAGCGGGTCGCCGGGGAGCCACTGGCCGTCGTAAGCGTCTCGGCAATACCCCGCGTAATAGGTCGTCTCATCGTAGGTGAGGCCGGTGATGCCGCTGATCGCCAAAGGGGCGTATATCTTCC
Organism: uncultured Armatimonadia bacterium; assembly: GCA_964455745.1. GTDB lineage: Bacteria > Armatimonadota > Zipacnadia > Zipacnadales > CAYWBK01 > CAYWBK01. The sequence goes on from CAYWBK010000005.1 coordinate 2,879, forward strand.
CCTCGCGATCCAGCTTGACGCGCATGATGATGCTCGGCAAGCCGCAAAGCAGGCTTATCACGAAAGTGAACAGGATTTCGAGACGGTATTGTCTCAGGACTCTCATCATGTGGTTGACTGCCTGGAGAACCTCACAAGGGGTCCTGCCGAACCGCAATAACAAGCGCTGCCGCGAAGGCGCACCTCACCCCTTCTATTCGTGGAGAGGGGGCCGGGGGTGAGGTCGCCGTTGTCGTTCTCCCCTCTCCGCTGTGCCGCGTCCGGCGCGGCCCGGAGAGGGGCCGGGGGTGAGGTCGCCGTGTCCGATCGCCGAAACCCCGTATGACAGCCGCCCCTATATGCCCAGGTTGCGGCGGGTGACGTCCACTCGGAGGATACGGCCGGCGATGCTGCTGCCCTGTGGCCACGCGGCGATTGTAGCCAGCGGCGTGACGGTAAACGAACGCACGAGCGCTGTCGGGGCGGCCCCGATACCGATGGCGATGTGTCCCGCGCCGGTGTCGCTCTCCGGCGGCGCATCGTTGCTGCCGGTCAGCCGGCGCAGCACTCCGGCCTCCGTGCCGATGTTGACGGCGGTCACCAGCGTGCGCTGCCCATCGGTGGTCTGCCGCGTCACCTGGAACAGGCCCTTGCAGGTGCGCCACTCGGGCTTCAGAATGACGCCGGGGCGCTCCATCATGAACCTCTCGGCCACCCATATCGCGCTGCCGAGCGGGAGTTTCGTCCCTGCGGGCAGCTCGAAGGTGATCGCCACCTCCTCGGTGCCCAGCGTCGCCCGCCGCAGCACGCCCAGCCCGCCGGCATTGCGCCAATAGGCGACCGTGCTCTCGTCAGGCGACCACGCGCAGCCGTATGCGACGTAGCCCCCGTTCAGCGGCATGAGCGTCGGCATACCCAGGAGCTTGCGCTTGATCTTACCGTCCGCCGACACCACCCAGAGCTTGTCATCGGTCCAATAGATGAGCCCGCGCCCGGACCGCGACCAGCAGAAACCGTCGGCTCGATCCGCGAGCTTCGTGGGCACGGCCTCGGGCCGGGGCGCGGTCAGCAGACTGTTGGCGTCGTTGAGCCATGCACCGGGGCCTTTGCTCGGGAGCGGGTGCGATTGCACCCAGAAGTCGTCAGTCTTCGCCCACTGTCCGGTTCGCATGTTGACCCGGAAGCATAGCGGGGGCTTCGAGAGCCACTTCGCGAGGATCTCATCGGGGCCATCGAACGGGAACAGCCCGGCCCACCAGCCGGACGACACCTGCAGGAGCTTGCGCGCCGGGACCCCGGTTGGCGACAGGGCGTAGATGCCGCCCGCATCCTGAGGCTCCGCGAGAATGTAGACCAGCCACTCCGTGCCGGGCGCGTCGCTGGAGACCCATGCGATGTGCATCGCCTGAGCGGCCGGAACGGGCGGCCCGATCGGCGTCGGAGGCCCCTGGCCGGGAGCGGCAACCGCCAGTTGCGCCATGTCGCCGTTGCCGACCTTGCACCAGCAGGCCACCCTCGTGCCATCCGGGGACACCGCGAAGTGCTCGTTGGCGACGCCCGCCGCGACAGGGACGACCGCGCCGTCAGCCATCACGGCGATTACAGTCGGCATATTCGGCCACTGCTGCCACCCGCCGACGATGATGCGCTTGCCGTCGCCAAGCCACTCGACCCGACTCACGAAGGAGTTCGTGACAGGCCGGTCGTCGGTGATGATGAGACGCCCCAAAGCCTCGTCGGTGAGGGCCAGCGCCGGAGGCCGCCCCAGCGCGCAGGCTGCCAGGCAGGCGACAATGCAGAGGAGAGCGCCCGACTGCCCGCATTGTCGTCGAGGTCGTGAGCCTGTCACGCCATTCGCCGCCTCGGTGGCTCTCACTTGCCGAGCACGAACTTGTTGATGGCCTCGGCTACTCCGGTGTAGTCGTCCGTGGTCACATACTGCGCCGCTTGCTTGACCTCGTCCTGGGCGTGGACCATCGCGACACCCAGGCCGGATTCAGTGATGAGCGGCAGGTCGTTGAGCATGTCCCCGATGCCCATCGTCTCGGACAGGGCGATGCCGAAATGGTCGGCGAGCCACCGCAGCGCATTGCCCTTCGAGGCCTCAGGATTCAGGAACTCCACATACTCCGGCATGGACCGGGTGACATAAGCGCGGCCCGCAAACTGTGCCTGCGCTTCCTCAAGAACCGCCGGCAGCTTCTCCGGTTCCACACAAATGAGGATTTTCGTCGGCGACTTGCCATCGAACTGGCGCATATCGCCAACCGGAACGCCGACGATTCCGGTGCGATGCTTATACAGCCGCGCCCAGTAGCTGAAGCGAGTCACGTGCATCACGTCGTCGAAGTAATAGTGGGTATGCAGTCGCCGCTCGATGCACCAGCGCACGATGTCGAACGCCACATCGGCGGCCAGCGGCCACTCCGCCATCGGCGTGGTTTCGCCGGGCTTGCGGATGACCGCGCCGTTGTACGAAATGATCGGCACGTCCCCGAGGCCGAGCGGCTCGACGAGCTGCACCGCCCCGAAGTGCGGGCGGCCGGTCGCTATGGCCACGATGATTCCCTGCGCCACAGCCGCGCGGATGGCGGCTACGTTCTCCTCGGAGATGTCGACGCTGTTGACAAGCAGCGTTCCGTCAAGATCGATCGCGATGAGTTTGATACTGGACACCTAAGTCAACTCTCTTCCGTCAGTTCTTGCGGGGTTCGTGCGGTCTCCGACCCCATTTGCCGGGCCTCACCAGACTCGATCGGCCCGGTAAGCGCGCTTTTGGACCTCTTGCTTCAGGTCTTCCCAGTCCTCCCAGCTACGGTCGAAGGTGATCGTCCCGTGTGCGGACCGCAGGACATATCGCTCGTTCCACTGCGACTGCCCCACGCGCTCCAGTCGGGAGATGCTCTCCCACGGGAGCAGTAGGGCCCGCCCCGCCCCGTCGACGCGCTGAATCCCGACATCGTCGATGGTGATGCGGATCTGCGAGGCGGACATCGCCGCGGCTGCGGTCAGAAGGACCGACGCTCCCACCGCGATCGCGCCGCTGTTCACGTGCGGACCGTTGGTCGCGAGCTGGAGGGCGTAGTAGACGACGGAGCTAAGCAAGACGGTTCCGGCGTACACGGTGATCCCCCACGATGCCCATCCCGTCAGACGGTAGGTTTTACCGTTCTCCAAGAGCACCCCGACCTTTCGCAAAGCAGGCGTATAGCGGCTGCCCTGGACCGAGAAGCGACCACGGTTGACGGGGGCCGGCGTGTGTGCGGCTACCGCGCCCTGTCGCCGTGGTCCTTGCGGACGCTGGGTGTGCCGCGTATGTATCTCTCGGCAGCGAGGGCGGCTGTGCACCCGTCGGCTGCCGCGATGACCATTTGACGCACCTGCTTGCGGCGGACGTCGCCGGCGGCGAACACGCCCGGAACGCTGGCCTGGCAGACTTCATCGGTGACCAGCAATCCGTTCTCGTCCGTGGCAAGGGAACCCATGAGGAACTCAGTCGCCGGAGCGCTGCCCCTCAGGTATAGGAATACGCCGGAAGCCGACAGCGTCATCGGTTCTCCCTGGCGGCTTGCGAAAGTCGCTCCCGTGACGCAAGTGTCGCCGGTGATCTCGATGAGCCTCAGCCCCGGCCTGATCTCGAGGTTCGCGCAGGCCTGGACGGCCTCCCGGAGCGCCCAGTCGAGCCTTAGGTCCTCCGCCGGCGAGACGAGACACACCGACCGGGCCACGCCGGACAGGGCCAGCGCCTCTTCAGCCGCCTGCGCGTCCATGCCGACCACCAGTAGGTCCTCGCCCTTGAACAAAGGCGCGTCGCAGGCGGCGCAATAGCACACCCCGCGCCCTCGGAACTCGCGCTCGCCGGGCACTGACTCCGCCCGGGCGGTCGCCCCGGTCGCCACGATGACGGCAGCAGCCTCGAAATCGCGCTGGCCGCCGTACGCCCGCAGATGTGCGGGGTCCGTGAAATCGGCGGCGGTGATCGGCTCGATCAGATGCCGCGCCCCGGCGCTCAGCGCCTGCTCCCGGATCCGCATCAGGATTTGGCGTCCGGGTAGGGACTGTTCCTGTCCGGGGAAGTTCCCCACGACCGGAGCCTCGGCCATCATCCCCGCAATCTCGGCGGGGCTGACCATGACCGTCGCGAGGCCGGCTCGGGCGCCGTAAAGCGCCGCCGTGCACCCGGCAGGGCCGGCTCCGATGACCAACAGGTCGCATTTGACGATCTCAGGCGGCATGGCGACAATACTTCCTGGCGGAGGGGTTCATCTACCCCTTCAGGCCCGCCAATATGGATAGAATCTTCTCCAGGCAGATACGGCTCGCCAACTCGCCGCCCTCGGAGAAAGCCGCGCCGCCGGGCCGGTTCAGCAGGTCGCTGTCCAGCTCGGCGTTCGGACGCCAGTGGGTCTCGAGCGAGCACGCGCCCTCATAGCCCATGTCGATCAACGCCTGGAACTGCGCCGGGTAGTCAATGTAGCCGCCATCGCCCACCGGAACGCACCGCGCCCCCTCGGGGGCGGAGGGGTCCTTCACCGCGTCCTTGATGTGGACATGGATCATCCACGGCTTCATGCGCTCGAAGGCGTTCGGGAACGGCAGCTCGCCGTCTTCCGCGAAGACTTCGTTCGCCGGGTCCCAGATCGCCCGCACGCGCGGGTGATTGAGGGCCCTGTACATCCGCTCGGCTTCTGCAGCGGTTGCGATATGCGTCGAGGCCTCGTTCTCGATCCCGATGTACACGTCTTCCTGTTCGCAGATACGGATCGGCTCGGCGTAGGAGTCGAGAAGCTGCTGCCAGACGGATGCGGCCGGGCCGGTCTTCCAGAACGTGAAGCCGCGGATGATGTTACAGCCGAAGAAGTGCGCCAGTTCGACGCAATGGCGCAGAATGCCGAGATGCTGCTCGTATTGCTCGGGATCGCCGAGGTCGCATTTGAGGAACGGCGAGGCGATGCAGCAGACCTTCATCTCGGCCGCGTCGAGAAGGCCTTTCATCCGGGCCGCCTGCTCGAGCGAGAGCTTCGGCGGCGGCGTATCCCAGACTGAACGCGGCTCGACCAATTTCACGCCATATTCGCCGCACACATCGACGACGCGCTGGAAGTCTTGAGATATCTCATCAGAGATGACGCTGAGCTTGAGCATCGTACCACCTGTGAAACGCAGAATGCGAGTTCTCCCGGCGCAGCCTTGATGGACAGAACGATTTACCACGAAAACACGAAATCACAAAGAACAGCACAAACACGGCGATAACGTGGCCGTTGTCGTTTCGTGTCTTTGGGTCTTCGTGGTCAGAAATCGCCGTTGAGTCCGTCTCATCACGCCAACCGTGATTCGCCGGCGCGGACGCCGATACCTGCGCCCTGTCTGAGTCGCAAAACGCCGCCCACTGGGGGGCGGCGTCCTGTATGAAAGCGGGGCATCCGACGCCTACCTGCGGCGCAGGAAAGCCGGGATGTCCACGTCATCCTGATCGTAGGTCGGGAGTTCCTCGGACGCCTTTTTCTTGTCCTTGTCTTTGTCCTCGGTGGGGGCTGCCTTCTCCGGCGCTGCGGGCTCGACCGCCGGCATAGTGAACGGTTCGCGCTCTCGGCTTGCCGCGGGCTTCTCGACGACAGGCTGCGGCGGCTCGAACCCGGTGGCGACGACGGTAATCCGCACTTCGCCCTGCATCTTGTCGTCGATGACCGCGCCGAGGGTCAAATCGGTCTCGACCCCGCCGACGTTAGCCGCCTCCTGCACGATCTTGGATGCCTCGTGGACCTCCTGGAGCGTGAGATCCGGACCGCCGGTGACGTTGATGAGCACGTTGCGAGCGCCCTCGATGCTGGTTTCAAGCAGCGGGCTGGAGATGGCGGCTTGCGCGGCATCGGTGGCGCGCTTATCGCCCGAGGACTCGCCGATGCCCATCATCGCCGAGCCGGCGTTCGCCATGACGGCGCGCACGTCCGCGAAGTCGAGGTTGATGAGGCCCGGAACGACGATGACCTCACTGATGCCCTTCACGCCCTGCTGCAGGATCGTATCCGCGACCGCAAAGGCCTCCTGGAGCGTGAGGTCCCGCTGGCTGAGGGAGAGAAGACGGTCGTTGGGGATAACGATGAGGGTGTCGACATTAGCTTTGAGGCGCTTGATGCCCTCTTCGGCCAAGGCGGCGCGCTTCTTGCCCTCGACCAAAAATGGCTTGGTGACGACGCCGACCGTGAGCGCGCCCAGTTCGCGGGAAATCTCAGCCACGACGGGGCTGGCCCCCGTCCCGGTTCCGCCACCCATGCCGGCGGTGATGAACACCATGTCGGCTCCGTCGAGGGCCATCATAATGTCCTGGCGGCTTTCCTCGGCGGCCTGGCGTCCGAGTTCGGGGTTGCCCCCGGTGCCGAGACCCCGGGTGAGGTTCTCGCCAATTTGCAGTTTCTTATCGGCTGCAGACAGGTCGAGCACCTGCAGATCGGTATTCAGGGCGAAGTACTCGACGCCCATTAGCCCCGATTCGATCATCCTGTCGACTGCATTGGAACCTCCGCCACCGATGCCCACCACCCGAATCTTCGCGTACTCCTCCACATTTGGCCTGAGCATGGCGGACGGACCCTCCTTGGTATACCACTTCTTCATCTTTTGGTGCGCCCCTCACCGGATTGGGCAATTATAGCCGCGCGTTCTCCGGCAAGTCAAATGAAAAGCACACCGAGCGGTGTTTGATGACAGTGCGTATGGTATAATCTGTGTGAGATCTTCGGTTCACCAACCGATGAGCAGTTGCGGACGAAAGGCAAGAGTTTGACGATGGCATACCCACTGGTGTCAATCGAAGGCACATGGGAGGAGATCGTCACCCATGCGCCGGAATTCGCGGGCCGCAGGCTGCGGGTGACCGTGCTTGCGGAAGTCGGCAGCGACGATGCGGCCCCCGCCATGCGCGGCTGCACGTCCGCTCTCGGCGCAGCCCTCCGTGAAATCCGCGAACGCGGTGCCCACATGAATCCCAAGCCCGGCACGCGCGACTACCTCCGTGAGGGCCGCGCAGGGGGGATGTTCGGCTATGAACCTCACGAGTGAGACGCGCAATGTCGTGATCGATGCCAGCGTACTCGTCGCTCTGTGCGCACAGGAACCGGGAAGGTGCGCATTGGCAGATGCGGCCTTGGAGCAAAGAGACGCAGCCGGTTGCACGGTCTACGCTCCCCACCTCATCGTGATGGAGACCCTATATGTGCTGTGCAACAAGCACATAGGCGGCGAATTGTCAGCGGACGAGTATGCAAGCGCAGTCGCAAACCTGCGGTCATCTCTGGCCGCTGTCAAATTCCTGCCCGAAGGCGATGCCGCTCTAATTGCGCGAGCAGAACGCATCCGGCATGGCTATGGGTGCAGTCGGTCCGCTGACAGCCTCTACCTCGCCCTCACCGAGCTTCTGGCAGTAACAGGCCGAGCCGAGTTGCTCACCTTCGATGCGGGACAGCGCAAGCAAGCCGCCGCCGTGGCCCCTTCGGTGACCGTCATCCTCCTACCGAATGCCAAGGTCTGACGCCTGCCGCGACAAGCACACCCGAGAGGTTTGCTGGCACGGACGCATCCGGGGCCGTCAACCCGGTGAAGTCCTGTGTTTCCCCATCTCCGCCATCAGCGCCCCCGCTACCACGTACAGCCCCGCCCCCACCATCAACACGACCGTGAAGCCTGTCTCCTTCGCCAGGACCATCGCTCCGACCGAGCCGATAACCGAAGTCAGGCCGTTGACGCCCCACATCCACGGGATCAGCTCCGGCGCGCGAGCGCCTAGAATTCGCAGCCCGCTCGGGAACGGCATCCCCATGAAAAGCCCCGTCGGCGCGAGAAGCGCCATCGTCACCGCGCACCGCAGCCGGATGTCCCACCCCAGCGTGGCCCCGATCAGATGCGGCAGCACCAGGAGCAGCACGAGCGAACACGCCGCCACCGCGAAGGCCGCGAGCATCGCCGGCCCCCGGACGACCGAAGCATCCCACCGCTGGCTGATACGGCTGCCCAGTCCGCCGCCCAGAAGCAGCGAGAACAAGATGACCGACAGCGTCAGCACCGGGTAACCGAGGTACAACACGAGTTTCTGCGTCAGCACGATCTCGACGAGCATGAAGCCGATGCCCAGCAGGGAGAAGTACGCCACCGCCTGCGCGAGCGGCCCCAGCCCCAAGCCGGGCTGGCCTGTGCTGCGGGCGAAGGCCCACGCCCCGACCGAGAGGAGGATCGTCGCGAGAGCCACGCCCGCCAGAAGCCACCGGAACTGCGGCGGAACGCCGAAGCTGAGGTCCACCACGAACGGGCGGTCATCGGGGCATGGCGCGAAGTTGATCCGCTCTCCCGGCTGCAGGCCCTCCGCATCGTTCCAGCGCTCGACGAAGGTGCGGCTGTCCACGCCGTCGCGCGTGAGCCACTGGAACGGCTCCGGCTCGAAGGCGCCGGGGAAGAACACCGGCTCGAAACCTGTGGCCACCGCCATCTTCGCAAGCTGCGCCGATCGCTCCGGCGATAACGGCTGACGGGTCATCACCATCAGGTGCCGATACGGCCCGAGCATCATCTTGTCGCGAGTGACGCTCAGGCCCAGCACGCTGCGGACGGCGTCCTTGCGCGGCACGCCCGTGCTCTGGATGGCGTCGATCCCTGTCAGCATCGCCCGGGCCAGGAGGACCGGCTCCTGGCAGACGAAGGCCATCGCGCCGCGGTCCGTGAGGTGATCGTAGATGTCCCGGAAAGCCTCGGTGGTGTGGATGTAGCTCTCCACCAGCGCGAGGCTTGAGGATGCGGTTGTGGCCGTCTTGGTGAGCGCCATGTACACGAGGTCGTACTTCTCGTTGGAGCGACGGATGAAGCTGCGGCCCTCGTCCACGTGGATGTTCACATTCGCGTAATCGTACACATGCCCGTTGAAGCTCGCGTATCGACTCACGATCCGGGGGATGCTGGGGTTCAGTTCGGCCCCGTCGATCTGCTTCGCGCCGACCCCGAAAGCCAGCAGGATGTCCAGCCCGCCGCCAGGGCCGATGAGAAGCGCTTTCTCCGGCCGGAAGTTCCAGAACGGATAGAAGCCGATGAACGAAGCCAGCCGCCCGGTCAGCGGCCCCAGATCGCCGGTGAAGTGAATCATGTTCGTCGGCACTTCGCCGTCCGTGTAAATGTACAGGTCGTCGTTCGGGTCGACTTTGCCGGTCTGCGGGTTGGGGTAGGCGATGACATCGGTGCGCGCGAACGCGTTCCAGTCCGAGTCGACGATCTTGGCCCGCACCAGGGGATCGGCGAGTTCCTTGTACAGGGGCTTTGCATTCGGATCTGCGGATAACGGCATCGCGGGCAGATCGACCGTCTTGTATCGCAGATTGCCCGCCAGCGCCAACGACACCAGAACGGCCAGAGCAGCGGGCAGGATCACTCGTCCCCCTCCGGCCTCCTTCGCCAGCCAGACGGCCCCGAGCGCGACCACCACGCTGCACAGCGCGAGGGCGTTGATGCCGCCGCAAAGCTGCAGCGCTCCGATGACGAGGAAACTGCCGAGCGCCGCGCCGGTGAGATCGGCAGCGTACAGCCGCCCGCCCTCGGATGAGAATGCGGCGAATGCGCGGCTGAGGAACGTGCCCGCGATCAGGAACGGGGGAAGGCAGACGACTGAGACTACGAATATGGAGGTGAGATGCGCCGAAAGTTTGGTGGCGAAGAGCAGATATGCCGACAGGGGATAGCAGATCGCGATCCCGCACGCCCGCAGCACGAGCGTGCGGTGAGTCCAGAGGCGCGAGGCCTCGCGCCGGGCGGTGAGGAAGTCCACGAGTCCGCCGATGCCAAGCCCGCATGTGGCCAGCGACACGGCCAGGAAGACGAAGTGGAAGCGGAGCAGCACCGAAAAGGCGCGGGTGAGGGCGACCTCATACGCGAGAACGGACACAGCCACCGCGAAGACGGCGATCAGGACGGCGCTTGAAGGTCGGGGGGTGGGTTCTTCCATGGCCACAGGGGGAAGGCTTTACCCTTCCGCCGAGGCCTTCGCCAGGATGCTCTCCAATTCCTCCGGGGACACATTCTCGATGTGCCGGCATTTCGGGTACCCGGAGCAGCCGAGGAACTTCCCGCGCTTGCTCTGGCGGACGACCATCGGCTTGCCGCACTCGGGGCACGGGACCTTGGTGATGACCGGCTTCGGCTTATCCGGAAGCTTGATGCCTGCGGGCACAGGCATCGTGTTCTTGCATTCGGGATACCGAGAGCACCCCAGGAACGTGCCGCGAGCCCGGCGCAACACCATCGGCGCTCCGCACTTGTCGCAGGCGGGCAGCTCGACGGCAGGCTCGTCCGTGCCCTCGGTTGCGGCAGATAAGGCCCCCGCCGCCGAGGCCTCGGCATCCGGCGTCCCGCCCTCCAAGGCCGACATCTGCAGGATGGTGCGGCACTTCGGGAAGGCCGAGCAGCCGAGGAACTGGCCGCGCTTGCTCTCGCGGATCACCATCGGCTCCCCGCATTTGGGGCATTTCACGTCTGTGGGGATGGCGGCCTTGCGCGGCGCGGCGTCGCCCTCGAGCGGCCGCCGGTACTTGCACTCGGGGTAGCCCGAACAGGCGACGAACTTGCGGCCTTGCGCTCCGGGCCGCACCACCAGCGGCTTGCCGCAGTCCGGGCAGGCCTCTTCCAGAACCTGCGGCTCCTCCTTCGGGAGGAGGTTGTCGAGCAGGTTGCGGGTGTACTTGCACTCCGGGTAGTTCTCGCACCCGGCGTACTTGCCGTAAACCGAGTAGCGCTCTTGCAGCCTCCCGCCGCAGTCGGGGCAGACTTCGCCCTCGATGATGCGCGGCGGCGCAGTTTCGGCATCGTGGAGCGTCTTCACGAACGAGTCGTAGAATTCCCGTAGGAGTTCCACCCAGTCGCGCTCGCCGCTTTCCACCCCATCGAGGTTGTCCTCGACATGGGCGGTAAACGCGACATCCATGATCTGCGGGAAGTGCTCGACGAGATAGTCGCACACCACGACGCCCAGCACCGTCGGGATGAACCGGCGGCGGTCCATTGACACGTATTTGCGCTGGCGGAGCACCTCAATCGTCGGCGCGTACGTCGACGGACGCCCGATACCGTTCTCCTCCAGCTCCTGCACCAGCGTCGCCTCGGAATAACGCGGGGGCGGCTTGGTGAAATGCTGCTCCGGGAGGACATCGAGAAGCCTGAGGTCTTGCCCCTCCGAAAGCTCCGGCAACGTCACCGCTTCCTCTTCCTCGCCCTCCTCGATGGGCTTCTGGACGGCGAGGAACCCCGCGAACTTCACGACCGAGCCCGAGGCCCGCAGGCCGTAGCGCCCCGCGTTGATCTCCACGGTAGTTTGGTCGTACACGGCGGCGGACATTTGGCTGGCCACGAACCGCCGCCAGATCAGGTCATACAGGGCGAACTGCCGGTCGTCGAGGTAGACGCGCACTTGTTCAGGCTCGCGCATCGCGGAGGTCGGTCGGACGGCCTCGTGCGCATCCTGGATGTTCTTGCCGGCTTTGCCGGTTGCGCCGGGGCCGACGAACGCCTCGCCGTATTTACCGTTGATGAACTCGCGCGCCTGGTCGCGGGCGACATCGGCGATGCGCGTGGAGTCCGTGCGCATGTAGGTGATGAGGCCGATCTCCCCCTCATCTGTTTCGATACCCTCATAGAGCTGCTGGGCGATGAGCATCGTCTGCTGGGCCGAGAAGCTGAGAGCGTTCGCGGCGCCGCGCTGGAGGCTTGCGGTGTTGAACGGCGGCTGTGGGCCGCGCCGGCGCTCCTTCTTGTCGATGGTGCCCACCTGATAGGCGCTGGTGCGCAGCTCCTCGGCGATGGGGAGCGTCTCGGTCTCATTCGTCAGGTCGAGATCCTGCCCGTCGCGCTTGAGCAGCTTCGCGGTGAAGGGGAACTCGCGGTCGAACGGGGTCAGGGAGCACTCGATGCTCCAGTACTCGACCGCGTTGAATGCGGCGATCTCTCGCTCGCGGTCGACGATGAGCCGCAGGGCGACCGACTGCACGCGCCCGGCGCTTAATGACCTCCGCCCCCGGCCCTTGCCGGACGGGATTTTCTGCCACAGAAGCGGGCTGAGCAGATACCCGACGAGACGGTCGAGGACCCGGCGGGCCTGCTGGGCGTTGACGCGATCTCCGTCGATCTCGCGGGGGTGGGCCAAAGCTTCGCGCACGGCCTTCTCGGTGATCTCGTTGAACTCGATGCGTGTGGCGGTCTTGAGCTTCAGGGCTTCCTTGAGGTGCCAGGCGATGGCCTCACCTTCGCGGTCAGGGTCCGAAGCGAGGTAGACGGTGTCGACCGCCTTGAGCGCTTTGCGGATCGCGGTGAGGTTCTTCTGCTGCCGGGGGATGACCTCATACTCCGGCGCGAAGTCCTTCTCGACATCCACGGCGAGTCCGGTTTCGGGCAAATCTCGGACGTGGCCCATCGACGCGAGGAGCGTGTACTCCTCGCCGAGGAACCGACCGAGGGTGCGTGTCTTGGTCGGAGATTCGACGATGATTGCGGCTTTTGCCACAGCAGGTCTCCTGTCAGTGAAAGCACCGATCTGTGTGTGGAACGGTGCGGCGGCGCACTAGTTCGGACCCCACCCGATGGTGCGGGTCGGATTGTAGCACACTTGTCAACTGGTGAGCGAGGGATGAAAGCCCGATGGCGGGGCGTGCACCGGGGAGTGCTGCCGCTGTGGGCCGGGGGCCTGTGCCCCACCGGCCGTTGACGCATCCTGGATTGCGCTAGATAACATCGGCGGCGTTCAGGCCGCCTCCCTACCGGACGCCGTCCACGGTCTACAGGTAATTTAGCGCCGGTGACGTCCCCGCGATCATCGGCTGATTGTCGAATTCCTTGTATCGGTACTGCTTCGTCAGGTCCGTCAGGTACCGGATGTCGTCCGGGTCGATGTTCAAGTCCACGATCTCGTACAGAGGGTCGAAGTGCTCGGGCTTGCCGCCGCCGATGATCGGGATGCAGCAGAACGGCTGCTCCATCACCCACTTGACCGCGAGTTGGTTGATGCCGATCCCGTACTTGTCCGCGACCGCCTGGATCTTGTCGAGGATGTCGAACAGCTCGGGCGTGAGCCTCTCCTGCATGGACGGGATCTGTCCCACCCGAGACTGCGGGTCGATCGGCTCCCCCCGCTTGTATCGCCCCGTGAGTATGCCCCCATCCTGCGGTCCGTAACCCATCATCGCGATATTGAAGCGCTTGCAGAACGGCACGGTCTCGATCTCCACGGCACGGTCGAGCAGGTTGTAGCGCGCCTGGATCGACACAATCGGCTCCCAATTATGCAGCGCGCTGACCCCTAGAAGGTGCGCCATCTGCCACGCGAAGTGGTTGCTGACCCCGATGTAGAGCGCCTTCCCCTGCTTCACCAGGTTGTCGAGCGTCGACAGAATCTCCTCGGCGCTGACCAGCGGATCGGGGTGATGAAGCTGGATCAGGTCGATGCGGTCGGTGTTCAGCCGCTTGAGACACGCGTCCACCGCCTTGACGATGTGGAACCGCGAGCACCCCCGCCCGTTGCGGCGCTCCGGCCACATCGGCACCCAGAACTTGGTGGCCAGGAAGATATCGTCGCGGATGCCGTCGAGCGCTTTCGCGAGGAACTCCTCGCTGGCTCCGCGGCCATACGCATCGGCGGTGTCGATGAAGTTGATGCCCTGGTCGAAAGCTTTGCGAACCACGCCGATGGACGTAGCCTCATCGCAACGCTCATAAAACGTCATCGCGCCCAGGCATAAGACGGACAACTCGACGCCTGCGTTCCCGAACTTTACATATTTCATCGCGTTCACTCCCTGAGAGAACTCGATTCGCACTCAATACGCACAGGATTATGGAATAGACCAACGACTTTGACCACGAAGACACGAGAACACTAAACGGCGATGCGGGTCTCAAACGAGGTGGTTTGGCCGTCTAGTGCTTTCGCGTCTTTGTGGTCAATCTCTCCCTTGGTTCCAGGTAGGCCGGGCTGAGGAGATGCGCTTGGCCTCGCCAGTAGCTGCCTCCGGCCTACCTCGTCCGCCTCGTCACCCCGTCCGGACCGGCGATGATGATCTCATCGGCGACTCCGAGAAACATCCCATGCTCCACGATCCCGGCGCGGGAGTCGAGCTTCGCCGCCAGGGCGGCGGTGTCGGTGATCGGGCCGAAGTCGCAGTCGAGGATGTAGTTGCTCTGATCCGTCTGGTATGGGCCGCCGTCGGGATTGTGTCTCAGGTACACTTTGGCCCCCAGCGACTGCAGGAACGCTTCCTGGCAGCGCCACCCGAAGGGCACGACCTCGACCGGCACCTTGAACAGCCTGCCCAGCGCGTCGGAGACCTTGCTTTGGTCCACTACGATGATCTCCCGGAGGCTGGCCTGCGCGACGATCTTCTCGCGCAACAGCGCGCCGCCGCCGCCCTTGATGATGTCCAGGTTCGGCGCGACCTCATCCGCGCCGTCGATGGTCAGGTCCACCGCAGGGTGCTCCTCCAATGTCGTCAGCGGCACACCGGCATCGGTGGCATCCGCCTCGACCTGCCGCGAGCAGGCGATGCCGAGGATTTTGGTCAGCCGCCCCTCCTTGAGCAGCGCGCCGATTTTGCGGATCGCAAACACAGCAGTGCTGCCAGCTCCGAGGCCGACGACCATCCCCGGCTCAACGTATCCAACCGCAGCCTCGGCCGCAGCTTTCTTCATCGTAACGATATCGCTCATGTGAACACACCTCAGCAATGCTTAGTCACCGGCAATTCGCCCATGACGCCCGCTTGCCCTGCTTGCGCGAGAAGGGAATGCTATTTCCAGGCCGAAAGTAGCCGCCAGCCCCCAGCCCGGCGTGGCCGGAATCATGGGAGGAATTGACCACTAAGATACAAGAACACTAAACGGCCAGGCCACCTCCGTCGGCACTTGCCCCGCCGCGCTTGTGTCTTCGAGTCTTTGTGGTCGAAGCCGTTGGTCCATCCCATGATCGTACGCGCATCAAACGGCAATCTAACTCCAAGGTACTGCCGCGAGGTGATCCCGATCCACACCTTCCTCGATCTCGCCCGCACCCGGCGAAGCATCCGGCGCTACAAGCCCGACCATGTGCCTGAGGAACTCCTGCGCGAGGTCGTCGAGGCGGCGCGCTGGGCCCCCTCGGCGGTGAACCTGCAGCCGTGGGAGTTCATCATCGTGACGGACCCCGAGGTGAAGGCCCAGGTCGGCCGGAACGCGCGCTACTTCGGCTTGCGCTGGCCGCACATCCACGAGGCCCCGGCGCTCATCGTCGTCTGCGCGCGCAAGGTCAGCAAGTTCTCGCGCGACGACTGCATCTTCGCGGGCGCGAATATCATGCTCGCCGCCACCGATCGCGGCCTGGGCACCTGTTGGATCGGCGGTTTCGACGAGAGAGTGATCCGGGGCATTCTGGCGGTACCCGAAGACTACATCCTGCCGGGTTTCTGCACCATCGGCTACCCGGAGGGCGAAACCGAAGCCCCGCCAAAGCGCCCCCTGGACGAGATGCTCCACCGCAACACCTTCCAGGGTCGGCGCGGCGGCCTGCGCAAACTGCGCGGTCCGCTGGAGGTGCTGGGGAGGATACTGAGGCTGCAGGGGAGGAGAGGGCAGATGACAGAGGACAGATGGCAAAGCCACGACATCAGTGAGTGAGCGCCCAGACACCACACGCCAAGTAGACCACGAATCCGACCACACCCACGAGGAAGAGTCCGAACCCCCACCGGTTCCAGGTCCGCATCGTGTCTTGGTATTGTCTGACATCCTGAAATCGGCGGTGCCGCCAGGCCAGGCGGTGACCGGCCACGCCGAGCCACACCGATATGATCGTCACGCCGGTTGCGAAGCCGGCCCCCCGATGCCCGTGGGGCGTCATGGAGATGGCGCTGCTTGCCAGGATCGCGAGAATTGCCGCGTAATACACACGGTTCGCCAGGGCCCACATCCAACTGAAGATGAACGCGCCCCACGACCAGCCCATGCGCAGAACCTCGATGGGCAGCGGGCCGGAAGTCCCGGAGTTGTTCACATCGTCAGACCAGTCACCGTAGGCCTCAGTATCTGCTGGCATGGCGGTGCCCTCCCCGCATCTTATGGATTGACGCACTCTATGCAAGCCCTGTCGGGCAAGCAACTAATTCAACGCCCAGCGGGTTCTCTCCTGCAGAAGCCGGGGAGGCACCTCCGCCTGCTGACAGTTCGACCTCCTCTCCCGGCAACGCGGCGTCCGGTTGCATCCACCAGCACGACCTCGAAACTCCCGGTTCCGCTGGGAAGCGACAGTTGCCGCGTCCAGGTCTTGCCCGCAGCCTGGGGCCGGGGATGAGTCGCCGTCAGCGGCCCGCGCATCTCAAGCCCGGTAGTGAAAGGCCGATACAGTGGACATAGGCCCCCTATCCGCCAGAGCCGACGCCGGAGACCACGCGAGCCATGCGCAACCGAATGTCAGCAGCCGTGCAGGCGGCCTCTAATGAGGAGCCGATGCCTCTTTGGCTGGCGGGAGACGATGACGCCTCGGCGCTGACCGGCCCTGCTCCCGCCGTGCGTGCCGTGGACGACATCATCCGCACCGCAGTGCGCGAGCGCGCAAGCGATGTCCACATCGAGGCCCAGCGCGAATGCCTCTATGTCCGCCTGCGCGTCGATGGCATCATGTACGACCACCTTACCCTCCCTATCGATCTGCACGCCCCGCTGATCTCCCGGCTGAAGATCGTCTCCAATCTCGACATCGCCGAGCGTCGCCTGCCGCAGGACGGGCGCTTCGACGCGCAGATCGAAGGGCAGGAGTACGATGTGCGGGTGTCGGTCATTCCCACCAGCACCGGCGAGAAGATCGTGCTGCGGATGCTAGCCAAGTCGCAGGAGTTGCGGCAGCTCGATCAGTTGGGGATGGGAGCCGAAGCGCGCACGATCATTGAGCGGGAATTGGGGCGCGCGCACGGGATGGTGCTCGTCACCGGCCCGACCGGCAGCGGGAAAACGACGACGCTGTATGCCGCGCTCAGCCGGCTCGACTGCGTCTCGAAGAACGTGGTGACCATCGAGGACCCGGTGGAATACGAGTTCTCCCGTGTGGCCCAAATCCAGGTTCACCCGAAGATCGGCCTCGACTTCGCCGCTGCGCTGCGCCACGTGCTGCGCCAGGACCCGGACGTGGTAATGGTGGGGGAGATCCGCGACGCGGAGACGCTGCACATGGCGATCCGGTCGGGCCTCACCGGCCACATGGTGCTCTCGACGCTGCACTGCAATGACGCCGCCTCAGCCCCCGCGCGCCTGATCGACATGGGCGGTGAGCCGTTCCTGCTTGCGTCCTGTCTGACGGTGGTGGTGGCCCAGCGGTTGGTGCGGCGGGTATGCGAGAAGTGTCGGGAGGAGTTCCGCCCGTCGGCGGCCCTGTGCGAGGCGCTCGACCTCGATCCGGCCACGGCGCGGGCAAGTCGCGGCAGGGGTTGCCCCGACTGTCGCGGCACGGGCTATCGCGGCAGGCAGGCGCTGTTCGAGGTCATGGCCATAGACGACGCCATCCGGGATGCGATCACCGCCGGCGTGCCGAGTTCAACGCTCCAGGCGACGATCCGCCAGTCGGGGGTGCTCGGCCTGCGCGATCACGGCATCGGCCTGGCGCTTCGGGGCGTCACTACGATTGAGGAGGTGCTGCGGGTCACACGGGGGGATTGAAGGGCCTACTCTCGGGGCGGCTTTGGATTTGGAAGAGTGGCAGCCAACGTCATCAAGAGGTCATGTCGTCGGGAGTACACGCAGAGGTAGACCTGCCCGTCAATGCGCGGCAGATTCTTGTACACGCTGCGGCAGTTCGTGCCGCCGCAAGTGCTGCAACACCTGCCGAACCCACGCCAGATCGCACTCGACCTTGCACTCCTCGATGTTCGCCGAATCCAGACAGAGAAGGCGGCACGGCTCCAGCTTGATCATGCGCTCCTGGTGAGTGGGGCCGTCGTACAGCACGCTCAACTCGGACGCCCGAACTGCCAGGGTGTTCCCGCAGCCTTCGACCTCGTGAGTCACCATAATCAGCCCGCGCTGCGGGTCCTCGGGGGCTGCCTGATACCCGTTCACATGCAGCGAAGAGTCCGCGATGAAGTCGCGGATGTTTTCCCAGACGTAGCCACAGTAAGCACAACGCTTGAATGCGCCTCGTTCAGGCATTTCATCGCCAATCTCGCCCCGTGCCCCGGAAACCAATTATATAACAAGGATACCCATGCACTAGTTCAGCAAACTCTCGGGCTCAAGACAAGAATCGCCGGCTGGCGCTGCCGATTACCGTCGGGAACCACCCCCTGTTACGCGTGCGTTACCCTCTCTGTCCGACCTGACACCGGCCCACTTCCGGCCAGAAGCGAGGTCTCTCGGCCTGTGAAAGACAGCCACCTGTTCACCGCCGCTGCATTCGTCGCGATCCTTGCGTTCCACGGCGTGTGGTCGATCAACCAGCCGGCGGCCTGTGACGGCAGCTCCTGCGCTCCCGGCGCCGTCGGCTGCGATACGGGCACTGCCGACACCTCGACCCTCTCCGGCGCAATCGGGGCTTACGTCGCGAACGGGGATATCTGGCTGGGGCTGTCGTATGCCCTCGCCGGGGCCTTCTGCGTGTATGCGCTGTCGCTGTGGAGCGAGAACCGCAAGCGGGCGGCGACCGGCGCGCTGGCGGGCCTCACGATCGGGTCGGCGCTGGCCGTGTTCGGGTGCTTCCTCGTGGGCTGCTGCGGCTCGCCGATGCTGCCGGTGTGGCTGGGGCTGTTTGGGGGCAAGGCCCTGGGGCTGACGAAGCCGCTCATGGCGGCACTGACCCTGGTGTCGGTCGCGATCGGATATGCCCTGCTCAAGCGCGGGTGTGGCGCGGGGTGTGCGTGCGGGTCCTCGGGCTGCGGGCCTGAGGAGCCGTCGTAGCTGTGCCCCGCGAGGCGCCGGTCAGTACATGATCTGTAATCCCTCGAACGTCACTTCCCCATTCTCGCAGAACAAAAACAGCCGATCCCCCCGCGCCTCGCCATAGCGGTTCACGAAGCACATCCGTTCGTCGATGCACAGGTCGAGGATGTCGCCGGTCATCACCAGTTCGATGCTGAACGGGCGGTCGAGGCCCTCGACGCCCTGCAGCGAGTGGGTGATGTCCTCGCCCTTCGCAACAGGCTTCACCCGAACGCGCTTTTCGGCGGGGATGAAACGGACTTCGTACCCGGTCTCGCACCGGCCTGCGCCGCGCACCACCAGCCCGAACTCGCGGGCCGATGCCGAGGGCGTAACGCGCATTCGAATGCGGGCGTCGGCAGGGATGCCCTCGAAGGCGGCCATCGACAGGCCCTCGGGGTCGGCGAGTGTCAGCGTGCTCGCCGCATCGCCTGCGACGTCGCCGGACAGGGCGGTCACTCGCGCGGTGATGAACTCCCCCGTGGCCGGCGCCATCTCGGCGGGGAACTTCGAGCTGAGGGCGCCGTCGGGGTTCTGCACGATCTCCCGGAACACCGCATTCCCCGCATACTGCCCGCCGCCGTCGTCGCGGCCGCCCTCGCGGCAAGGCAGAAAGCCGACGCCGATCCGGCGCTCACCGGCGGGGCCGAACGCCGCGGTCTTCATCGCCGCCAGCCACCGGCCGTCGAGCGTGTCCACCGCAGGCCTCAGCCACGGGCCGAATGGATTGCGAGACATGCGGTAATGATTCCGACCCCACGGACCGAGATAGATCACATAGTACCAATCGTTCCACTGGAAGTAGTCGGCGCACTCGGGATATGGGCACATGCCGGGGGTGAGGAACGCCTCGGCGTACTCCCAGGCCACGAGATTGCAGGAAGTCAGATGTGCGAGGCATCCGCCCCTCCCGGCCACCGGCTCGTCGGACAGCCGCGTGGTCACCAGCATGTGGAAGAGGCCGTCGTCGGCGAGGAACACGTTCGGGTCGCGGAAATCGGCGGGTTGGTACATCGGCCCCGGAACGATGATCGGGTTGCCGGGGTGCTTCGTGAAGTGGATCGCATCCGGGCTGGTGGCCAGGCAGACGGTCTCGATCTTGTTGCCGGCGGAATCGCGCGACCGGCCCGCATAGAAGGCGTAGTAAGTCCCCTCATGCTCGAAGAGCGAGCCGGTGCAGATGCTGCCGTCGTCGTAGCTGCCCGCCTCGCCGAGAGACAGCGCCATCGGGTGGCGCTCCCAGTGGACGAGGTCGGTCGTTGACGCGTGCGCCCACTGGTGCCCGCCCATGCCGCCGAGGCCGTGATGGTGGTTCTCATCGACCAGATAGTACAGGTGGTAGCGCCCGTTCGACCAAAACGGCATCGCATCGCCGACGAACTGATCGGCGCGCTCGGGCTTGAAGTATTGCATGCGTGTTCTCCCGCCAGAATGCCGGCGCGCAGCCGGCGCATCGAGGGGCGTGGCTGGGGCCGTCAATTCCAGACATAAATCGTTCAATTTATTGAAACTTATTGACTAAATATAGCGTTATTGGGTATAACTGTAGCATAAGGTCCTGCCCCCGAAGTGCTCGTGACCGTCACTGTCAGATGCGAAGAGGTGGAATCGTGTTTGCCACGTGTGTTGCGATCGGTGCGTTCTACAGCCTGGCGGGTCTGGTGATCGTCTGTGCCTCTATTCTGACTTCGAAAGAGCCCAGGGGCGCGCGGCGGCCGCGGGCATGAGGACCCGTATGCTCATGTGGTACCTGCCGTCGTGGAGCCAGCCGATGAATTGTGGCGGGAAGATGGTCGCCGGCTCGGTCTGTTGGCCGGATTCACTCGACGATGCGGCACAGGAACCTGCACGGCTCGTTCCCGCCGCTTGACAGGGCGGAGGACTGCACGGCCACTTCTACCTTGCGCCCCAGGGCGGTCTGCAGGTGGCGCTTGACATGGCCGCCGCAGCAGTGGCAGTAGGTGATCGATATCGGCTCGGTGGCTTTCCGCAGGCACGCGCACCCGTAATGCGGCCAGCCGTCCGGCATGAACGAGACCAGCACGCGGCCGTCGTCGGCTCGACTGACACTGTGCCCGAAGACGTAAGGGGTCTCGTTCGCCGCCCTGATCCGCGCCTCGAGAGTCTCGTTGTCGCGTGCGATCTCCTGGGATAACTTGTGACGTTTGCCGCCGAGGCAGCAGGCACAGCGTTCGCGGACGGCCCTGCGGGTGCTCTCGTCAAGCAGCGTGTCCATTCGGCGCATCGCCTCGGCCATCCACTGCGCTCGTTCCTCCTGGGTCGTACCGCCGCCGAGCGCCTCACCGCCCTCGATGATGTGCTCCGCCGCCTCGACAGCGACGTGTTCCTTCGCAAGCCCCTCGGCCAATCGGCGAACATAACCATCCCTGAATCGGCTTTTGGCGTCCATTTCGGCCTCCTGTCCTGGAAAGGCCCTACCCCGCCCCGCTTCGCGGGGCACCCTCCCGTGCCGGGAGGGGGAACGGCCATCTGACTGTCTTCATTGCTCACGGTGCTGTACGGCAGCATGGAGACCGTGGTGGGTGCTGAGCCCTTGCGGTGGGGGCGTTGGAGTTCCGCTTCGTAGTCCCTCCGTCAGCGCCCGACTTCTTCGCGGTAGATCGCCCGCGCCCGCTCCAGGTAGTACGCGAAGTGCTCCAGCGGCACATCCGGCGGGACGTGATGGTCCACGCCGGGCAGGTATCGCCCCTTGCCGATCACCCCGCGCATCCGGCGCTCTAGTTCGGCGTCGATCGCCGCCGGCCCCGCGGCGACGGCGCGCTTATCAACCCCGCCGAGCAGCCGCAGCTTCGGATACGCCTCCCGAACCGCCCGCGCGTCCATGTCCGCCGCGACCTCCAGCGGCAGGATGCCGTCGATCCCGCCCTCGACGAAGCAGGGGATGAGGTCGTCGACGTTGCCGTCGCTGTCCACGATGCAAAGCTCGATGCCGAAGCTGCGGAAGTAGTCGGTCATCTCCAGATAGTGCGGCAGCATGAACTCGCGGAAGAGCTTCGGCCCGATCAGCGGACCGTTCTTGAACGACATGTCCTCCCACACGAACGCGAAGTCGAATTCGACCTCCCGCAGAGCCTTCTCATACAGCACCTTGATGAACTGCAAATGCTGGTCGTTGATCGCGCGGACTAGCTCGGGTTGGTCATAATAGGCGAGCAACAGGTTCTCGACGCCCATGAGACTTCGCGGCCAGCCGAAAAAGCTCGCGGCGACATTGCCGACCACGAGGATGTGATCGCGCGTCTTCCAGCGGGCTACATGCTCGTGCCAGTTGTCGGGGTAGCGGCCCGGAGTGGTCGGGTCGAGGCGCTCCTTGATGCGCTCGAAGTCGGCCAGCGTCTTGACCGGGAAGTCGAGCCAATGCGGCATCGAGTGCCCGTCCTTACGGCCCCGCGAAAGCACCCCGGCCCCATCGCGATAGGTGACCGTCTCCTCGTCTTCGGAGATGATTTCGGTCTCGAAGGGCGGCCAGATGCCGTAATTGATCGGCGGATGCTCGTACCAGGTGATGCCGAAATGGTCCCACGGCTGAGTGTCGGCGGGCAGCCCCTCGCCGCGCCAGCGCTCGATGGTCTCCCCCCAGTACCCGGCCTCGAACTGGCAGAGCTCGTCAGCGACTTCGCCGTGCATGATGGCGTGGAAACGTTCGCGTTGGGTCATCGTTCGGCGCACCTCTTACGCAGTGGGGAGGAGGACGACAAAGCCTTCCTGGACGAAGTGACGGTCGGTTGTAAGGACTTCCGTGAGGCCGAGTTCGCGCATCAAGACCATTGAAAGGCAGTCGGTGAGGCTGTAGGTCTTGTCGGGGCGACGCTCGTAGAGCCCAACTGCGTCAAGAAACAGGGCGTGATCGGCCGCCAGACAGCGTACCCCTGGATCCGCATCCAGCCGTCGTACGAGGCCGGCAACCGCACGTCGCACGTGCGGTGCGCCTTCAGAGAAGAATGTCAGGACTTCGCCCAACACGGCATCGGTCGTGACGACCCTCAGTCGCATGGGGGCCCCGAACAGACCAACGGCCTCTTTGTGACAGGACGCTTTGCGGTCCAGGAATGCTATCCAGAAGGCTGTATCGGCGAAGACGGGCCTCACGCGAACTCCTTACGCTTGGGGAGCCCGTAGAGGTAGTGGTCGTGGTTCACAGCGCCGTCATGGGGTACGCTGTCCCACTCCTCGTCGGGAACGTCTCGGGTCACTTCGTCGAGGATTCGGAGGAGGGCCTCGCCGGTCGTCTCACTCGGCTCGTCGATACCCGTTCCCTCGCTTTCGGCCACTCGGTCTGCTTCCAGTATGGCGCGGGCCCACTCGATCGACCCGACCTGCACGGCGCGCTCTGCGACGGGCGACGACGATCCGCCGACGAGTGCAGCCAGCGCCTCCGGCTGCACTCGCCACCGATGGCCGAGGCGGACGCCGGGGATGCGGCCCTCGCGCAACCAGATGTACACCGTGTTTACGGTGATCTGAAGGCGGTCAGCCACCTGCATCGGGGTCAGTAGTTGCGTTTCCATATCAATACTTTAGCATGAATTAAGATGAATCGCAATGATTCAAAGGCGCAACTATTGAGTCGTCCTCGACACCACCGCCACATCCCTCGGGCCGATCTCCAGGCTCAGCGTCGCCATCCCGTCGGTGATCTTCGCGGGGACCTCCTGTCCGGTGAGCTCGTCGCGATAGGTCGCGCCCGGCAGGTGGCGCACCCGGATCAGGCTGCCGCTGGCGGTGCGGTAGTTGGTGTTGTAGATCGTCCAGCAGGTCTTACCCTGCTCGTCCCTACGCTCCGGGAACATGTTCGCGCTGATGCCTTGCACCAATGTCGGCACCAGCGGGACCGGGAAGTCGCTCGTGAAGCACTGCTTGTTCGCGCGGAGGACGCTGTGCGCTTTCGCGATGTACGCGCGGGTCTCGGGGGCGAACCAGCGGTCGGCGGTGCCCTCCAGCCAGATCGCCTCGCCGTTGAACAACACCCGCTTGACCGCCTCGACATTGCTGCCCAATGGGTTGTCGCAGGTGATGATCTCAATGGTCTTGAAGGTGGGGAAGGCGAAGCGGTACAGGTTGATGTGTGTGGCCGTCCAGGCGTCGGGAGCCGAAGAAATGCTGTAGGTGAAGCTCCCGTCCTGATACTGGGAGTTCACATCGGTCGGGCTTTCCTCGGTGTAGATCGCCGCGTCGGGGCCAAGGGCCGCGCGGACCTTCTGCAGCATCTGTCGCTCGCCCATCACCGGCGTCACCGGCACCGGGTGGTGGTGGTTCGGGTTGTAGCAGTCGTGCATCGGGCTGGAGAATCCATATTCGTCGATGTAGAAGCCAACCGCGCCTGTCTCGCGCTTCGCCCGCGCGTAGGTCGCGGCGAGGTAGTCCTGCCACTCAGGCACCCACGGGCAGATGTTGTAGCTGGGATCGAAGTAGTGGTAGGGCTTGCCGTCCGGGCCGAGAAGCTGCCAGTCTTTGCCGTGCGCCTTGCCGAGGTCCGACTCCGGGTCGACGAGGTACCCCTCAATATACAGCCCCACCGGCACGCCGGTGTCGCGCACCCCTTGCACCGCTTTGCGGAAGTTGTCCGCCCCGCCGAGATAGTCCCAGGGCGCATAATCCCCGCAGCGCCCGTGCACCGGCTCCCAGCCCCAGTCAAACAGGTGCAGATAGTCGACCCCGCCGAAGGCCTCGGCGTCCCGCTTGACGGCCTCGTCGAAGTGGAACTGCTTCGTCTTCGGGTCGAACATGGCGCTGCTTTCGGGCACGCCGAAGTTCATGAATTGCTGGCGGAAGCTGAAGACCTCGCGGAACCACGCCTTGCGCGGCGCGGCGGGCTTGTACCAGGTCGCGACCCACTCGCGGTAGCGGTCGAGTTGCTCGTGCCAGTCGCCGCGATTGCAGCCGATGACCGTGCGGGGGGTGAGGAAGTCGCGTGGGGCGGGCGTCTCGCCCGCCATCGCAGGCGAGACGCCTGCGCCACGCGCCCCGAGTACAGGGTTCAGCGTGTCATACTCGACCGACAGCAGCGCTTCGTTGCCGGCCTTGCGGATGTTGTAGTACCGCGGCACCGCATTAAGGTCTTGCGTCATCATATATAGACCCGTGCCCTGGGCCTGTCCCCAGACCCCGATGATCTGCGTGGGGGCCTGGCCGCTATATGGCTCGCGGACGGCGTTCGGGACGTTGCTGATGACGCTGCCGCGCCGGGGCATCCAATACCACATATCCTCGGCCCGGTCGCTGAAAGCCAGCCCGGAGACCTCGGGGAAGACGAGCGTGGTGATCTTCGGATCGCGGCCCCCGGTGTCGCACCTCGCCCGCAGGCCGATCTCCCGACCGCCCGCCACGTCGATCCAGACGCTGACCGTAACCGGCGGGGTTGCCTTCTCATAGCCGAGATCGACCCGCACGAGCGGCCCGGCCGCGGAGAACACGCTCGCAATCTGCTTCACGGTGAAATCCGCGGAGGTGAGGCTGAGGTCCCCCGAACTGAACCGGAACAGCGGGCCGGGCTTCATGCGCAGGGCAGCCCCCGCGCCGGACCGATTCTCGATGCTCGTGACGCGCAGGCCGTTGCGGCAGTCGAGCGTCATGCCGACCGAGTCGGCGCTCACGCGGATGGCGCCGTTGTCCTGCGTGATGCTGGCGGGCTTGCTCTCCGCCGGCTTCAGCGCCGCGGGCACAATCGCCGCCTGCGGGGCCGTCGCCGCCGAGGCTGGGCCGGGCTTGTCGGACAGCGTTGCCGCGACGAGGCCGAAAGCGCCCCGCGCCATCCCGTCGCGGAAAGTGACCTGCTTGAGGGCCTTCGCCGGGTCCAACGCAAGGCTGTACACGCCTATGCCGAGGGAGATGATATGATCGCCGCGTGACAGCAGGTACGGGAACTGCTCCTCGGACGAGCCGTCGGCGTATTCGATGTGCGCGACGAAGCGTTCGACCTGCCGGATAGCCTGCAGCGGCCCGCCGCCAAAGGACGGCTCCTCCTGCGAGGGCAGTTGCGCGCCGAGGATGAAGTACATCTCCGCAGCCTTGCCGGACAGCGACAGGACGATGCTCCCCGGTTCCTTCAGCGGGGTCATGATCGCGGCGTCGGAACCAGGGCGAACGCTGAACGGGATGCCCGAGGCGGTCAGTTTGCCATCAGGTATCCACCCTTCGTAGCCGAGACGGCGCGAAAGCTGCGGACCGTCGGTGTTGCCGGGCGGCAATTCGACCGCGCGGAAGCCCTCTGTGGCAGCCGCCCAGCCGGGGCGGCACTCGAACACGTCCGTCAGCTTCACGACAGGCTTGCCCTCGGTGAACGTGATGCCGCCGAATTCGAGCGAGGCGTTCGGCAGCAGAGCCTGCACCTGCGCCGCGATGCTCTTGATCGACTTCACCTTGATGGGCGCGATGGCCACATGCCACGCGTTGTCGGCGACCAGATCGGCCAGGTTGACGGCATATTGCTCGTCCTGAGCCTTTCCGCCGCCCTCGCCGGCCACGTACAGGGCGTAGTCGTTGAGGGCCTGCAGGTTCGCGGCCCGGTACTTCAGCGACACCCACCTCATCCCGGCAATCGCCTCGGGCAACATGCGCGACCACTTCGCGCCCATGCCGGCGTCGGCGACCGTGAAAGCGACTCCTGCGTCGGTCTTGCGGCAGGAGTTGTTGCGGGTGTAGTCCGCGAGCCACGAGGGTTCCACGGTCCACGTCGTGGCATCGGCGAGATCGACGCTCGCGGTGCGGCCCGGTCCGGTGGGCTTCTCATAGCCCTCGGCACCGGTCGGCGGCGCATCGGTGACGGCGATGGTGTCGATCCACAGCGCCGCTTTCCCCGCATCGGTCGCGAAGCATTGCAGGGCCAGCGCGCTGATCGGCGCGACGACTCCGGCCTCAGGGAGGTTGAAGACCTGCGTGTGCCATTGTCCGTCGGCCCGGATCCTATCGCCGGCCAGAAGCTTGGCGCCGTCGCCGCCAGCGTGCGAATCCCCGACCCACAGCAGGTAGTCGCGCCCGGTGAAGTAGTTCTCGACCTTGTACCGAATCACCAGCCACGGGGTGAGGTCGATGTCCGGAATGTCGACCGCACGACGCCATTTCATCCCGCGATTCGGCTCATCGACCGCAAACTTCGCCACGCCGTCGACGACCTGCACGGTCGGGTTCGGCGACGGGGCATCGCGAATCCAGTCCGGCTGAGCCTGCCAGCCGGCAATTGCCGCCGCGCTGTCGTACTTCTCGCGGAAGGAGTCGTCGGCGAGAACGACGGCCGCGAGAGTCGCGAACGCCAGGAGGAGGAAGATGCGGGCCATGAAGATCACCTGTCCGGGTGTGACATGCGGGATACAGGACGCGAGGCCGGTGCCGTGGGAAACAGCCGGATAGCCGTCTCGCCAGAGACGGTACTGTCCGCTCCGGGTCCACCTGCGCCCCCTCATCCGGCGCTATAGTCTGCGACCACCCCATCCACAAGCAGCCTGCGGCCTTCCCGGCTGACCTTCCCATCTGCAGGCGTGATCACCGCCACGATGGCCCTGTCCGCCGGAATGACGACCCCAGCCGCGCCCCTGACCTGCCGCGCGATGAACCGCTTGCTCGCCGCGTCGTAGATGTTCGCCCGTCTATTTCCCACATCGAGACAGATCGTTTTGTCCTGACTATGCGGGTTATAGATGAGGAACGTCGGCCACGCTCTGTCGCGAAAGGTATCGAAGGCGAGCAGATCGATGCGCAGGATGCCCTCCACCTGGGTCTTTGCGATCCGGCCGCCGAGGAAGCCGGTCATCGCGCCGGAGTACAGACTCAGATCATGCGTCGGCCAGCCCAGGTCCACCGCGTCGCTCATGCCGAAGATCCATTTCCCCCGCCGGCCTGTGCTGATCCGCTCATACGGGATGCAGTGCGTCGGGTCGCCCTGCCAGGCCCAGTCGGTCTGGGCATCGGGCGGAAGCTGGTCGGGGAAGAAATATCGCGCCGTGCTGGCCAGGTTGAGCATCCACTTCCCCATCACCCGGGCGTACGACGGGTCGTACCGCGCCACATTGGCGAGAATGCTCCACGAGAGCGATTCGTAGTAGTAGTCCTTCGCCGCCATGTCGCCCCACATGCCGCTCACGTCCGCCCCGCCCCACTTGTCGGCGGTGATGACGGTCTGCTCGCCGCGCTCCTGGCTGAGTTCAAAGCACCGCTGGATGTACTTGTCCGCCGGCAGGTCCGTCCCCAGCTCAGCGTTCATCCTCGCCGCCGTGTACGCACCCCAGGCCAGCCCTGTCTCGACGATCGGCACAGTTCCGAACTTATCCAGGAACCGGAAACAGTCCCGCGCACGGTCGAGATACTCCCGGTCGCCGAAATGCCTGTAGGCCATGTAGAAGATCCAGGCTGCGCCACCCGCATTGTCGGGTTCCCGAGTGCCCTCAGTCGCGGGCTTCCATTGCCGGTAGTCGAATCCGCTGAAGTCATAGTCCGGCACACCGTCGGGCCCCCTGATTGCATCATGGACTCTGGCGAGCGTATCCACGCTGGTCTTCAGCGTTCGCTCGGCGTCTGGTCGCCCCGGATATAGGTCCACCAGCATCGCGTATGCCGTCGTGGGTTGCTGATCGTACCAGTAGTTCAGCGCGGTTGGGCCGTTGCGGTAATCGGTCAGCAGGTTGATGCCCTTCTCGGTGCAAAGCCACTCGTCGGCCATGTTCACCCAGTCGACACCGTCCTGCTTGCGCGTGTCGATTCCGCACACCGTCGCCGAGACCAGAGCCCACAGCGACACCAGGCTCTCGCCGGCGCCTTCAGCGGCCCGATTGTCGCCGATGTACGTCGTCTGGGCGAACAACTTGCGCCCCGGGTTCAGGGCATCGTCCCACAACCGGCATAGGGGCAGGTACTGCCCCCTGGCCTTCGTGTTGAAAGTCTCAGTGTCGAAGTTCCGGCAGACGTTCCGCCAGTCCAGCATGATGTAGGGCCGGGGCAGGTTGGGCATCAGGTCGATGCCACGGATGCCTTTCTGCCCCGCGATGCTCGGCGCAGCCTTCCAGTAGCCAGGCAGGAAGTCGATCTCCGATACTCGCCCCCAGGCCCCCGGCTTTCCTTCGATGGCAATGTCGAACAATTCAGGGTGTCCCAGGCGCGGGTCGATGCCCCTGGGATCGAGGGGCCTGTCGACGACGCCTTCAATGTCCTGGCCCCATGCAGGTGAGTAGGTCCGCTGCTTGCCGTCTCCGCGCTGATCGCCGGTGAACTTTACCGTGAAGCGTCCACCGTTACCGAGCGCGACCTTCAACCGCACCATCCCGGCATCCTTCGGCAGCACAAGCCCGGCCATTGCGGCGCCGACCCAGTCCTTTCCGACCTCCAGCCGCAAGCCCTGCCCATCGACGCTCAACTGGCCGGTCCCCTCCTTCCGCCACGCGTCCACCGCGGTGACGAGGCCCGGCGACCACTCCCGCGCGCAGGCAACACCCGTCATCAGGATGCAGACGAAGAATAGGCCGGCGCGCATCATTCGCTCCAATCCAGACTGCCGCATCGGGGACCGTCCATGCCAGTCCGTGCCCGTCCTGGCAGGTCGCGCCGCGGCTGGTGAGTACCGCAGTGTGGTTTCTATCCGCGGTCACTTCTCCGGCTCGTGCGCCTTCCGCCCATACACCTTCTCGAATGCTTTGCAGTACGGGCACACGCTGCCCTCAATTTTGCGCACGAACCAGAATGAGAAGCCGCGCTGTCGTTGCTGAGCCCGCCGACACATCGGGCAGGTCCGGCAATACTCAGCCATCCGCCGGTCGCGGTCGGTGATCTCGGTCGAATCCATTAATGCCTCCTACCCCGCCGGGATGAAGCTCGCGAGCACGCCGCCGTCCGCGCCGACGATCTGCACCCTCGCGAAGTCATTGTACGCATCGGCATCGGGCTTCATCGTGTACAGGATGACCTCGCCAAGCTGTCCGCCTACGGGAGTGTCGAACGACACCGTCTCCCGCGCCTGGGGCGAGGGCTTCCACAGCGTCTGGAAGATGATCTTGTGCTCTTGGGTCATCAAGTCCACGAAGAACTTCGCCCCCGGGCTTCCGTTCAGTTCCAGGACCAGCTTCGCGCCCTGCGGCAGCGTCAGCGGCTCCGGCAGGTCGAGCGCCCAGCCGCAGGAGGCGTCCTTGCGGCCCGCGATCCTCATCCGCGCCACACCCGCGCGCCTGCCGAACGACTGCGAGACGCCTTCGCTGCGGATGTTGTACCACCCCATCGCCCCCGCGCACTGCTTCCAGGCTTCGGCGATCTGCTTGCGCGTCGGATCGGCACCCTTGCCGCAGCTCGCGATGACCTTCTGCAGACCCGCATAAAGGTTGTTGGCGGTATTGATGTACTGTTGGTCGGCGGCGCTACCCGTCGGCTCGGGAAGCACCGCGAGCTTCCCCGCGCCCTGCAATGCGCGCCGCTCGTGGATCGTGCTCATGTAGTCAACGAACAACGCCGCGTGCGCGGCTTCGGGGGTTGCCGCGAGATCGGCCCCGGCAAGCTGCCGCCCGAAAGCGCGAAGCTGATCCGCCTTATCGTCCAGGTCCGCGAGCCACTCCGGAGCCGCGCCGGTGTCGGTCGCGACGGTATGCGGGGCCTTCCCGCGAAGCCTCGGAGCCTGCGCCGCGCCGCCGAGGTAGATGACGATGCGGGCGCTGGCGGGCGTCGCGTCGTATGCGAGGTGAACCGAGCGCTCGTCGAAATCCCGCCACGCCCTGCCGTTCACGCGCACGCCGGTGATCGGCCCCGTTCCGACTGTCGAGAGGTAAAGCTGCTTCGCCCCGAAGCGGATCGGGAAGCGCTGGCGCAGTTCACTAAGGCTCGGCGGGACGTGCGGGACCAGTGTCAGGCCATCGGCGCGGTACAGGTACTCGAACAGCCCCCGCACCATCGCGGCCGCCGGGCCGAATGTGTCGTAGCACAGGTTCACCGGCTCGTTCGGCTGATACACATCGCTGCCGAACTTGGTGAGCGGGTTGTCCATGCGGAACTTGCGGGCGAAGGTGAGAAGCTGGCGCATCGACTTGCGCGCGTCCTCGTACTTGCCCAGCCGGTAGTACGCCATCACCATTCGGGCCTCGCAAGTCGACCAATGCCCCCCATTCACCCAGGTTCCGAAGCCCCACAGCCCCTCCGGCTTCTCGTACATGTCGTCATACGAGGGGTAGTTCGGGATGATGAAGTCGTGCGGGCGCAGGCCGGGGATCGAGGCGATCTTGTTGTAGATGCGCTTCGCCTGCGCGTCATCGACCACGCCGAAGCAGATCGCGTCATGGTTGGGCGAGGCCTCGAAATACCCGTATTGTTTCGCGCCGAACACGCCGTGGCGCGTGCCGTCGGGGTCGATGGAGCGGACGAAGTAGCCCTCGGGCTCGGTGGCGGTCGCGAGGCCCTTGCGGGCGGCTTCGCGGCGCTGCTGGTAAACTGTGGCCCCGATGGGCTTGTGATCCCCAGTGGCCCCGACAACCCTCTCATCTCCAGTGGCCCCGACCGTATTGCTGTTTCCAGTGGCCCCGACAATCTTGCCATCTCCAGTGGCCCCGACAATCTTGTCGGGGACGGCCGCGACAGGATTGTCGCGGCCACTGCTACAACTGCGGCCACTGCTACCATTGTGGCCACTGCCACTGCTCTGGCCACTGCCACTGCTCTGGCCACTGCCACTACTGCGGCCATTGCCCTTCTGCTCGGCCATCTTCTCCAGCTCGATGAGCCGGTCGAGCGCCGCGATGTAGGTGATCGACAGCCCGGTCAAGCATGCCTTGCCGTAGGTGCCGTCGGGCTTCTTGTAGCCGGCGAAACTGGGGGCGAGCAGATTCCCCGCCGGGCCGGCGAGGAACAGGCCGGTCTTCGGATCGCGGCGCGACTCGATGAAGTTCGCGCACCGCTCCAGCCGCGGCAGGTAATGCGCTATTGCCGCCTGGTCGCGGCTGATGAGCAGCAACTCCGCCTGCATGAGAAGCCCCGCGGCGGTGAACTCCATCCCCCAGTCGTGGATGTCGATGCGCCCGTCACCCTGGCGGTAGTAGATCCACCCCGGCGAGGCGGCATCGCACAGGCATCCATCCGGCGCGACCCAGTTGTTCGCCCCGGCGCGCTTCCCGTCGCCCATTTGGTCGAACCAGAGGTCTTGCGAGTTCTGCAGGAACGTAACGAAAGGCTCCTGATAGAAGGGCAGGGCGCAGTAGGTGGTGCCATAGCTGTTCTGTATCCACCACGCCCCCCAGGTCGGTCCCTCGACAAGGCCGTTCCAGTTGGGCGTGTAGAGCATCGGCATGTTCTGGAACTCCGGGTCGGGAGCGAACATCCGGCGGGCGGTGTCGAGAAGCTGCAGGTACTCCACATCGCCCGTTCCGGAATAAAACTTGCCGTCGAAGCGTTCGGCAGCGGCGCTGGCGTTCACGATGGGGCCTCCGATGAGAAGCATAACAGCGGCGGCAAGGGCGATCCTGCGCATGGAGTCACCACGGCTTCCGGAGAATAGGTTGCGTCGGCAGGTTGTTTCGCCCAACGCGAGGGAGATGCCTCCTGCCGGGGGCCTCGCAAAGGTATCCCCACTCCCCTGCGCGAACAGGCGCGCTGCCGTCCGTTCACTCACGATTCCACTGGGGAGTTCACACGATGAGTTCCGCTCCGCTTCGCTGTGCAGTCATAGGATACGGCTCCAACTTCGGCTGGGGGCGCGCCCACGCGCGATGGATCAACGCTGTCGAGGACTTGCAGTGCGTGGCCGTCTGCGACCGCGACCCGGCGCGGGCCGCCCTCGCAAAGGAGCAGTTGCCGGGCATCGAGACCTTCACCGATGTCGGCGAGATGCTCGCGAACTGCGAACTCGACGTCGTCACGATCATCACCCCGCACTTCACCCACCGCCCGTTGGCGATCCAGTGCCTGCAGGCGGGCAAGCACGTCGTGGTCGATAAGGCCATGTGCCTGAATGTCGCCGAGGCGGACGAGATGATCGCTGCGGCAAAAGCCGCCGACCGAACGCTCGCGGTCTTCCACAACCGCCGCCACGACGGCAACTTCCGCGCTATTAAGGACATCGTCTCGCGGGGGCTGATCGGCGATGTCTTCCACATCGAACTGACCGCCGGTGGCTTCGGTCGCCCGACCGATTGGTGGTACAGCGACCGCAAGCTCGGCGGCGGGGCCTTCTTCTTCTGGGGCCCGCATGCGGTCGATTGGGTGCTCGACCTCGTGGGCCAGCCAATGAAGGCCATCACCGGCTTCCACCACAAGCTCGTCTGGCACGAGTTCAACCAGGAGGATCACGCGCAGGCCGTGATCCTGTTCGAGAACGGGGTCGTTGCGGAGGTCACCTGGTCGCAGATTCAGGCGCTCGGCAAACCGCTGTGGCGCATCCTGGGCACGAAGGGCGGGATCGAGGATTCGGGCGACGGGGCGATCGTCGGCTACACCGAGGAGATCGTCGGGCCATCGGGCGGACAGCTTCGGATGGTGTCGATGGCGGACGGAGAGTGGAAGGACAGCATCGTTCCTTATATGGAGAGCGACTGGGTGATATACTACTCTGATCTGGCGAATCATTTGCTGCAGGGGACACCAGTGCCTGTATCGGCGGAACAGGGGCGTAGGGTCATCGGGGTGCTGGAGCTGACCGAGATTTCGTCGCGCAGCGGGCATTCCGAAGCGCCACTGTATGCGTGAAGCGGCGGCGGGAAAGGCGGCCAGAAATGCCTACCTCGCCCCGGGGAGCACTCTGACCGACATTACGTCGATCAACTGTGACAGTCTGTCGACCAGATGCTGGAGGTCCTCGCGCCTGTGGATGTCCACCATGAACCGCAGGCGCGCGAGGTTCTGCTCGATGGTATCAATCGCCGCTTCGGAGATGTTGATGCCCATCTCGGCCACGACTGCCGTTACATGCGCGATCAGGCCGACGCGGTCGAGGGCTACGATCTCCAGTTCGGTCTGATAGGTGGTCTCCTGGCTTTCCTCGCCCCAGGTCAGCGCGACCACGCGTTCCGGCTCTCCCCGCGCTCGGTAGAGCACGTTCTTGCAGTCCGCGCGGTGTACGGCCAGGCCGCCGCCGCGCGTGATGTACCCGACGATGACATCACCGGGCAGCGGATTGCAGCATTTCGACAGCCGCGAGTGCACTCCGTTGACGCCGGCCGCGGCAATCGACAGCGGCTTCGCCCGGGTGGCGCGCGAAGCGCTGATGCCCGGCAGCAGGCGCTCCAGCTCCTCCGCCAGCGTGGACGGCGGCTTGTACGTCGCCGCCAGCAGGTGATCGACGACCGTGTCAGGCTCCACGACGCCGTACCCGATCGCCGCAAGGAGCGAGTTTACATCGGTGTAGTTGAGGTGCCGCGCGACTGACTCGAGGTGGTCGGGCTTGATGGCGGCGCGCTGGTCGGCGCGGAGGCGCTCCAGGTGCCGCTCCAACTCCCGGTGCCCGGCCTCGATATTCTCTTCCCGCGCTCTCTCCCGCAGGTACTTGCGCACTTTGGCCTTCGCGCTGGAGGACTCAATGACATTGAGCCAATCGCGCGAGGGCTTGGCCGTGGGGCTGGTGAGGATCTCCACGATGTCGCCGGTCTTGAACTTGTAGGTCAGCGGGACCAGCTTGCCGTTGACCTTCGCCCCGATGCAGTGATTGCCGACCTCGGTGTGAATGCGGTAGGCGAAATCGATCGGCCCCGAGCCTGCCGGAAGCTCCATGACATCGCCGGCCGGCGTCCAGACGAAAACCTCCTGGGTCACGAGGTCGATCTTCAGGGCTTCGATGAACTCGTGCCCCTCGGACAGGTCCGTCTCCAACTCCAGAAGCTGCCGCAGCCAGCCGATGCGCTCGTCCAGGCCGGGGTCGCTCTGGCCGCCCTCCTTGTACCGCCAATGCGCCGCGACCCCATACTCCGCCGTCCGGTGCATCTCGCGGGTGCGGATTTGCACCTCCAACGGCTGCCCGGAGGGCCCCAGGACCTTCGTGTGCAGCGACTGGTACTGGTTCGCCTTGGGCTTGGCGATGTAGTCGCTGAACTCGCCGGTCAGGGGCATCCAAAGCCCGTGCACGACGCCGAGGGCCGCGTAGCAGTCGCCGATGTCGCTGACGATGACCCGCAGGCCGGCCAGATCGCGAATCTGGTCGAAGTTGAGGCCCTGTTGCACCATCTTTTGGCGGATCGAGTAGATGTGCTTGGCCCGCCCCCGCACTTCGGCCTTGACGCCGGCTTCCTCCAGCTTCGCCACCAGCATGAGACGCGCCGTCTCGATGTCCCGCTCGCGTTCCTCGCGGGTAACGCCCACCAGTCGGGCGACCTCGCTGTACGCCTCCGGCTCGAGGAACTTCAGTGAGAGGTCTTCCAACTCCCATTTGAAGCGCCAGATGCCCAGCCGGTGCGAGAGAGGCGCGAAGATGTTGAGCGTCTCCTCGGCCTTCAACTGCTGCTTGTCGCGCGGCATATAGTCGAGCGTCCGCATGTTGTGCAGCCGGTCGCCCAGCTTGATGACGATCACGCGGATGTCCTCGGCCATCGCCAGGAACATCTTGCGCAGGTTGCGGGCCTGCTCCTCTTGCTTGGTGTAGAAGTCGAGCCGGCCCAGCTTGGTCACACCATCGACCAGGGACGCGACCGTGTTTCCGAACTCCCCGCGCACGTCGTCCACGGTGATCTCGCTGTCCTCGATGACATCGTGAAGCAATCCGGCGGTGATCGCGGGGGGATCGGACTCGATCTGGGACAGGATGCTGCTGACTTCGAGGGGGTGGATGATGTATGGTTCGTGGGAGAGGCGTTCTTGCCCGGCATGAGCGCGAAACGCGTAGTCATAGGCGTGGACAAGGTTCTCCCTGTCAACGCCCGGCCAGTAGCCCGACACTCGCTGGACGATCTCGTCGATGCTCGTGCTCATGCTTCCCGTCTCATGCCGATTTGGCGGGCATTATACAGGAGGGGAGGCTGAACGCAAAACGCTGAACGCAGAAAACGGAAAACAGAAAGACGGAAAACGGCATCAACGGCGCGGTGACGGCTGCGACGCCCAGCGGCGCGGGTGTGCAGGCGGGAGGGAAGGACCCGCCGCAGGGCACAGCGAAAGCCACGGCGCAAGTTGCAGCGGCCATGTCTCATCTTTGGGAGCGGGCATCATGTTGAGAAGACTGACGTATCTACTGACCGCCATCCTCACCGTCGCGGCCCTGCGCCCCTTGTGGGCTGCGCCGGATGTCCGGCCGGCGGAGGCTGAGCTTCGAGCGCTCTCGGCCAAAGTGCCACAGTTCCACGTCATTCCGCTGCCGAAAGGGCCGCGCAACCTGACCCTCACGCCCGAACAGTCGCTGACGGTTGACGATCTTCGCGGGGTGAAGCTGGACGATGCGCCGCCGAGGCTGGGGGCCCTCGCCGAGCCTTATGATGCGAACCAGACTGATGACTTCGCGCCCGGAACGGCTCCCTACGTGGCGCAGGGGATCGAACCGTTCCGCTTCCGGTACTTCAACCTCGAGTTCAACTACGGCGGCTGGCACAACCTGGCGATGCACGATTATGTCGCTACCCACGGGTTCAACATCATCTACCCCTACGTGCGCAAGAAGACCCAGCGCTCGCGAATGCCTGCCGGCACGAAGTGGCTGCAATGGATCGGGTTCAACTGGGACGAATGGATGGGGAAGCACAAGATCGCGTCCGGGCGCTGGGATCAGCTTGCCGATGTGGACGTGGTCGGGGAACTGACCGCCGCCAAGTATCCCGAGGGCCTCGACCCCGCCGACTGGGACTACCTGATGATCGACATCGAGTACGGGGCGCTCGACCCCGAGGCCCTGCGCAAGCAGGACTGGTACCCCAAAGCGGGCACTGAGGCGGAAAAGCAGGCCTTCGAGGCCAAATACTACCGGGGCTACGCGCTGGCCTACACCGCGCCCGTGCAAGCCGCCCACGCCAGAGGCTTCAGGAATGTGAGCCTCTATGGCTGGCAGCCGTTCACGAAGGCCTGGTACGGACTGGAGAACCTCAAGCTCGACCCGGCCACGTACTGGCCCTGGCAGCGATTTGGGAAAAGCATCTATCAGTGCCCGGCGCTCGACATCCTCAACCCGGATGATTATGTGTACTACTGGTCGCCCCAGAACGTCGCTTTCACGCTGTCGCAGATCGACCTGTGTCGCGAGGTGATGAACAGCCTGCCGGGGCCGCAAAAGCCTGTGCGGCCATACTACTGGACGCTCTTGCACGGCGGCGACGCCGACTACCACTGGTGGAGCAGCCAGCCGGTGGCGAACGAGGATGCCCGGGCCTGGACGACGATGAGCTTTTTCACCGGCTGCGACGGCTTTGACCTGTGGAACTGGTCGGAGATCGGCAACCACCACTTGCCCAGGCCGCTGAAGTACAAGGTTAAGGACGAGTGGAAGACCTCGGACATCATGGTCAAGGATTCGTTCAGTCTCCGACCCGAGAACGCCCCGGAGGCCGCGCCGCCGACCAAGTTCGAGCGCTACGACGCCATCCATGTCGTCAGCGTCGACGACCAGACGGGCATCGCGCGGTTCCAGAAGATCGAACCCGCCAACTATGCGGGTAAATTCGGCCTGACGCCCGACAAGCCGGTGTACGCCATGCCCGCCGCGCAGCTCACCTCGCACCTGCGCGCGGAGTCCGAGCCGATCTCCGGACTCATCGAGGGACTGGCGCTCGCGAAGCCATTCGAGTATATTCTCCGTCACGGCGAAGTGAAGATTGACGTGTCGAGCCTCAGCCAGTATCTCAAGACACTGCCGATCGTCCGCCGAGTGAAGCTGGGGGCATACCACATCCTGGTCACCTACGACCCGAAGGTCGTCCACGGGGAGACATCGGGGCAGATCGTGCTTAGCGACTTCGACGGGCACAAAGGCCTCACGCTGACGCTGCCCGCCGACGCTCAGACGCGGGTCTTTGTGCTGAAGGAGTAAGTATCATCCTCGATGTATGTGGTAGCTTGACCGGGCGTTGCGGGCGTGGGCAAATGCCGTGAAGCCCCGCAAGGGGCGCTCGCCATTTGCCACCGGCGGAAGCCCATAGGCGTTAAGTTAAGACCAGATGCCGTTCAAGGAGGGGCTAACATGAAACGGCCCGCCGTTTGGCGAATGATATTG
>CAYWBK010000006.1:0-37132 GCA_964455745.1 uncultured Armatimonadia bacterium
TGACAGAACCTCCTTGCTCCCAAAAAACACCCACCACTTTGCGCGGTCACACCCAGCAGGTCTTGTGCGCTTGCCAAAGCACTTTTCGTATGTTATACTCGCCACGAATTGTTGAGCCTTGGCGGCCCCGGGCGTGGCCGGACGAGGGCCAGTTAGTGTGCGGAGGACATGCCATTAGGCGGTAGGAACAAGTCGCCGAGCAGACTTGCGGTTGCGCCACAGAACGGCCCAGCCGGTGTGATAGGGGACAGGAACGCTCGGGCAGCGAAGCCGGTACGATGGCGTGCCCGAATGCGTCCTTGCTCCATCGACGGAACGAACGCTCATTCGCCCGTCCGCTCTGCAGCACCCCAAGGGAGTGATCGTGTTGCAAAAGGGCCGTCGAGTCCGCTCTCTTTCGATCATCCTGTTTGCTTCCATCCCCGTTGTTCTGTTCAGCTCCCTGGGGGCTGGTGTCAGCACCGGCAGAGGCGCGTATACCACAGGCGTCATGCCGGTCGGCGGAGCGGCGTCCTTCGGCGGGCATCGCCGCCACTCCAACGTCGCCTACGGCCCGGCCGGCAAGCCCCGCCCGCAAAAGACCGCCTCCGGCACGACCACGAAGGTCACGACCGCCTCGGTGAAGCCCGCGGATGCCGGGCCTAACCTCTATGTCGATCTCAACGTTACGACCACCAACCCCGCCATTAGGTTCCTTGATCCCAGCACATCACCGGGCACGTCCGGCCAGGGCACCATCGATCGCGTGGTGTTCGTGAGCAACGGCATAGATGCCAACGGCGACGGCGTGATCGACTCCACTCCGCTACCCGCTGTCGGCACCAACGGCTATAACGGCGCGCTCAACATCTGGACAATGGTGCCGGACGGGTCCGGCCAGATTGAACTCAACATCATCGGCACGACCGCCAATGTGGACAAGCGGTGGCCGGTGTACGACCCTGGTGGCCGATTGATCACTTACTCGGCATACGTGAACGGCCAGTGGGATATCTACACGACCAACATCGCCAGCGGCGTGACGCAGGCCGTCACCACCGGGGCAGGCAATAAGCTTCACCCGACGTGGTCGCCTGACAGCCTGTATATCGCTTTTGCCTGCGAGAATCCGGCCGGCAGCGGCCAGTACGCGATCGCGCGCGTCCTCGCCAACGGCTCGCAGACCGTCCCGACGTTCCTTACATCCGGGCCGAATGACACCGAGCCCAGTTGGTCTCCCACGAACGCAAACCTACTCGTCTACACGCATCTGGACGGCAACGTCACCCACATCTACAGCATCAACCCGAACGCAGCGCCGCCGACCCCCGTGCAGTTGACCAACGGCGGGGGAGTGGCGTCGGCAAACGACAAGCAGGCCATCTATCGCCGCGACGGCGTCGACATCGCATTTGCCTCCACGCGCGACCCCAGCGGCGCCACGGATGCAGTCGGGTACTACAGCGTGTGGTGGGAGGATGCCTCCGGGGAGGCCAGCGGGAGCGCGACGGCGACGCTCCTCAGCGCCGATCCCGCAGGCGCCTTCGACACCGACTACCCGGCGTGGATCACTCCACTCAGCAGTCGAGTGGGGCTGCAAGTGTTCTATCATTCGCTGCGCCAGCCGCCGGCCCCTTATCCTGTCTCCAATCCCGATCATATCTGGAGCACCACTCTCGAGGACGACGTCCCGCCGGTCCTCGTCGACCTACCGTGGGTGGACAATCGCCAGCCGCAGGCCGGCAGCCCCATCCAGATCTCCGCCCAACTGTACGACGCCGACAGCGGCGTGGCGCATGTGTACGCGATCATCACAAATCCCGATAGCAAGATATACCAATACGCTGCGTCGCACCAATTCGATTCCCCTACAGGCTCCGTCGGAACGCAG
The DNA here is from genome assembly GCA_964455745.1 of uncultured Armatimonadia bacterium. GTDB lineage: Bacteria > Armatimonadota > Zipacnadia > Zipacnadales > CAYWBK01 > CAYWBK01. The sequence goes on from CAYWBK010000006.1 coordinate 1,871, forward strand.
GCTATTGAGGTCGGCTACAATCAGGTGACTGCGCCGATTGAGCTTTTCGACGATGGCACCGGACGTGGCGTTTTCACCGCATCGTGGACGACCCTCGCCGCGCCGGAAGACTATGTGCTTGGAATCCGCGCGACCGACAATGCGGGCAACCAGATCACTTACGACAGCATCTATGGCTTCAGCACGAAGCCGTTCACGCCGGCGAACAGCATCCTGTTCGTGAATGACTTTTGCGAGGGCCAGGCGTTCATATCACAGTACGATGTCGTGCCGCCGGGTCAGCAGCCGCAGAACAATGCCTACCTCGCTGCATACATGTGCGAGAGTTTCTACACCTCCAACCCCGGCGAGGCTCCGCTTTCGGTCAACACCATCGATTTCAATTCCATACGGGACTATGCGCCCAGCCAGCAAGGGTACGATATCTGGCGCGTGATCTGCCGCGGGCCGATTCCATCCGCCATCTACCAGTACTATCTGCCAACCGTCGAGAATCAGCTCAGCCCTTCAGAAGCGATCTCGTCGCCGGCAACCGCCGCGCCGGACACGGTCGTGCAGGTCGCCAACCGCGCGCTGATCTGGGCCTGTCCCCACGCGGGAGACGTTTGGATCGGCAGTTCACATCCCAGCAATTCCGTACGCCCCTCTACGGCTGACCCAAATGGGTCGGGCTCGCTCGTGGACCCGGCGACGCAATCCGCGGTGACATCCTTCCTCACCAGTGGGGGCCGGATCACGATCTCCGGCGAAGACCTCGTGTGGGCGCTGACCCTCAATGGCACCGTCGCGAACAACTTCGTTACCGGTGTCCTGCACTGCAGCTTCGTCAACGATATCGCGGGCGGGAACGATTTCCCAATCTACGGATACACCATGTCGGCCGTGAACCCCGCCACCGACCCGGTCGCGTACGACCCCTGGGTGGGCACGGGCCTGCACGGTCCGCACAACCAGTCGGTCAACTTCGATCCCCCCATCAGTTTCGAGACGCCGAAGAACTTCAACGCGGCCACAGACCCAAGCCACGCGGATGCCAACAACGCCTCGCAGCGCCCGGACCAGATCACTGCAAACACTTCGACGGAGGCGCTGTACACCTACGGGGACGCGAACGGCGCCGGCACCGGCGCCAGCGGCACTGCCGCCATTCGGTATGCGGATGCCGCGACAGGCGCTCGCGTCGTCTTCCTCGCGTTCAACTTCGACCAGGTCCATCGCCAGTACAGCACATACACAATCGGCAGCACTACGATCAACTACTGCCAGAACCGCCGAAGCATTTTCCTTCACAACTGTCTTTGCTGGGAGAGAACCGGGGCGCTTCAAGGCCGAGTCCTTTCGGTCGCCGGCAACGCACCCATCACCAATCCCAACCCGATCGTGCTGTTTTGGCGCTCAAGTGACGCGGCGACCAGTCCGCCGGACTACGCGGTTCGCTGCCAGAATAACGGCACGTACGTCGTGAACGGCCTGCAGGCCGACTTCTACCGCGTAGAGGTCATCGTCAACGGCTACAACACGGCCCACTTCAACGGTCAGTTCGTACACGGCGGTTGGACACCGTTTACGCTTGACTTCGCCGTCAACCAGCCGAGTCCGGCAGCGGTGACCGGCGTCGTGACTTCGCAGGCCAGCGGGCAGGCCGTTCCGGGTATCTGGGTACACGCCTACCAGCAGCCCACCACCGGGAGCGCGCCGTATACGACCGCCCAACTCGGTGCGTACTTGGCCCACGCGCAGACCGATGCCAGTGGCAGTTACACGCTGCCTAACCTGCAAGTCGCCTATTTCTCCAACTATGTCATCGTTGCCAACGACAGTGGCAGCGGGGATCCGACGAATGCGAACTACGGGACTTCGACTCAGCAGCCCGTGACCCTGACCACCGGCAATACGGCGACCGTCAATCTAACGCTACCCGCTGCGCCGGGGTCCATGACCGTACAGGTGCAAGGAACGAATCCCAATGCGCCCCCGCCCACACTCTTCCTGACATCCACGGTTCAGGTCATCAACCCGACGACCGGAGTAGTCGTGGCCAGCGGGACGACGACATCCACCACCGGCAACCTCGTGACCTCGCCTATGGTGGTCCCGCCCGGCACGTACTCGGTCACCATCTCAGCCGACGGCTACCAGGCCCAGACGATCGCCGGGGTCACGATCAACCCCAACGCCAATACGGACCTCGGGCTCATCACACTGACGCCGCAGCCGCCCGGCGTGCTGTCCGGGCGCATCACCTCCGCCACGACCGGGCTGCCGGTGCCGGGTGTGACCGTCAACATCATCGGGGCATCGCAGACCTACACCGTTACCACGTTTGCGATCACCAGCACCGATCCGACGACACCCAATTACACTCTGAACCCCTGTCCGACCGGCACTTACACGGTGCAGCCGGTCCCCAACGGGTTCACCGCCACGCCGACGCAGCGCACGGGCATTGTCGTCACGAGCGGCAATACGACAAGTGGAGTCAACTTCGTCCTGAGTGCGCTGCACACGTTCTCGGCCGCGCTGCAGTTCATGTCAACTCCGTACGACTATAGCACGGTCGACCCGGCCACCCTGCTGAACATCAGTCCCGCTACGCTTTCCGGTGAGATGGCGACCTGGCTGACTTCAGCGGGCGCTTACAAGGTCTACCCGAACTATCCTGCCGATTTCTTCTACCCGGGGCGCGGCTATTGGTTGAATACCACTACGCCTATCGACATCCGGCAGAATGGCGGCGCGACCTCCGATCCGTTCGTCATCCACCTGGGCAACGGCTGGAACATGATCGGTTCGCCCTATGACAGCCTGCGAATCGACCTGTACCAGACGACCTTCACCGACACTCAGGGCACCTACTCGTTCAGCAGCGCACTGGCAAACGGCAAAGTGACGACGTTGTTATATGCCTACGTGCTGGGCGGATACCAGACGGTCAACTCCATGACCCCGTGGGTGGGGTACTGGCTGCATACGTCCGAAGCCATAGACATGACCATTACCCACGCGATGGGCACCTCGGCCGCGCAGACGACTCAGAGTACACGCCCCGTGGTGACGGCTCCGGACGGCGGGTGGGTGATGCCCATCACGGCCTCCGCCGGCGGCTATGTCGACGGCAGCGCCTACATCGGGATGGCGCCGAAGGCAGCCACCACCTACCAGCCGGGCGTCGACATGCTCAAGCCGCCGCTGGCGGCCATGGGTCCCTACGTGTACGCCGCTCTGACCGAACAGAGTTGGGGCGCCAACAGCGGCGCATACGCAATCGACGTGAAGCCTTCGGATGCTGGTGGACAGACTTGGGATTTGGACGTGAGTACCAATCAGATCGGCGCCAATGTAACCGTCGCGTGGCCCGACATGAATGCGCTGCCCGCCACCGTGCGCCCGGTGCTGGTCGACGTCGCCAGCGGGCGTAAGACTTACATGCGCACAAGCTGCGCATACACATTCCAGGCTACGGACGCGCAGCGGCATCTGCAAGTGGTGATCGACAACGCTCAGAACGCGCCGCTTGCGGTGACCGCCATGAACGCGCAACAGGCCGGGGCCGCGGTGACGATCGCCTACACCCTGTCGTGTGCGGCGAGTGTTGACGTGCAGATACGCAATATCAGTGGCGTCCTCGTGCGGACCGTCACTACCGGCCAACTTCAGACGGCCGGGACCAACCAAACGCTCTGGAATTGCCGTAACGACGCCGGTCGGCTCGTACCTGCAGGCCGGTATCTGGTCACCCTGACGGCCTGCACCGATGAAGGGCAACAGACCAACTCCATCATGAGTCTGACGGTCGGTCGCTAGATACAAGGCGCACGCTCCAAGAGGTTCGCATCCCGCTCGGAGGGAGAAGTAGAGCCATGAATCGCATATTCCGTTCCCCATGGGCAAGACCCGTCGCCTGGTTGTTGGCGGTGACGATGGTGCTGCAGTACACGGCGATATGTGTACCCGCCGCACATGCCCAGGCCGCAAAGCAGACCACCGCGGTCGCGGTCGTGCCGTTTACCGACAACACGGGGTATAAGAGCCAGATCGTCTCGTCCAAGGCGACGGACGCCATCGCGCTCGCGCTTGAGGACTCTACCGAGTTCGTCGTGAGCTCCCAGGCGGACCTACAGCGCGAGATGAAGGCTCTGTCTCTGGTGCCTCCGATGCTGGAGTCCGAACAGGTGCGCATCGGCAAACGGCTTCGCGTCGACAAGGTCATCAGCGGCACGGTTGAGAGCCTGTCCATCGAGGCCAAGACCGGACGCTGCAATGTCTCGATCGACATGCGGTCGCTCGACGTGAACACCGAGGAATACCTGAACGGGGCATCGGTGTCGGTCACGACCAAGCCAATCCCGGGCTGGGAAGGGGACGACGTCCGGGTCATCAACGAGGGACTCCGCGAGGCAGCCGAAGAGGCCGTCCGCAAGATGATGGCCACGCGGACCCCTCGCGGGAACGTCGATCTGGTCGATGACCAGGGCACGATCACCCTCAATGTCGGCATGAGGGACGGCGTGGTCGGAGGGAAGGACTTCCTGGTGGCGCGGCCCCAGTGGCAGCCCGACCAGGAGAAGGTCTTCATGCGCAAGATCGGCACCATCACGATCGATGATGTCGATGCCAACATGTCGCGGGCTCATTATGTCTCCGGCCTGATGCCGCGCGTCGGGGACAAGGTGTACGCGCTGTATCGACCCGGGAAGGGCGACGCAGCGCCCCCGCGAGGCCCCGAGGATTCGGGCGGTGGCCATGGACACGGCGCGATTGCCGCAGTCGTCGGTGTGCTCGCGTTGCTTCTCGTTGCCGGCATCGGGCGCGGGCCTGATTCCACGACGGCCTCGCAGGCACAGTCTGCGAACCTGCAGCAGCTCACCTCCAGTGACGTGCTCGTCGGCAACCCGCCGGTCATCGTGCTCAACTGGACCACGGGGAACACCGAGCGCTCGGCTACCCAGGGCTACATGATCTTCAGAGGCGACGGGACTGCCGTATTCCCTACCGAGGAATACATACTCGATGCCGAAACGGACTCGGGCGGCCACGTTACAAGATGGGTTGATAGCGCCACACCGACCGCCGCGGCCTTTCCAATCATAACGAGTCGCGTTATCACGTGGCAGGCTGAGGCCACAACCAGCGGCAGCACCACCACCACCCTTACGACCTACACCGTCACCGTCGCCACTATGACGCACCCTGCACTGGCCGAGGGCCTCACATACAACTACGCACAGCAGCGCATCATCACACCGATGCCCGAAGTCGGCTCCGGCGGTGGGACAACGACAACGACGACCAGTGCGGTTGTCAGACCGCAGGCGGCCGCCTCGATCACTTTGTCTCTTCCCGGAGTGACCAGCCAGCCCTTGACTTTCTCGCCGGTAACCTACATTTTGCCGCCGACACTCCAAGCCGGGTATCCGAACGGCAATACGAACATCACCTCCAATGACATCGAGTTCCGATGGCAGGCAAACGCCGCCAGCGCGGGGCCAAACGTGGTGTACCGCCTCGAGACCTACTCTGACGCCGGGATGACGCACCTGATTGACGTCAGCCCTGAGACGACCATGACGACCAATCCGATGATCTACGACATCACCAACCGGCAAAACGTTTACCAGCCGGTCGGGGCGACGTTCTACTTCCGAGTTGGCGCACGAGTGGTTGGCGAGACGCGGCCGGGCGCCAAACTGAACAGCTACGTCTACTCGGCGCAGGGCAGCTTCAAGGTCGCGGTTGTGCCTCCCAACCCGCCGTCGGGGTCGTCGACTTCTGCAGTGAAAGCGACGAATGTTACGAGCGGAACACAGCCCGTGACGACCGCTGCAACGCCGACTTTCGGCCAAAAACTAAGCGCCTGGATCCACCACCACTAGGGTGTTGTTGGGTTCGGTGCAACCGATCATCAGGTGATGTAAGCTGACCCTGCGCCGTGCGGTCGTTGTCGGATGTCGGAGCGCTCTGCTGGTCGCGGTGGGGTTGTTGACCGCACGGTGCGCAGACCGAGTCGAAGCGGGCCCGCAACCTGATACCTGGACACTCATCGCCTTCTTGAGCGATGATGCCGGCCTCGCCGGTGTGACGGCCGGATACCTTGACAAGTTGCAGGCGAGCACCCGGCTAAAGGTCCGCGTGGCCTACGTGCAGCGAGGCAGCGCGCGCTATCGCCTTTTCGACGGGCGTCGCGCGGTGATGCGGACGACCTGTAGCGGGGACGCGAGCGAACAGCTTGCCGATCTTGTCAGGACCGCCGCTGCCGATGCGCGGCATAGGCCGCTGGCGCTCATTGTGGTCGGCCATGGCACACCTGCTGCCCTGATCAGCGGACCTTTCGAGGACAGGGTCTCATCGCCCGGGGTCGCGCTGAGGGGCGGGGCAGGATCCCTAAGCCCCGAACGTTTGGCGGATGCCATTCGGCAAGGGCTCGTCGGAAATCGCGATGCTCTCGATCTGCTGGCTGTGGACGCGTGCTATGGCGGGAGTGTCGAGGTCGGGGCGGCGGTGCGAGGGGTGACGCGTGTGTTGGTGGCTTCACCCGGGCCGCTGTATGCTCCGGGGGTACCGTGGGACGTTGCGCTGTCGGGCGACTCAACGGACGGCGGCGCTATGGCGAGAGACCTGGGGCGAAGCGTGGTCCGCGCGATAGCGGCTCACCAGACGACGCCCCCGAGTCCGCTGGTGGCGTTGGACGAGAGCAAGATCGACGCGGTCCTGGCGGGGATGAATGCAGTGGCGGAGGCGCTGGCACGCGTTGGGCGTGAACACGACCCGGTCGTGACCACTGTAAGAGGGCGCACGACAGGGTGGGGGGACAATCGCGAGCTTTGCGACCTGACCGCTTTCGCCGGAGAACTTGCGGAGTTGACCTACGATCCGGTCGTCCGGGAACGGGCGCAGTCTCTGCGCAAGACTTGTTCAGACGCGATCATCGACCAGACGCTGGGGGCGGCAGCGGTTCCCGGCGCCGTACAATCGGCGTTAGCCGTGGTCTTCCCGCCCGCCCTGCATCGGGTACCGAACGAATACATGCAGGCCGCGGAACGCGGAGGATACAGGGCGTGGGCGGAGTTCGTGCGGTCGTATCTCGACCGAATGCGCTCGTTGGTCCAGCCGTCGAACTGACAACCTTTCTCGGACTATCCTGCCGGGCCGACCTGTCGGTTGGCACTCCGCCAACTGCACGGCGGGAGGAGGAAGCCAAGTGAGTCGTATGACACAACGAACCAACAGCTTGACCGCCATCTGCCTCCTCGGGATACTGCTGGTGTTCGCAGCCTCGTCAGCTTGGGGGCAGCAAGCGCCGAACGACCGGCTAACGGGCGTGTTGCGGGCGCTTGCCCAATACGCCACCGGCGGAGCGGCGCCGATGACCCGGCCGTCAGCTACCCCGTCGCAGGCTGCGCTGCTCGCGGCGAAGCTCGCCCCGAACGGCCTCGCACAGGTGGTCGTCCACTTTTCCTCCCCGGCCGGTGTCAACACAGGTGTGGTCACTGCCGTCGGGGGGCGAGTCCAGATCATCCGCGACCAGCGCATTCAGGCCCTGATTCCGATCGGGTCACTTCCGACCGTGGCCTCTCAGCCCGGTGTTGCCTACGTCGACCTGGCCCAGAAGGGGCACCCTGTGCAGTTCAATGGCCCCGTGATCGATGAAGGTGTCCAGCTTACAAACGCACTCCAATTTCAGAATAACGGGATTTTCGGCCAGGGCGCCAAAGTAGCCATCATAGATGCGGGCTTCTTGAACTATGCTACAGCACAGATCAACAACCCCTTGACGATCGATTTCACCGGGACGGGCGCGTTTCCGGGCACCGATACTCACGGCAGCGCCTGCGCAGAGATCTGTCAAGATATGGCGCCGGCGGCCCAGCTAACACTCGGCATGATCGATACCGAGATGTCCGTCGAAAGCGCGATCGACTATCTGATTGCCAACAAATATCAGGTGGCCAGCTTCTCGATCGCTTTTCTCAACGGCCCCTTCAACGGCCTGAGCACCCTGGACGCAGCCGTAAACAGCGCCCGGCAGTCCGGTGTGCTGTGGTGCACCGCAGCGGGTAACTACGCGCAAAGACATTGGGAGGGCGATTACTCCGATCCCAATAGCACAGGTTTCTGCAATTTCAGCAGCGGCACCAACAAAATGGCGCTCAATCTCGTGGCGGGTGAGCTATTCGAGGCCGACCTATCCTGGTTCCAGCCGACGGACCTCGACACCGGCGTTACGAGCCACGACTACGACCTGTTATTGACGGATTCTCTGGGCAACTTCGTGGCTCAGTCGGCGTTCGTCCAGAACGGCTCGACCCCGCCTTTCGAGCAACTCATCGCCATCATCCCGACCGCGGGCGTCTATAACTTGCAGATCGAGAAGATGTACACGGGTTCGTCGGCCGGGGATCATTTCCAGTTGTTCCTGCCCAACGACGATATGCCCACCGCTTTGCAGGTACCGGCGCACAGCCTTATACGGCCTGCCGAAGCTCAGTATGCCGTCACGGTTGGCGCGACGCGCGGCGCGACCATTACTGCCGCGGAATTGACGGCGCTCGGCGTCAACTCCGCCACGGCGGCGGCGTTGGCGGCGATACCTATAGACACGCTCGAACCGTTCAGCTCGTGCGGGCCTGCGCTGGCATCGTTCGGCGCGACGGTGCACAAGCCCGATCTGGTCGCGCCCGATGGCAACACGGTCTCCGCCGCCGCAGCGGAGACCCCGTTCCTGGGCACCTCTTGTTCCACCCCTCAGGTCGCCGGGGCGGCAGCCCTACTTTATTCCGAAAACACGGCACGAACCGCGGACCAGCTTTATCTCGCGCTGACCAAAAAGGACGTTATGCCGAAGGCCGCGTCCAAACAGACAGACATACCGGACACGTATGGCGATGGACGGCTGGCCATCTTCCAGAACCTGGATGTCACGCCGCCGACAATCGTGATACAGTCCCCGGCCAGCGGAGACGTGATTATCAATACGACGCCGACAGTCACTGCACAGATCACCGACATCGGAACCGGCGTCGACCCGACGACCATCCAGCTTGCCATTGATGGTGTCCAGGTCAACTTCGGCACGGCCGGGCCGCAGTATGCCAACAACACGTTTACCTATCAGATCACAACACCCCTGGGCGCAGGCGCCCATCATATCGCGATTGACGTCAAGGACAAGGCCGGCAACGCCGCAACGGAGGCGGTCAGCTACTTCAGAGTGACCCGCCCGAGCATCCCGTCCGGTCTCAGCATGATCTCGATCCCGTACACGAACCTGGTCCCGAATGACCCGTCGTCGGTCCTCGGCGTGCCGTTCGGTTCGGGCAGCTCCAACGGCCTGATTCGCTGGTATCCGCTAGATACAGGTTCGTCGAAGTACCGCATCTACCCTGACGCTTACGCCACCTTCGATCCGCCCGATGCTCAGACTGCCAGTCCGGTCGTCGTGTCGCCGCCGGCCGGTCTGGGCTATTTCGTCAAGCTCACGACGGCCGCCAGCCCCGTCACGCAGAGCGGCCAGGCCATCACGGCCACTACCTACACGATCAACGTTCCGTTCGGCACCGGCAGCAACACGGGCTGGGCCATGATCGGCGACCCCTATCTCGAGCCGATCGACTGGGGCAGCGTCCAGTTCGTGACCAACGGCGTCTCGCAAGACATCCGATCCGCTATCGCGGCGGGGGTCACCGAGGGCGTGCTGTTCCAGTTCGTCGGCACGTCCAGTGGCGGCTATTACACGTTCCCGTCTGATCCCCTCTCGGCGACCTTGGAGCCGTTCCAGGGCTACTGGGTCCACGTTCTGAAGAGCACCCAACTGGTCATTTACTCGTCGGGAGCGACCACGGCCAGTACGCGAACAACGCAGAGCGCCTCGACATCGACCACGGACAACTGGTCATTGCACGTCATCGCATCGGCCGGGTCGATGCAAGACCCGACGAATGTGATCGGAGTCTCGACCGCCGCCACCGGCGGCTACACTCCCGGTCAGGATGTGGCGAAGCCGCCGGTACTGTCTGATGTGCTGAGCTCCTACATTGCATGCTCCGACCTCGGGGCGCACTCCGGCGCTTACGCAAGACGCATTCTGCCCGCAGGCGCCAACACCAACCAGTGGAACTTCAATGTCTCGTCCTCGCTGTCGAAGGCGGACGCCACTCTGCAGTGGCCTGACCTGAACAGCACCGTCCCGGGCTCGGTTCGACTGACCCTCTGCGATGTCGACACCGGGCGTCAGGTGTACATGCGCACCGCGACAGGCTACAGTTTCCAGACCGCCGATGGCGGGGGCGTGAGGCACTTCACGATCACCGCATCGACCAACCCCGCGGCGACCCTCGCCCTTACAGGCCTGACAACCCAGGCGGTGCACGGGGCGGGAGTGACGATCTGCTACACGCTCTCGGCTCCGGCGCAAGTGACCATGAGTGTCTACAACGTCTCCGGCGTTCCGATCAAGAGCTTTGCCGCGGTCAACACCGCAGCTGCGACGACCCAGAGCGTGATGTGGAACCTGGTCAATGACCGTGGGACCAAAACCCCTACGGGACGATACCTGGCGCGCATTACGGCCATGGCCGACAACGGCCAGACTGTTCAGGCCATTTGTCCCTTCGAGGTCGGGTACTAATCCGAGCCGCCGTCACTAACCATCGCCAACGGCGAGAGGAGCTGAACCGCCCGTGCCCGTTACTCGCAGTTCTCAATCCTTCCTGATGAGACACGCAGTGGCCCTGGCCGCTGTCATTCTCGCATCTGCCCTGGCGGCTCCGGGATTCGCGCAGTACCCGCCCTACATGGTTGTGACTCCGCCAAACGGTCTTATCAGCCTGGTTTTGGAGGATCCTGTTCTCTACGCGCCGACCGCCGGCAATTATTGGTACCGGCCGGCGGGGCGATTCGCGATCAATACCGGCCCGGCAGTGCCGGCGGGCGGAAACCCGACCATTACCGGGGACGAGAATGTCCGCTTCTCAGGCTGGTACAGCATCGACGCAAACAACGCGCTTGGGTCCACTAACCGCGAGACTTTCGCCGTGGATGCGAATACCTACGATATCCACGCTCTGATGAACGCGACGGCGACCAACACGATAGCGAATCTCGTGGAGAACTACTGGCCCTCCCCGTTCGTCGCCACCACTCGCGGCGCGGTCGGAACGGCGCGCATACCCATCGACAACGCGACGCCGTCGCTGGCGAAGGAATTCATCATCGTCGAGCATCGTTACACGGTCATCGGCGACATGCTCAAGTGCGAGTACTTCGTCACCAACAACACACTCACACCGCGCAGTGTCGGCATGCGCATCGTGGTCGATCCCTATCCTCTGGCCGGCATCTCGAATAACGAGCCCATCACCCTGAGCGACAACACGGTGCTGACGCACGAGGCCGTGATACCCGATCCCACGAACCCTGCATCTGCAATGCCTGTTTTTTGGGACCGGCCCGACTACCCTGACAACCCGGTGGTCATCTGCAAGGGGCTGATCAAGCCGCCGGACATCCTGGACGCCGCGGGAGCGGACGAAGCCGGCGGCATCCCCGACCAGCTCCAGTTTGGCTGGTACTACGACATGGATGTTGTGGGGCAGTACAATTTTACGCCCAATACATTTACTTCGATCATCGGCGCCAACAACCCATCAATTGGCGTGAAGTGGAACCAGAAACCGTTGGCGGTCGGCGCGACGCGGCGCTATGTCACCTATAACGGGCTGGGTGACGCCGCGGCCGACTATACTGCGCCGTCCACGCTTCAGTGTTATGCGCCGTACTCGCTTAAGGCCACTCCTGGCCCGGATCCGTACAGCACCGGGACCCCTGCGGCCTATCATCTCACCGACCAGAGCGGGAATACCGTCTTTCCTATTAGCGTCTATGTGGACAACTTCGGGTCAGCCCCGGTCGTCGCTGCGACAGCGCAGATCACGCTGCCCACGGGGCTGCAATTCGAGCCTGCCGGCCAGCCGCTCGCCCGCAGCATGGGTACCATTCCGGTGAATGGCTTCGTCGGGACCAGTTGGACCGTTCGCGCGACGACGGCTCGCCCGGGCCCGGCGGTGATCAAGATCGTTGGACCCAGGGGCACGGTGGTCAACTTCACCATCAACATTCCGGCGATCCCGGTCCTCAACCCGCTGGTTTCGCCGCGCGGCATCGAGATGGTGTCGATTCCGTACACCTTCATCGACAACGACGCGGAAACGGTCTTCGCCAGTCTCGGCTTGCTGGGGGCCGGGGCCAACGGCAACGTCATCGTTTGGCTGCCGAGCCTCGGCACCTACCACTGGTTCCCTGACACCGGAACCACCAACATCGTTCCAGGGGAGGGCTTCTGGCTTCTCAACCAGAATCGCTCGGTGATTCAGCTCCCGAGTAGCGCGACTCCGGTGACGGACAACCCGGCCGTCGTCTCAGTCCAGAAGGGCTGGAATCAGGTTGGCAACCCCTTCACGGCGTCGGTCATGTTCTCCTCGATGCAAGTCGAGGAGAGCAACTCAGCCACCTGGACGATGCAGCAAGCGATCAGCCGAGGGCTGATCATGGGCACGCTGTTCGCTTACGACCCACCCTCGAACGGCTACACGTGGGAGCAACAACTCCCCAACGTTCGGATGGACCCGTACATGGGTTATTGGCTCTACGCCTATGAGGATCTGACGCTGGTCATCCCGCAACCGGCTGTCTTCACGCCCGAAGCAGCCAAGGTTGCAGCGTCGACCACGACGACCACTCCGGTTGGCGCGAACAACTGGCAGGTGCCCATTGCCGTGTCCGCGGCTGGCCTCGTCCGCAACAATCGTGCGTTTGCCGTTAAGGCAGCCGCTGTCAGTGGGCTGCACGACGTGCTGAGCCCGCCCGTGATGACTTACGGCACGATGCTGACAGCCGACTTCTATAAGGACGCGAACGCCACGGGCACGCCATACGTGGTGGACTGCCGCACAAGTGCGGCGGGAGTGCAGACGTGGTATCTCGCGGTCAGCACGAACGCTGCCAACCAGAACGTAACGGTCACCTGGCCGGACCTCTCGCAACTGCCGGCGAATCTCATCGCGACCCTTCAAGACCCGGCGACCGGTCAGAGCCGGTACATGCGGACCACCACCGGCTACACGTACAACTCCGGCTCGACCCCGGGGCAGCGCGTGCTCAGCATCGTCGTCCAGCCCAAGCAGGGGAACGGCAGTGCGGTGACGAACGTAATGGTCGCTCAGGTGAACGGCGCGATGGTGCAGTTCACCTACACGCTCAGCGCGGCGGCTAACATGGATGTGGTGGTTCTTAACATATCGGGTATTCCGGTGAAGCACTTGGCCGCCGGCGCCCTGGCGCAAGCCGGCAACAACACGGCTGCGTGGAACGGCCTCAATGACCGCGGCGCCCCGGTGCCATCCGGGCGCTACATCGTGCAAATGACCGCTCACGCCCCGGACACCGGAATGCAAAGTTCAGTTGTCCGCACATTCCAACTCAACCGTTGATACACCGTCACGAAGATAGACCGTACCGCCGCTCTTCACCGAAGACCAACAACCCTCAAGGGGAGGGGAAGCAATGACCGCCATCAAGTCGTATCGTCACATCCGTCTCATCAGTTGGCTGCTGGCTGTTGCAATGATCCTGCCGCTGACGCCCCTTTGTCTCGTCGGAGCCGCAGCCCAGCCTGACCGAGCGCGCACCGTCTTGCTGTTCCCGGTCGTGGATGAGGCCAACAGCCCCGTTCCCGACTTGACCACCAGGGCCACCAATGCACTGAACGTTGCCATCAGCGAGATGCCCGGCTTCGAGTGCACTGAATTCACGTCGACTTCTCCTTTGGTCCGGCGTGCGGTTGCTGAGGGACGGATCCGAGCGGTCGACGCCGAACAGACCAAGTTCGACGCGCCTCGCGCCCTCACCATCGGGCACGCGCTGCAAGTTGACCTCATCGTTCTCGCGAGCATCCAGTCGTATCGGTCGACCAAGGACCCGCGCTCGGTGGAGATCATCCTGTCCGGTCAGTCGTATGCGGTGAAGAAGAACTTCGACGCCGAGACGGACGAGCCGGTCGCGGAGCCGACCGTGGATCGGACGTTCGGCGTGGTCGGCACGAGCAAGCCGCGAGCACAGTACGGCGGCTCCGAGCACCCGCTGATGCGTGAAGCGGTCGACGACGCCGCCTATAAGGCCGGCCAGTACCTGGCCGGAAAGACGATCAGCCAGATACAAGCGACCCCGAGCGGCTCGAAGCACAGTACAGGCTGGCTTGTGTGGGCCGCGGTCATTGGCCTCGCCGCCGCGGTGATTGCCGGATCGGGCGGCCACGGCCACGGCACATCCCCCGGTGTCCTCCCACCGACCAATCTGGTCCTTGCGCCCAACAATGCCGCTATCTACCTGACTTGGAGCCCGCCTGTAACCACGCAGACCATCCTCTTCTATCAGGTCTTCCGCAAGGTGGACAACTCCGGCTTCAGCCAGTTGCCGGCCGGTCTCTTGAACGTCTCGCCGGTGCCCAGCGCCGGATTCGATCCGACCCATCCGAGTTTCACGGACGGTGCGATGATTACGGGAACTCACTCCTACTCCTACTACGTCGTAGCCAAATACCAGAATACCAACCCGCAGACCTCGAACCCATCGAACATCGCTGGGCCAGTGTCGCTGACTTTCTAGCGGTCCGGCCTGCGCTTGGACCATCTCAGCGGCTCGACATCGCATCCCATGCAGCAACACGCCGCCCGCGGGCCTCGCAAAGCACCCGTGGGCGGCTCATTTGTGTAGTGACGCATTTCCGTACTTCAGCGCTGATTCCATGAACCGAATCCGGCTGGCGTTTGGCGTCTGTGTCGCACTCGGCCTGTCATGCCTCCCGCCCGTCGCGGCGCAGGGGGTTAGCGCAGGCCGCTATCGCATCAGTTTGTTTGCGACGCCGCAGCGAGTGCCTGCGGACGGTCACAGCGTCAGCACTGTACGCATTGAGCTACAGGACGGTGCCGGCAATCTCGTCACCGACGGCACCCAGGTCGTCGTACATACCGACTTGGGTTTGCTCAGCACGACGGGGACCGACCGGAGCACCAGCGTCAACATGCCGACCCAGGGCGGTTTTGCGGTCATCGAGGTTCTTTGCGACTCCGTCGGCACCGCAACGGTCAGCGCGCAAGTGACGGACAGCCGCAACCAAACGACCGTCGACTTTCTTCCGCCGGGGCAGTCAACCGAGCCGGAGTCAAAAGTCGTCGACATCAAAGGCGGCTGGGTTGGCTATGCTCCCGATCTTGGCCTGATCGAGGCCCGCGACCGGGCGCAGTTGACGCTTGGGCGCCTCAAGATCGAGGTCGGCGACATCGCGCAGGTCGACACAAAGGCGCTGACCATCAAGGCGCAGTCCGTCATCGTCAAGCGTGATGGCAAGGAACTGCGGGGGGAGGACCTGTATTTCGACATCAACGCCAAGAGAGGCGTTGTCCGGCTTCTCGGCAAGAGCGGGATCGAGCGAGTCACCTTCAGCCTGTACTCGGTCGAGCCATCCACGCAGGAGTTCACCCCTCCGCCGGACGCATTCCATCTCGCGGCCGGAGACACGGACACCTGGATGGTCGCCTCCGGGGTGTCTTTCTTCATCGGGGAGAAGATCTGCCTGCGGCACGCGGGGCTCTATATCCAGGGGCAGAAGGTCTTTGGATTCCCCCCCCTGTGGGTGCTGGCGATGCCGGGCTATTCCGGTTCGAGCAACTCGCAGATCATCGGGGTCTCTTCCTCCGGCGGCATCGCCGTTGACATGCCTTTCTTCTACAGTGTGACCGATTCGACCTCGGGCGCGATCAAGGTGCAGAAGGGCACCGGCGCCGGGTCCGTCGTCGCGCGTGAGGGATGGTCATTGGCGCTCGAGGAGGCGTATCGGACCCCCGGACAATGCGATGGCACGTTCACGATCGACGGCCTGCCCCAGAAGGACTGGGGCGTCAATTGGCGCGATACTCGCCCTCTCTTCGGAAACTCGCAGGCGTCCTTCGACTTCGGGATGCCCGATCACCGCAGCCTCTTTGCGGACGCCAACATTTACCGGTTTGAGACCTCCCACAGGTTCAGCTTCCGCGCGAACCTGCAGGACCCGACGGGCGGCGATGCCACCTACGGTTTCGATGCTGACTGGTTGACCAACCCGCGGCGGATCAACCCGGCCATGTCCTACAGCATCGGCACCACCGTGGGACTGCATCGGGGAGCCCTGGCGACCAGTGGCTCGACGCTCGAGACGAGCACCTATTTCCAGAACCAGATGTTCGCCGGACTGAACTTCACGCCGCTGAGTCTGTCGCACCGCACCACCCTGACGCCCTCGTTCACCAACACGTTCGTTTGGACCACCGCCGACACTCGGACCAATAGCGCTCGCGGGCAACTCGTCCTCGACCAGGTCTTCGGCAGCACGTGCGGCGCCAGCCTGTCCTATGCGGCGGAGGCGATCACGGGAACCACGGTTATTGCCACTCAATCCGGCCTCCAGCAGATGCTGACGCTGGATTTCCGCGCGGACCGCGGCAAGTGGGACACTTACTGGAATGCCAGTCGCGACATCACAAACGACACGAACTACGCGACGGTGCAATTCGACTATTCCCCGAAACGCGACTGGCGTATTGGGCTGACGAAGTCTTACTACACGTTCGGCGCCGCGAGCTATAACGACCTGGAGACGACGCTCGCGCGCAAAGTGGGTGACCGCGAGTTCGGTTTGACATTCTCCACGGCAACGGGCAAGATGTGGCTGCAGCTCGGTGGCTTCACCATGTTCTAGACCGTCCTCCGCTCCGTCGCATTCCTGTCACTGCCCCCCGCAAGTCCCCACTCATGTGGTATACTGTTATCCCCCTCCGGGGTCACAGCCACGTCATCGCGCCGTACGGAGTCAACCCGTGCCACCGTTTGAGATCGTGTCCGAATACGTGCCTCGCGGCGACCAACCCGAGGCCATCGAGAACCTGGTGCGCGGTCTGAATGAGGGCCGCAAGCACCAGATTCTGCTTGGCATCACGGGTTCGGGCAAGACCTTTACGGTCGCGAACGTGATCGAAAAGGTCCAGCGTCCCACGCTGGTCATCGCCCATAACAAGACGCTTGCGGCACAGCTTACCGGCGAGTTCAAGGATTTCTTCCCCAACAATGCGGTCGAATTCTTCGTAAGCTACTACGACTATTATCAGCCCGAGGCCTACCTTCCCCAGACCGATACCTACATAGAGAAGGACTCGCAGATCAACGAGGAGATCGACCGCCTACGGCATTCGGCTACCCAGGCCTTGATGGAACGCCGCGATGTCGTGGTGGTCGCCTCGGTCTCCTGTATCTTTGGTATCGGCTCGCCCGAGCAGTACCGGGAAGTCAGCCTGAGCGTGGTCGTGGGGCAGCAGACCGACCGGCAGGAGATCCTTCGTCAGCTCGTCGCAATGCAGTTCTCGCGCAATGATTACGAGCCCGAGCGAGGGGAGTTCCGCGTCCGTGGGGATGTCATCGAAATCCACCCGATGGACGAGGACTACATCACGCGGATCGAGATGTTCGGGGATGAGATCGAGCGCATTGCGGTGCTCGACCCGCTGACCGGCGAGATCGCGGAGACGAAGGAGCGCACGGTCATCTTCGCCGCGACGCACTACATCGCCAGTCGGGAACGCGTCGAGTCGGCTCTCGTCGCCATCGAGCGTGAGTTGGATGAGCGACTCAAGTTCTATTATGACGCCAATCGCGTTCTGGAGGCCCAGAGACTGGAGCAGCGCACGAAGTACGATCTGGAGATGATCCGCGAGGTCGGCTACTGCAACGGGATCGAGAATTATTCGCGGCACTTCGACGGCCGCGCGCCCGGGGAGCCGCCTTTCACGCTGCTGGACTATTTCCCGGAAGACTACCTGCTCGTCATCGACGAGTCGCACCAGACGATCCCTCAGTTGCGCGCGATGCACGAGGGCGACCGGTCGCGCAAGGATTCGCTGGTGAGCCACGGGTTCCGCCTGCCGTCGGCATACGACAACCGCCCCTTCACCTTTCCTGAGTTCGAAAAGCGGATCGGCCAAGTGATCTACACCTCGGCCACGCCCGGCCCTTACGAGCTGCGAAACTCCGCGCAGACGGTGGAGCTGATCGTTCGCCCGACCGGCCTCATCGACCCGCCGATCGAGGTGCGCCCGGTGACCGGGCAGATCGACGATCTTGTCGCGGAGATCAGGGTGCGGGCGGACAAGGACCAGCGCGTGCTGGTGACGACACTCACCAAGCGCATGGCCGAGGACCTGACCGATTACCTGTCGGAGTTGGGCATCCGCGTCCGGTACATGCACGCCGATGTCCAGACCCTCGATCGGCAGGAGATACTGCGCGACTTGCGCCTCGGCGCCTTCGACGTTCTCGTGGGCATCAACCTTTTGCGCGAGGGCCTCGACCTGCCCGAAGTCTCGCTGGTGGCGATTCTCGACGCGGATCGCGAGGGCTTCCTGCGCTCCGAGACCTCGCTCATCCAGATCATGGGCCGAGCTTCGCGCAATATTGATGGTCGGGTCTTCATGTACGCGGACAAGATCACCTCGGCAATGAACGCTGCCATCGGCGAATGCGAGCGCCGCCGCAAGAAGCAGATCGCTTACAACGAGACGCACGGGATCACGCCGGAGTCGGTGCAGAAGGCGGTGCGCGACACTATCCGCGCGACGCAGGCAACCCAGGAGGCGGCTGTCCGCAGCGTTTTGGGGCCGACGGAGATGAGCGCGATGCCGCAGGAGAACATCATTGCGGTCATCGAGGCCCTCACCACCGAGATGAAGAAGGCGGCGGCGGAGATGGAATTCGAGCGGGCCGCCGAGCTTCGCGATGAGATCAAGGCCCTGCAGGAGATGCTGGACGAGTGAGCGAGAAGGCGATCGTGCAAGCGTGCGAAAGGGCTATTGCAGCGGGGCAGACCCCGGGCGCGGTCGTCCTCGTCGGGACCCGCAGCACGACGCTCTGCCACATCGCGGTCGGCCACCGGGCCGTTGCGCCGAAGCCGCTGCCGATGCGCCCCGACACCGTTTTCGACCTCGCCTCTGTCACGAAGCCCGTCGCCACCGCGACAGCGGTGATGCAGCTTGTCGAGGCCGGGGTGATCGGGTTGCGCGACCCGATTTCGCGATACGTCCCCTGGGTCGATCGCGACGGCGAGCCGCAGGCGACGATCCGCCACCTGCTGACGCACACGTCCGGCCTGCCGCCGTGGCTGGACTACACTGCGAAGCTCGGCGTCGGCATCGCCGATGATGTTGAGCGCCGCGATGCCGTCATCGCCGACATCGGCAGCCTGTCGCGCGACACGAGACCGGGGGAGAGGTTCGTCTACAGTTGTCTGGGGTTTATTACCCTTGCCGACATCATCCGCCGCGTGTCCGGCGAGCGCCTGGACGGCTACTGCCGCGAGCACATCTGGCAGCCTATGGGTATGCCCGACACCGGCTTCAATCCGCCGAAGAACACGTACCGCCGCTGTGCGGCGACCGAACAGCTCCCCGAGAGCACCCTTCTCGGTGTAGTTCACGACGAGAACGCCCGGTTCCTCGATGGCGTCGGCGGCAACGCCGGACTCTTCAGCACGGCGGGCGACCTGTCTCGATATTGCCGGATGATCCTGAACAAAGGCGAGCTGGACGGAACCCGCGTGATGTCTCCGGCGGCGGTCGACCTGATGACCTCGCGGCAATCCTCGACGCCTCGCGCCCCGGAGGCCTTGGCCGAGGGACCCCGCGACTACTACGGCCTCGGCTGGGACATCGACACCGACTACTCGCCCTCGTTGCGGGGCGATCTGTTCGGGCCGCGGTCCTGCGGGCACACCGGCTACACCGGCATCTCGATCTGGATCGACCTGGACCTGCAGGGCTTCGTTATCCTGCTTACGAACCGCGTGCACTTCGGCCGCGAGGTGTCGATCCAGCGCCTGCGGTACGAGGTCTCGAACATCGCCGCCGCCATGATCTCCCGGGAGGGCGCCTGATGCCCCGCGTGCTGACGGGCCTGGATATTCTGGTCGCCGAGGACTTCGGCCCGCTGCGTGGCCGACGCCTCGGCCTGGTCACGAACCACACCGCGATTGACGGGCAGCGCCGCCACATCCTGGACCTGTTCCTGGACGCGGGCCTCGACCTCGCGGCGCTCTTCTCGCCGGAACATGGCTTCGCCGGACAGGTCGATGAGCGGGTCGAGTCCGCGACTCACGAGGGCACCGGGCTGTCGATCCACAGTCTGTACGGCGAGCGCGAGACCCCCGCGCCCGAGATGCTGGCGGGCACCGACTTGCTGGTCTTCGACCTCGCGGACATCGGCGTCCGGTTCTACACTTACACCACGACGATGGCGTTGTGCATGAGCGCCGCCGCACAATCAGGCATCCCATTCCTCGTCCTCGACCGGCCGAATCCTGTCCGGGGCGACGTGGTCGATGGCCCTGTTTTGGACGAGCCTTTCCGGTTGCTGTCGTCCTGGCACGAGGTTCCTTTGCGGCACGGATTGACGGTCGGAGAACTGGCACTTTGGTCGAATGCGGAGTACAATATCGGCGCGGACCTCGACGTGCTGGGGTGCTGGGGCTGGACGCGGGATATGTGGTTTGACGACACCGGCCTTCCCTGGCTCAACCCCTCGCCGAACATGCGTAATCTGCGCGAGGCCATCTTGTACCCCGCCATCGGAACCCTCGAGGCCTGCAAGCTCAGCGTCGGACGCGGAACGGACACCCCCTTCGAGGTCTTCGGCGCACCTTGGATTGATGATCTTGCGCTGGCCGAGGCGCTCAACGCCGCCGGGATTGCGGCGCTGCGCTTTGTGCCGGTTCGGTTCACGCCGACATCGAGCAAGTTCGCCGGTGAGGACTGCGGCGGCTGCTACATCATGCTGGAAGACCGCGCAGCGCTCCGTCCGGTCGATGCGGCGATTGAAATCGCGCGGCAGCTCAAGATCCTTGGGGGCGACGAGTTCGACCACACCGCGATGCACCATCTTCTCGGCAGCCGCGCCGCCGTCGAGGCGATCGGCAACCTGGAAGCGACCGAGGACATCGTCGCGGCGTGGCAGCCGGGCGTCGAGGCATACCTGCAGCGGCGGGAGGCGTATTTGTTGTACGAGTAGGGGGCCCTACCCCGCCCGCTTCGCGGGCACCCCTCCCGTGGACCTGCCGCAGGCGGGTATGGGAGGGGAGAGGCTAACGACAACGGCGGACGCCCACAGCAAGGACGGCTTAGTGGCCGCGACAATCTTGTCGCGGGTCGCCGTTTTGTCGTTCGTCCACCGGGACGGCCAAGTGAGAGGAAAGGTTAGCGACAACAGCAGGCGCCCACTCCAGTTTTGTAGCAGACCAAAGACGGAGGACAGCAGTGAAGGGCACGATTACCGAGAAGATCCTTGCCGCGCATCTGGTTGAGGGCAGCCTCGCCGGTGGCGAGATCGCTATCCGCATCGACCAGACTCTGACCCAGGACGCCACCGGAACGATGGCTTACCTGCAATTCGAGGCGATGGGCGTCCCGCGGGTGAGGACTGAGCTTTCGGTCAGCTATGTCGATCACAACACGCTGCAGACCGGCTTCGAGAATGCCGACGACCACCTGTACCTGCAGACGGTTGCCGCCAAGCACGGGGTGTATTTCTCGCGGCCCGGCAACGGAATCTGCCACCAGGTGCACCTGGAGCGCTTCGGCGTGCCCGGCAAGACGCTGCTCGGGTCGGACAGCCACACGCCGACAGGTGGCGGGCTGGGCATGATCGCTATTGGCGCGGGCGGGCTGGACGTAGCGGTGGCGATGGCCGGCGGACCGTTCTATCTCAACGTGCCGAAGGTCGTCAACATCCGCCTGACCGGCGCGCTGAAGGCTCCCGTGTCGGCGAAAGACGTCATCCTCGAAGTCCTGCGCCGGCTGACGGTCAAGGGTGGCGTGGGTAAGGTCATGGAGTACTCCGGGCCGGGCGTCGAGACTCTCAGCGTCCCGGAGCGCGCGACGATCACCAACATGGGCGCAGAGCTGGGGGCGACCACTTCCGTGTTCCCCAGCGACGAAGTCACGCAGGCGTTCCTGCGCGCTGAGGGGCGCGAGGACTGCTGGACGGAGATCGTCGCCGACACCGACGCTGAGTATGATGAAGTCATCGAGATCGACTTGTCGGCGCTGGAGCCGCTGGTCGCGATGCCGCACATGCCGGATAGGGTCGTGCCGGTCGCCGAAATCGCGGGGAAGAAAGTCAACCAGGTCTGCATCGGCAGTTGCACCAACTCCTCGCTGCGGGACATGCTGACCGTTGCGGCGATGCTGCGCGGGCGGATCGTTCATCCCGGCGTGAGCCTCACCGTCTCTCCGGGATCGCGCCAGGTGCTGGAGATGCTCTCGCGTAGCGGCGCTCTCGCCGACATGGTCGCCGCCGGCGCGCGCATATTGGAGTCCACCTGCGGCCCGTGCATCGGCATGGGCCAGTCGCCGATCACCGACGGCGTATCGGTGCGCTCGTTCAACCGCAACTTCGAGGGTCGCACCGGCACGAAGAGCGCGGGCGTGTACCTCGCCAGCCCGGAGACCTGCGTCGCCGCCGCGATCGCAGGCCAACTCGCCGATCCGCGCGAGCTGGGGGCGGTCCCGCAGATCGACCTGCCCGAGGGCTTCACCGTCGACGACCGGATGATCGTTGCGCCGGCGTCCGAGGGCGAGCAGGTCGAAATCGTCATGGGCCCGAACATCAAGCCCGTGCCGCGCCGCGACCCGCTGCCGGAGGAACTTCGCTGCCCGGTGCTTCTCAAGGTCGAGGACAACATCACCACCGATCACATCTCACCGGCGGGATCGAAGTACTTGCCCCTGCGCAGCAATGTACCGGCGCTCGCCCAGCATGCTTTCGAGGGCGTGGACCCGGATTTCGCGAAGCGCGCTCTGGAAGCCGGTGGCGGAGTCATCGTCGCGGGCGAGAACTACGGCCAGGGCAGCAGCCGCGAGCACGCCGCCCTGTGCCCAATGTACCTGGGGGTGCAGGCCGTGCTGGCGCGGTCATTTGCCCGCATCCACCGGGCGAACCTCGTCAACTTCGGCATCGTGCCGCTGGAGATCGCCGCCGCGGACTACGAGGCCCTGCAGCAGGGCGACGAGCTGCGCGTAGAGAACGCACGCGAGGCTTTGGCCGCCGGTCAACCGCTAACCGTGCGCAACGTGACCCGCGGCACGCAGTTCGAGGCACACGCGAACCTGACTGACCGCCAGACGCAGATCGTCGTCGCCGGCGGGATGCTCAGTTTTATGAATCGGCAGTAGCGCCGTCGTCATGCTGTCCATCATTCACCCCACCTCGGGGCAACAAGGGAAGGCTCATGGAGAACATCATCAACTCAATTCGCGAACGGGCGGTCGCCCTGAACAAGCGGATCGCTCTGCCCGAAACCACGGACGACCGCACCCTTCGCGCGGCTGTCCGCGCCAGGGCCGCCAAGCTGGCGCAGGTGGTTCTCATCGGATCGGCCGAGTATGTGCGGGAGCGCTGCCGGGCCCTGGAGATCGACGCCGCAGACATCGAGGTCGTCGACCCGATGGACGACGGCATCCGCAGCGAGGGCGCGAAGCTGTACTACGAGCTGCGTAAGGACAAGGGGGTCAGCGAGGACGACGCGTGGCAGCAGGTCACCGATCCGCTGTTCTGCGCGGCGTGTTTGGTCAAGACCGGCAAGGTCGACGGCTCAGTCGCCGGGGCGCTAAACTCGACCGCGAAGGTTCTCAAGCCGCTCCTGCAGATCGTCAAGACCGCGCCGGGCATGTCGACCGTTTCGTCGTCGTTTATCATGACCACGCCGCAGCGGCACATGGGCCACAACGGCGGCTTCCTGTTCGCAGACGGCGGCGTCGTGCCGAACCCGACCGCCGAACAGCTTGCCGACATCGCCATCACCACCGCGAGAATGTGCCAACTGTATCTACAGGTGGAACCGCGCGTGGCCATGTTGTCGTTCTCTACTAAGGGGAGCGCCGTCCACCCGGATGTGGACAAGGTCGTGCAGGCGACGAAGATCGCGCAAGAGAAGGCGCCCGAGTTCCTCATCGACGGCGAAATCCAGGCCGATACGGCGATCATACCCGAAGTCGCGGAGTCGAAGGACCCGGGAGGGAAGCTCAAAGGCCGCGCGAACGTGCTTGTCTTCCCCGATCTCGACGCCGGCAATATCGCCTACAAACTCGTCCAGCGCCTCACCGGCGGCGACGCCTACGGCCCGCTGGTGCAGGGCCTGGCAAGGCCGGGCATGGACCTGTCGCGCGGCGCGTCGGTCGATGAGATCGTGAATGTTGTCGCGATTGCGGCTCTCCAGGCCGGCGCGATCAAACAGTAAACCCCGAAGCACCCGAACGGCGCGGGTTCCTCGGGCCCGCGCCGTTTTGCTCTCTCTACGATTCAATCGTGCAATCTTTCACAAAATGCTTGACGCGGCGTTGCGAAAGTATATAATCAGTATAATGACGTAATACACATCAGCCCGGTCGCCTGGACACATCCTCCGGCCGCGCTTAGCGAGGGAGCCGGTGCTCATGCCATCCCCAATTGACGAGCCGAGACTTCAAGACATTCTCCAACACGCCGTAAAGCCTTCTTCTGCCGAGATTCGCGACATCGCCGACAAGGCCCGCGAGTGCAAGGGCCTGACGCTTGAGGAGTCCGCCCGCTTGCTTCAGGTGGAGGCCCCGCAGGACTTGGAGGTCATGTTCGACGCGGCCAAGCATGTCAAGCGAACCATCTACGGCGACCGGATCGTCCTCTTCGCCCCGATTTACATCAGCAACGAGTGCGCGAACAATTGTGTCTACTGCGGCTTCAGACGCGACAACAAGACGATGGACCGGATCACTCTGACCACGGAGCAGCTCCGCGAAGAGATCAAGATCGTCGAGGACATGGGGCACAAACGCGTTATCATCCTGTACGGAGAGCACCCCAAGAACTCCGTGCAGAGAATGGTCGAGGACGTGCAGACGATCTACTCGGTGCGCTCGGGCAACGGCGAGATCCGGCGCGTAAATGTCAATGCCGCGCCGCTGAGCTACGAGGAATTCTGCGAGCTGAAGCCCTCGGGCATCGGCACCTTCCAGGTATTCCAGGAGACCTACCACCGGGAGACCTACAAGCGGATGCACCCGTCCGGCAGAAAAGCCGATTACGACTGGCGGGTCACGGTGTGGGATCGCTGCTTCCCGTCGGGGATCGACGACATGGGCCTTGGGCCCCTGTATGGCCTGTATGATTATAAGTTCGAGACACTGGCGGTCCTGCAGCACGCCGAATACCTTGACCACACCTATGGCGTAGGCCCGCACACGATCTCGGTGCCGCGACTGGAACCGGCAGAGGGCGCACCGGTCTCCTGCCAGCCGCCGTATCCGCTGACCGACGACGACTTCCGCAAGCTGGTGGCGGTCATCCGCATGGCGGTTCCGTATACCGGCATGATTCTCAGCACGCGCGAAAGCCCGCAGATGCGCCACGAGTGTCTGGAGCTGGGCATCTCTCAGATCAGCGCGGCCAGCTCGGTGGCTCCCGGCGGGTACAAGCAGCGCCTGGAGCAAGACGGCGATGCGCCGCAGTTCACGGTGTGCGACTGCCGCAGCGCGGACGAGGTCATCCTCGATGTCGCCAAGCTCGGCTACATCCCCAGCTTCTGCACCGCGTGCTATCGTTCCGAGCGCACGGGACAGGAGTTCATGGCCTACGCGAAGCCCGGTGAGATTCACAATTACTGCCTGCCGAACGCGCTTCTGACTTTCGAGGAGTATCTGCTCGACTATGCCTCCGAGGAGACGCGCAAGGTTGGCGAGAAGCTCATCGAGGACAACATCGCGGCGATGAACGGTTCGGGGCTGGCGAAGACGCTGCGCGAGCGGATTGCTGCGATCAAGGCCGGTCAGCGCGACCTGTATTTCTAGCGGCGGGAGTTAGGAGCCAGGAGTTAGGAGTTGGGAGAACGGCGACGGCATGAGCGATACATGCGCGAGAATAACGGGCACGGACCTCGACCGGCTCGGCTTCGCGGTCTACCTCGCTGCGACCGGCGCTAAGGCGGAGGAGCTTCACGCTCGCGCCGACGAGGCGCGACGCGCGGCCGTCGGCACGGATGTTCACGTTCGCGGGATCATCGAGTTCTCGAACTACTGCGAGCGCGGGTGCTTCTACTGCGGGCTGCGCCACGAGACCGATACCCTAACCCGGTATCGGATGTCGCCGGACGAGATCGTGTCGGTGGCGGTGGAGGCGCGTGAAGCGGGCTACCGAACCGTCGTGTTGCAGTCAGGCGAGGATTCCTGGTTCACCGCCGAGATCGTCGCCGACATGGTCCGGCGCATCAAGGCGGAGACGGACCTTGCGGTTACGCTGTCCATCGGCGAGCGGCCGCGCGAGGAGTACGCGCTTTGGCATGACGCGGGCGCGGACCGGTATCTTCTCAAGCACGAGACCGCCGACCGTGGGCTCTACCGGCGACTCCACCCCGATTCCGAATATGACAGTCGCCAGCGCTGCCTGCGGTGGCTGATGGAGTTGGGCTTCCAGACGGGGTCGGGCTGCATGATCGGCCTGCCGGGGCAGACGCTGGAGATGCTCGCGGGCGACCTGCTGCTGATTCGCGACCTCGGCGTTCACATGGCCGGCGTCGGCCCCTTCATCCCGCACCCGGCGACGCCGCTGGGGAGGGCGGAATCCGGCTCCCCTAACCTGACCCTCAACGCGGTCGCCTGTCTGCGCTTGTTGATCCCCCACATCCTGTTGCCGGCGACGACGGCCCTCGAAACGCTGTCTGAGAATGGCCGCCGCCGGGCCCTGCGCGCCGGCGCGAATGTCATCATGCCGAACGTGACGCCGTTCGAGTACCGCGCCAGGTACGAGATCTACCCGAACAAAGCCAGCCTGGGACGCGACATGCGCGAAGCCTTCGCCCGCGTGACCGACCTGATCCTTTCCGAAGGGCGCACCGTCGGCGACGACCCCGGTCACAGCCCGGCATACACAGTGACCCCCTCCCTACCAGGGAGGGGGACGCGGGGTAGGGCCGTGCCGGGAGGTGAGATCGCCCGATGACCACCCGCCTCGAACACGATCTCCTCGGCGAACGCCAGGTCCCTGCCGAGGCCTACTGGGGCATCCATACTCTCCGCGCGATCGAGAACTTTCCCCTGGGCCGTGGGCCGATTCATCCGCAGCTCATCCGCGCCCTGGCCGAGGTGAAGAAAGCCTGCGCGCTGACGAACGTGAAGTGCGGGCTGCTGGAGGCGCGGATCGGCGAGGCCATCGTGGCCGCGTGCGATGAGATCATCGGGTCGCCGGGCGGCGATTCCGGCAAGCTGCACGATCAGTTCCCGGTCGATGCCTTACAGGGCGGGGCCGGAACCTCCAGCAACATGAACGCGAACGAGGTGATCGCGAACCGCGCCATCGAGCTTCTCGGCGGCGTGAAGGGCGACTACTCGATTGTTCACCCGAACGACCATGTGAACATGTCGCAGTCGACGAACGATGTATTCCCGACGGCGGTCCGCGTGGCGGCGATCCGGCTGCTGCTGCCCCTGGTCGAGGCGATGACGAAGCTGCAGGCGGCGCTGCAGGCCCGCGAGGCCGAGTTCGCGCACATCCTGAAGCTCGGCCGCACGGAGACCCAGGACGCGCTGCCGGTCACCGTCGGCCAGGCGTTCGCGGCGTGGGCGCAGGCGATCCAGCGCGACTGGTGGCGGCTGTACAAGGTCGAGGAGCGGCTGCGGCAGGTAAACCTCGGCGGCACAGCGGTCGGCACCGGCCTGAATGCGCAGCGGCGCTACGTGTTCATGGTCGTCGAGACGCTGCGCGACATCACCGGCTTCGGCATGGCGCGCGCTGAGAACATGATCGACGTCACACAGAACTGCGATGTGTTCGTCGAGGTCAGCGGGCTTCTGAAGGCGGCGGCGGTGAACTTCGCCAAGCTCGCCGCCGACCTGCGCTTCCTGTCCTCCGGCCCGCGCGGCGGCATCGGCGAGTTGAAGCTGCCCGAGCGGCAGGCGGGTTCGTCGATCATGCCGGGCAAAGTGAACCCGGTCATCACCGAGGCCCTCACCCAGTGCGCCTACCAGGTGATGGCGAACGATCTCGCGATCACCCTCGCCGCGCAAGCCGGGCAGCTCGAACTGAATGCCTTCATCCCGCTGATCGCGCACAACCTGTTCGAGGCGCTCGAACTCCTGCATCACGGCGCGCACACGACGGTAGACCTGTGCCTCGCCGACATTCGCGTGGACGAGGCGCGCTGTGCGCAGCTTCTGGAGCTGAGCACAGCGCTGGCGACCGCCGTCGTGCCGTATGTCGGCTACGAGATCGCCGGCGAGATCGCGCGGGAGTCGCTGCACATGGGGACGCCCGTCCGCCAGATATTGCTGGCGCGTGGCCTGTTCACCGCAGCCGAACTCGACGCGATCTTCGCGCCGGTTGAGATGACCACGCCGGGGATTGCGGGGGAGAGGCGGATGAGGGACTGGAAGGCTGGCCCGGGCGCATCGGTGCAGGGTGCCTAACCTGGTGTAGCTAAGAACAGAAGGGGGATTGACCACGAAGACACTAAAGCACTAAACGGCCAACCCGTGCTTGTCGAGGCCCGCACCGCCGTTTTCGTGTCTTCGGGTCTTTGTGGTCGAAATCGCCCTCCCATTCCGAGATCGCGTGCGCACTGTGCGCAAATCGAATCCAGAGATAACCCCGCGGCGCACAGCCCCGGCCCTGTTCCACACGGAGTGCATCCATGACAAGCATGAACGACACCCCCTCCGGCAATCGCCTGCACATCGCGATCTTCGGACGGCGCAATGCAGGCAAGTCGAGCATCATCAATGCCCTGACCAACCAGGAAGCCGCTATCGTCAGCGCCGTCGCGGGCACCACGACCGACCCGGTTCGCAAGGCGATGGAGATACTGCCCATCGGGCCGGTGGTTATCGTCGATACGGCGGGGATCGACGACGTCGGCGAGCTTGGCGAGAAGCGCATTCAGAAGGCGCTGCGCATTCTCGACGCGACCGATCTCGCGCTGCTGATCGTGGACGCCTCCGACGGCGGGCCGGACCAGTTCGACGAGGACCTCGTCGCCAAGTTCAAGCAGCACGGCTCGACGACCATCGTGATCGCGAACAAGATCGACGTGAGCGATGACGTCGCCGCCGTGGAAAGCTTCGCGCGCAAGCACGAATTGCCGTTCGCCGCCGTCAGCGCCGCGACGCGCAAGGGCATCGACAATCTCAAGCAGGTGATGATCGCCACCGCCCCGAAGACCTTCGCGGAGCCGACGATTCTCGGCGATCTCATCAACCCGCACGACTTCGTCGTTTGCGTCGTGCCGGTTGACAAAGCCGCGCCGAAGGGTCGCCTAATCCTGCCGCAGGTGATGGCGATCCGCGATGTGATCGACCACGACGCGAGCGCCGTCGTCGTCAAGGAACGCGAATTGAAGGACTGCCTCGCGAACCTGGGGCGCAAGCCGAAGCTGGTGGTGACGGATTCGCAGGCCATCCTGAAGGCCTCCGCCGACACCCCGCGCGACATCTGGTTCACCACTTTCTCGATCCTCTTCGCGCGTTTCAAAGGCGACCTGGAGACGATGGCGCGGGGCGCGAAGGCCATCGAGAAGCTGAAGCCCGGCAGCCGTGTGCTGATCGCCGAGGCCTGCACCCACCACCGCGTGCCGGACGACATCGGCAACGTGCAAATTCCGCGCTGGCTGCGGCAGTTCGCCGGCGGCGAGTTGGAGTTCAACTGGGTGTCGGGCAACGATTACCCCGAGGACCTCGCGAGCTACGATCTGGTCGTCCACTGCGGCGCATGCATGATTAACCGCACGGAGATGATCTCGCGCATTCACAAAGTAGACATGCTGGGCGTGCCGATCACGAACTACGGGGTGCTCCTCGCCTACGTCCACGGCGTCATCGACCGCGCGCTGGAGCCGTTCCCGCTGGCGAAGATGGCGTTTGAGGAGGAGTGAGAGGTGGCTCGTTTGCTGATGCTCTTTGACAGCATGAATCCCTAAGCAAGGCCCAGATGGGCACCAAATTGGAACCAAGTGGACGCGCGATTTATCGCGCCCGGCAGCCTTGTTCACCCGCCCGGCCAGCGCGATGAATCGCGCTTCCACTTGGTGTTAGGAGAGCGGCGGGACCAAGCATATACGACCTTTTTCGGGATCATCGTTCCATCTCATGCCCACCACCATCGCCGACAAACTCAAGACCGTTCCCCGCGAGCCCGGCGCTTACCTGATGAAGGACGCGAAGGGCGCGATCGTCTACGTCGGCAAGGCGCGCGTCCTCAAGGATCGTCTCACCCAGCACTTCAGTCCCTCCAACGTCGCCGGGCCGTGGCACGATGTGATGATCTCGAAGACCGTGGACTTCGACTACATCGTCACGCGCTCCGAGCTTGAGTCCTTCATCCTCGAAGCCAACCTCATCAAGGAACACGAGCCCCGGTACAACATCCGCCTCGCGGACGACAAGAGCTACCCGTATCTGAAGATGACCGATGAGATGTACCCGCGGCTGATCGTGCTGCGCGACCTGCGCAAGGGCGCGCGCGTCACCGTGCCCGGCACGCGCGGCGAGACCGTTCGCGGGCTGCACGACCCCAAGCGCAAGGAGATCCACTCGCTGAAAGGCCACGTCTTCGGGCCGTATCCACAGGCCTCGTCAATGTGGGACACCCTGCACCTGGTGAGCCAGGTCTTCAAGCTGCGAGTATGCAACCGCCAACTCGACGGCAGCCCGAACGGCAAGCCCTGCCTGATGCTGTACATCAACCGCTGCACCGCTCCCTGCACGGGCGCCATCCCGGCTGCGGAGTACGCCGCCCAGGTCGAGCAGGCGCTGCTTTTCCTGGAGGGCAAGTCCGAAGCGGTCATCAAGCGGCTGCGCGAGGAGATGCAGGCCGCCGCCGAGGCCCTTGAGTTCGAGCGGGCCGCGAAGCTGCGCGACCGGCTGAAGGCGATCGAGAGGGCCACCGAAGATCAGGTCATGGTCACCAATCAGGCGCGCGAGCAGGATGTCCTCGCGGCGGTCGTCGAGGGCGACCGGGCGCTGGTGCAGCTTCTCGTCGTGCGCGCCGGCAAGCTCATCGAGCAGAAGCAGTTCGCCTTCGCGCACACTCTTGGCCGTCCCGCCGCGAGCGTCTTGGAAGCCTTCCTTACCACGCATTACAGCTCCGAGCACGCGACGATCCCGCGCGAGATCCTCGTCTCGCATGAGATCGAGGACATGGGCACCTGGGCGGAACTCCTGCAAGAGGTGCGCGGCGCGAAGGTCGAGGTCGTCCGGCCACAACGCGGCGAGAGGCGCCGGTTGGTCGAACTGGCGGAGCGCAACGCGAAACTCGCGCTTGAGCGGGTCGTCCAAACCGCGGCGGAGCGCCAGCGCGTGAGCATGACGGCCCTGCGCGACCTCGCCGACGCGCTTAGTCTTGCGGAGCGGCCCCGGCGGATCGAGTGCTTCGATATCTCAACCACGCAGGGCAAGGAATCGACCGGCTCGATGGTGGTCTTCTCCGACGGCCACGCGGACAAGCGCTTCTACCGGCGCTTCCGCATGCGGGCGACCGAGGGCAAGCCCGACGACTACGCGATGATGAAGGAGATGCTCACGCGACGCCTCGGCGCGGCCCTCGCGGGGAGCGAGAAGTTCCTCCCGCTGCCGGACCTCATCATCGTGGACGGCGGCAAGGGGCAACTTGGGGTGGCGGAGGAGGCGTTGGCCGAGGCCGGGCTACAGATCGCGCTCGCGAGCCTCGCCAAGCGCGAGGAGGAAGTCTTCGTGCCGGGCCGCTCGGAGCCGCTCGACATGGAGCAGCACATGCACGCGCGGTTCCTGCTGCAGCGGCTCCGCGACGAGGCGCACCGCTTCGCGATCACACATCACCGCAGCGTGCGTGACAAGGCGATGACGCGCTCGATCCTCGACGACGCGCCCGGCATCGGCGACCGGCGGAAGAAGGAACTCCTGAAGGCCTTCGGATCGGTGCAGGAGATGGCGAAGGCGTCGCTCGAGGAGTTGTCCCGGGTGCAGGGCATGAACAAGGAGGTCGCGCTGGCGCTGTGGAAGTATCTGAACGAGAGGCAGTGAACTCGTGGTATACTGATAGCGGGCACAATGGTTGTCGACGAGAGGAAGGATGCGCCATGGGAGTGCTATCGCGCGATACGACTACGGAGGCGGAAGCGGCGGTTATTCGGCTTACACGAACGCAAACGCCCGGGCAGAAGATAGCGCAAGTAGCGGCGATGATCCAGACAGGGCGGGAGTTCGCCCTGGCCGGCCTGCGCGCCAGATACCCAAGCGCTTCGCCGGGAGAACTCCAGCGACGGCTTGCCGCTCTCGTCCTCGATCGCGACATCGTTCGCCGCGTTTATGGGTGGGACCCGGCCAAGGAGGGATACTGATGGGGGATGGTCAGGTTGCGGTTCTTGTTGCAGTCACGCAGGTTCTGGATCGACTCGGCATCGCATACGCAATCGTTGGGTCACTCGCCAGTTCGGTGCATGGTATCCCACGCTACACAAGAGACTTCGACCTGATCGCAGATTTGCGGCCAGAGCACGTCGGCTTGCTGGTTTCGGCTTTGGAGTCCGACTTCTACATCGACTCCAATGCAGTCAAAGAGGCCATCCAGCGCCGCGCATCCTTCAATGTCATCCACCTTGAGTCCATGTTCAAGGTCGACATCTTTGCCCGGGCGGGCGATCCGTTGTCCAGCGCCCAGATGTCCAGAAGCGTCTCACAGGACATCGCGGGTGAGTACCTCAAGGTCGTGTCGGCAGAAGACGTTGTCGTCTCGAAGCTGAGATGGTTCCGCGATGGCGGAGAGGTATCAGAGCGCCAGTGGCGAGATGTGCTTGAGGTCATTGCCGTGCAAGCGGAACGCCTCGACATGGCCTATATGTGCGAGATGGCCCTCGAACTCCGCGTCGCCGATCTCCTCGACAAGGCCCTCGCCGAAGCCGCTACAGATCCACAATCCTCGGCGTCCAGTTGATCCGCTTCAGCAAGTCCATGTAGTCCTGCGGCGTCAACTCTTCCGGCCGCTTGCCCGATAACGCCACCAACACGCCCTCCATCACGTTCGTGCCGAAGGACCGCCCGTCGAACTCCGGCGTCGAAGTGACCAGCCGCGCCAATCCGCGTGCTCGAAGCTCCTCCACGTTTTCCGCCGTGGTCGTGTTCGTGACAATGCTCTTGCCCGCCAGCGGAAGCGGGGCTTCGGGGTCGGCGGGGACAGCGGGCATGTACTTGCGGATGAGGTGGAAATCGCCGGCAATGACGTCCGCCCAGGCGTAGTATTTGCCCCACTTCGGGGTGATCTCGTTCTGGCTCTCGCCGATGGGATACAGCTTCTCGTAGGGCTGCTTGCTGACGATCGGGAGGAGCAGGCGGGCGAGAAGGCGGATGCCGCCCATCGACCGGACGGGGATCGGGATGCCCAGCGCGAAGATCATGTCGCCGAAGATCGTGCGGCAGCCCAGCTTCGCGACCGCCTCCGCCACGCCGAACCGGTCGACGGCGCTCACCACGAGCACGCGCAGCTTGCTGACCCCCCGAAGAGCCTGCTGCGGGTGCAGAAGCTCCTTCTCGACCAGGTAGTTGATCGTCTCGCGCTCCAGCGTGTTCTTCAGCCCGCTGCCATCGACGATAGGCGTCTTCTCCGCCGCCTGCGCGAGCTTCAGCGCATCGCGCATGATGTACTTGCGCCCCCCGGCGATCAGGTACAGATCGCATCCGCCGAGGCCGATGACATCCACCGTGCCATCGAGTTCCTTGATCTTCGCGACCGCGCCTGCGACGCCCTCGCCGTTGGTGCGCTCGATGATGAAGTGCTCGCCGAGGATGTCGACTTCGACGACCTTATTGCGCGTCGCCGAGCCGAGGCTCACACTAACCACACGTTTCATACGGTTCGCCTCCTTGCGGTCATCGCCCTACGCGGCTGAGACGCCGTTCAGGGGAGGGGCCGGACTACGAAAACGTCAGTCCCATCGACGGTTGAAGTATCCGGCCCTGCCGTCCACCGCCACGGACACGGCTGGGGCCGGATACTTCGCTGCGCTCGTAGTCCGGCCCCTCCGCGGCGGCCGGAGTTAGCGCGTATGCTACCGCCTCCTCCGATCTCGTCGAAATCACCTCAGCCCGGCCAACTCCTCGAACGCCGCACTCATCGCCGCGACGTGCTCGGCGGGCACTGAGCCGTGCTCCCAGGCCTCGTCCGCGCAGGCAACGAAGCCGCCGTTGTAGCAGCCGAGGTCGTCCACCAGTTCCTTCGCCTTCGCGC
This sequence comes from uncultured Armatimonadia bacterium, assembly GCA_964455745.1. GTDB lineage: Bacteria > Armatimonadota > Zipacnadia > Zipacnadales > CAYWBK01 > CAYWBK01. The sequence continues at coordinate 36,212 of CAYWBK010000006.1, forward strand.
GGATGGCCTCGATAGGCCCGGTGACGAGCGTCCGCTGGGCATCGACCGGGCAATGGAAGCAGACTTTCCCGCCGAAGTCCCGCGCGAGTGTTCCCGCCCCCCAAAGGTCGGGCTGATTGAGGTTCAGCATGTCTGCGCCGATCTCGATCAGGTCGCCGATGATGTCGTACACCTGGCCGCAGGAGTGGAAGATCACGTCCATGCCGTAGCTGTGCGCCACAGCGAACTGCTCGGCGAAGCGTGGCTTGAACAACTCGCGCCAAAGCGCCGGGCGGATCATCAAACCCCGCTGCGTCCCCCAGTCATCGCCGAACCAGATGCCGTCCAGCCCGCACTTGCCCATCCCGTGGATCAGGTCGGTCTCGAACCGGAACACGACATCGGCAAGGGCCTCGAACCGGTCGCGGTCGGCCACCATGTCGATCATCAGGTTCTCGAGTCCGCGGATGAACATCATGCGGTTGAAGCCGCTGATGCCGATGCTGCCGGTAACGTACTTGTCCGGCGTGGCGTCGCGGAAAGCCTTCGCGCCCGCAAAGCGCTCGGGGGCCGAGCCGTCCGGCGGCACGAAGTCCGCCCAGGCGGCCCAGTCGGCGAGGGGGTGCGTCTTGACCTGCCCCATTGCCGCCTTGACGCGCCCGTCCTCGACCTCGGTGTGCCAGACGAACCCCCATTCGTCTTCATTTTCGACCTTCGGCTGCCAGCCGGGCGCAGGCCCCGGCCCGGTGCCAAGAATGTCGGACTTTTCCGGCGCTGCCGCAAACCGCAGCCCGATGCGCGGCGGTCCGTCGAAATGAACGCACTTGCGGATGATCTCGCGTGAAGTCATGGGATACTCCGGATACTGGATACTGGATACTGGATACTGGAGCCAATTGCAAAAGTCCGGCCTGCTTCATGTTCGGCGGATGATTCAGGGCT
>CAYWBK010000007.1:0-35434 GCA_964455745.1 uncultured Armatimonadia bacterium
GAGAACAACATTCATCTCTCAGGAGCGCCCGACTTCCCAGACTACCACAGAGAACGGCAACGTCCCTTAACGCCTATCGTGGGGCCGGCCGTTTCCCAGTCGTTCTCCGTGCCCTCCGTGTCTCCGTGGTTCAATGCCGTTCGTCCTTCATCTTGTGATACGGTCAGCCTCTGACAAGATTCCGGGCGCTTCATTTGCCGGTTGTCAAAGCGGCGTAGTAATGGTAGGTAATCGGCGGTAGTCGGGCCGTATTCAACGGTCAAACGACAGGCCGCCGGGGCTATGCGCTACGGGACTATCCGCCATGCCGTAATCCTCCAAATCCTATCAATCCTGTTCCCCTCGCCGTTCCCTGCCGCTACGCTTGCGGCAGTCCTACCTACAATCAGCGGACGGAGCCCACAGGTCGCACGACAAGCCGGATTCTATGATATACTTTATCTAGGGTCGCCCGATCAGCGCGCAAACGAGGTGGGCACAGTGATAACCCGCATCTATGCAGACAACTACAAGTGTCTGTCGAACTTCGAGTACAAGCCTGGCAAGAATCAGCTTCTCATGGGCTTAAACGGCAGTGGCAAGTCGACCGTGTTTGAGGTACTGCAGTTGCTAAGAGGCGCTGTGGCGGAGGGGGTTCCGGTCGATGACGACGATATGTTTGCAGCACATACCCTCACGCAATGGGATACGCGCGATGTCCAGTCGTTCGAACTAGAGGTGGAAGGCAATGGAGGGGCTTACCGATACGCCCTTAGCATCGAACACTACGACGAGCGGATGAACTGCCATGTTTCGGACGAGCGCTTGGATTTCCGTGAAACCCCCGAGGACGCCTGGCAGCCGCTCTTCCTGATGCACCTTGGCGAGGGTACGCTGTACCGGGATGACCACAGTGAAGGACCTCGCGTACTCATGGATCGGACACGCTCCGGCGTCGCGTTTGTGCCGCTGCGACCTGACAACAGGCGACTCGCTTGGTTCAGGGAGTGGCTCTCTCAAGTGCTATACATCCAGCTCAACCCGATGGACATGCCCGCCAGAAGTGAGGGGGAGAACCAGTTCCCTGACCAGACGCTCAGCAATTTCACCTCATGGTACCGACATCTGGTACAGGAGTTCCCGCAACTGCAGGGACAACTGCTCGACCTTCTGAGGCAAGTGCTGGGCCCGGAGTTCGCGGGCTTGAGTCTGCGTGGCAAAGACATCCCGGACCTTAGATGGCTGCGGGCCGAGTTTCGCGGAGAGAATGGAAAGCTTGTGTGGTTCTCGTTCGATGAGTTGTCGGACGGACAGAGGGCTCTGATCGCATTGTATGTAATCGCCGTGTACTTCCGGGAAGCAGGCACGGGCGACATCGGAGGCGTGACCCTGTGCATCGATGAGCCCGAGAACTACGTCGCGCTCGCTGAGCTTCAGCCTTGGATACTCGAAGTCGAAGAGGCCGTAGAGAACGGCAGCTCCCAGCTTCTCGTCGCATCGCATCACCCGGAGTTCATCGATCATTACGCCGGGATGGACGCTCGCCAGTTGATCCGTAGTGCCGTCGGCCCCACGCGCATCGAGCCGTTCCGGGTCGAATCCGATGATCCGATCCGTGCGTCCGAGTACGTAGCAAGGGGGTGGACCGATGCCTCGTAACGTGATTCTCATTGTCCTATGCGAGGACCCTCAGCACCAGAGTTTCTGCGTCAGTCTGCTGCGTAAAATGGGCTTCAATAACCACAACCTCGATCTCCATGTGGCCCCCAAGGGCAGAGGGGCGGCTGATGGCTTCGTTCTTAGCGAGTTCCAGCGACTGGTCAAGGCCCAACGCAAGAGATCGGGCAAAGCCAAGACCGGGTTGCTTACCATGGTCGATGCTGACATTCGTGAAGTGAATGCTGTCGCGGCCAACTTTGACGGAAAGCTAGACAGTAAGCGAGGGCCGAAAGAACACATTGCTGTGTTCATCCCAAAGCGTAACATCGGGACATGGGTCCGGTGCCTCGGCGAGAGGAGAGCCGTCGACGAGGCCACTGACTACGGCCGTTGGTCAAAGGACAGCGATTGCCACCCGGCCGTCGATCATTTCCTCGAACTCGCCCGAACGCAGGCAAGTCAAGTACCCGATGACTGCCCACCGTCCGTGAAGCGCAGCCTCGAGGAGTATCCCCGGATCGCACGCCTGCGCGAATAGGACAGCCTCGCCCTACCCTTTCAGCGGATACCGCCCAAACTCGTGGCAGGTCTCGTAGAACGCCAGGATGTTCTCCTCCGGCGTCACCGGCACGATCTCCGATGACGATCCGATGAACAGCCCGCCGCCATGTCCCGCGGCCCGGATGACGGCTTTCGTGCCCTCGCGAACGTCTTCGACGCTCCCCAGTGGCAGAAGCTGTGAGCAGTCCACGCCGCCGACCATGATGCAGTTTCTCCCCCATCGCCGCTTCATCTCAGCGATGTCGTTGCCCGCCAGCGGCTCGATGGGGTTGATCCCCGAGACCCCGGCTTCGATCAGCTTGTCCATGATCCCCATGACGTACCCGTCGGTGTGGAAGATGACCTTGATGTCCGCGTTATTCAGCGGCTCGCAGACGCGCGCAAGTTGCGGGAAGAACAGCTCATCCATGACAGCATGCGAGAACATCGTGCGGTCCTTATAGGCGATGTCGTCTCCAATAAAGTAGAACGGGCACAACTGCGCTTCCGAGTATGCCCTGGCGCGCAGAACCGCGCCCTCATTCATGCGATTGATGATCCGTTCCACCTCGTCGTGGGCGTCATACAGGGCCATCGAGAACACCTGCAGGCCCATCAATCCATACGTGCCGTGGAAGCCCATGCCGCCCCCGGGGACGTACAGCGTCGTCGGCGCGAAGGCCTCGCGCACCCCGAGGTACCAGGCGACCTCATTCCACACCTGCTCCTCGGTGGGCAGCCCGGGGTCGTAGCTGCGAATGTCCTCCAGCGACTTCAGCGGGTAGTGCGTCACCCACACGGTCTTCCCGGAGGTCTTCCAGCCGGTCGACTCGTTCGCCCCCGCCTCGCCGTCGGAGTCCGGCGGTCGGGGCAAATAGATGCTGCGGCACAGGTCGATCTCCAGGCTGTTGAAGACCTTTGCCGTCGCCATAGTGGGATCGGTCTCCCCGGGCGCGAACCGCTGGTAGATCGGCCAGGAATCGATGAAATCCCAGATCGGAACACGATCAGGTTCCAGGAAGCTCGCGGCGAGCATGATGCGCTCGTAGACAGTCGGGTCAAGCACCGCTTCGGCCGGCGGGGCGGCAAGGGCGAGGGTTTTGGGGTCGAGAGTTGACTCTGTCATGGTGATATGCCATAATCCTTTATGGTAAAGGAATCTACTCTCTATACTGGTTGTTTTGCCAGCATAGGCAGGTGAACGAGATGGCAACACATGTGTCAAAAGTCACTGTCCAATTGCAGCCTGCCCTGATAGAGCAGATGCACACGGCCATTGCGGCGGGGCAAGCCGCCTCTCAACGCGCGATCATTGAGCAAGCGCTCGCGCGATACCTCCATGCCTTGGAGCGTGAACGCATGGCCGCCGAATGGGCCCAAGCCGTATCCGATCCGCTGTTTCGGGCTGACTGCGAGGAGATCGCACGAGACTTCGCCGCTCTCGATGCGGAAGCCGCCAGGAGGATTGACGATGGCCATTGAACAGTGGGAAATCTACCAGGCAGACCTCGACCCGACACGTGGCCACGAGCAGCGAGGAGAAAGGCCAGTCCTGATACTCTCCAGTGAACCGTTCAACCGCAGATCCATCATGGTAATCGTGGCTCCGCTGACGACATTGAAGCCCGGCAGGAAGCTCTATCCGGCGGAGGCGTTCATCCCGGCGGGAGCGGCCGGGCAGCCGGAGGGATCGCTGGTTCTCATCCACCAGATGAGATCACTTGACCTGACACGGCTGGGCAAGCGCTACGGACGGCTTACAGACCCGGACCTGCGGACGCAGGTGAGTAAGGCCCTCGACTTCGCACTTGGTGACGCATTCCAGTAGGCCCTGGTTGGTGTTCGCGGGCTTTAGGCGTCTCGGTCGCTTGGAGGGATGCCGGGGGGCCACGACGAATCCCCTCGCCACTACCGCCTCTGCATACGGGAGACCCACATGCGCGCGCGCTGCTGCTTTCTCGCTCTCTTTCTTGTCCTCCCCCTCCTCGGCTGCGGACACCGCCAGCCTGCAGATCAGGGCGCGACTCCTCCCGCTGCCGGGGAGAAGAAGCTGACCCTTTGGTCGATCTGGAACACCGAGCCGCGCCAGTCCGCGCTGGCCGAAATCGTCAAGAGCTTTGAGGCCGCCAACCCGGGCGTGAAGATCGAGGTCAGCACTTACGAGCCGGATCAGTACAAGACCAGTATCCGCGTTGCCCTTGGCTCCCAGCAGCCGCCCGACATCTACTTTGTCTGGAGCGGCGAGAAGATGCTCAAGAGCTTCATTCGCGGCGGGAACGTGCTGGACATCACCAAGTACCTCGACGCCGACAGCGCCGCCTGGCGCAACCGCATTCCGGCGGCGTCTTTGGCCCCGTATGCGGTGGGCGACAAGGTCTACGGGGTCCCGTACCTGCTGCAGTGCACCTTCTTCTTCTACAATAAGGCGATCTTCAATAAGTACAGCATCGCGATCCCCAAGACCTGGGACGAGTTGACCGCCGCCTGCGAGAAGCTCAAGGCCGCCGGGGTCACGCCCATCGCCCTCGGCAATGCGGAGCGCTGGCCCGCGCATCACTACCCCAACGTGCTGGCCCAGCGACTGATCGGCAAGGCCGCCACCGAGGCGCAGTTCGACCCTACCGGCCCCGGCGACTATGCCGATCCCGCCTGGGTGAAGGCCCTGGACATGTTCAAGGCCTTCGCCGACAAGGGCTATTTCAATCCAAGCCCCAACAGCGTCGCCCGCAACAACGCCCGCGTACTGTTCTACAGCGGCAAGACCGCGATGTTCTACACCGGCACCTGGGACTTCGCGCGGCTCGGGCAGGGCAGTGAGGCCCCTAAGGAATTCTGGGACAACTGGGACTTCTTCAACTTCCCGACGGTCGCAGGCGGCAAGGGCGAGCAGGATGCCCTCGCCGGCTCACCGGACGGATATGTGATCTCCGCGAAGACGCAGCACCCCGACGAGGCCGCCAAGTTCCTCGCCTACATGGACACTGTCGACGTGGCGAAGCAGTTCGTCGCCAAGTGCCACGAACTGGTGCAGGTGAAGGGCGCGGTCACAAAGGAGAACTCGAACGCTGCGCTGCAGAAGTACGCTGAGATGGTAGCGAATGCGAAGACGATCTGCCCGTGGATGGACACGATGATGGAGGGTTCGGTGGCGGATGCTTACATGAACGGGGTGCAGGGGCTGCTGGCGGGTCAGCAGACGCCGGAGCAGGTGATGGAGGCGGTGAGGGCGCGGCAGGCTGAGGTGAAGAAGGGGTTGTAACGTCGGAGAGAGAGCTGGCGATGCGCTAAGTGAGGCATGGGGATGTAAGGCACAACGACCACACGAGCCAGGTGCAGCACAGGACGCCGCTAGACGACTGACAGGTCGCGCCGGCAGCAGAAGGGGGCAAATGGCCATGACGAACCACGCGGATGACTATCAGGAGACATGGGATCGCCTTCACTCGGAGCGCGAGCAGCTGCGGGACCTCTTGTCGTGTGAGATCAGTGGGCTGAGGAGGTTCTACTTCCTACTGGAGGGCGCGGGCCAGATCAGCGATGCTCTGCACAGTGGAGTGCTCGGGGCGCTGCATCGAGAGGGCTATGCTGGTGTAAAGACGCAGTATCCGTCCCCGAGCGCGCTCAAGTCGCCCAAGCAGCTCCACGTCTGGCAACTGCACTGGCTTGCTTCTGAGATCGCAGCTCCATCGGTGTCCGCGTCCGCTGCGCCACTGCCGCATGTCTTCCACACGGTCGAGCTCACTGTGTCGGTTGACGCGGCCGCCAGACGGATCAACACCGAGTTCTTCTCGCTGAATCCAAGTCCACGCCCGTCGGATGGGGTGCCTGAGGAGCAGCCGGTAGACGACCGAGAGAAGGTCCATGTGGTGTGGAAAGTCCCACACGACGATCGCGACGGACTGGAACTCGTGTACCTCGGGGTAGGCACGAACGAGCCGTATGGGCGCGACCACCCACACCGGGATCGCGCGGCAGGCGGTGGGCGGCCACGCTTCTACATCTATGACCATGACCGTGGCCTTGAGCGGTCGCATTGCGTCACATGGCGCGACGGCCCTGTGTTCAACTGGCAGTGGGACGCGGAGCAGTACCGCCCTCTGCGGTGTGCTGCGGGTACCGAGGTGACCTTCGTCGACCTGGCTGGCGTATCACGTCTGTGTCTTTCAGACCCGCACGTCGTTGCTAACGCCATCTCGGCAGGTAGGACGCCGGATGCGCTGTACCGTGAGTGGGCATGTGGGGTCGAGGCTCCCGGCTTCCCAGGTCACATGATCGCGGAGGTTGCGCCGGACCTGGCGTCGCTTTCCGCCGAGTGCTTGGCCTCCTTCCAGAGCCAGTTCGGCTTGCGGATCGCGACCGTTCACGATGCCATCGAGCGCGCTTGCCCGGCCACCGCACCCGACTGGCGCGCGTTTGTCGCTCGCATGAAAGACGACTATCACGCAGCCTTCGTGGCGCATTGCATGCCCGATGACATTACCACATCGGCATCCTGTTTGTACTATCAAGGTCAGTTACCATTCACCCGAGCCAACAACCTTCGTCTGGGAGTACACGTGGCAACCGCCTCTGAGTACGGTGACACGTACGGTCGACTCCTCCGCCACTGCCGTGATGTTGTAAACGGCCACGCCAAAGGCTTCAACTGGCCGGACTGGAGTGCGTTGTGGGGGTCTAGCCATGATGTCACAAGCGAATGCTAGGAGCGAGCAAATGGGAGGCGCACCCGTTGGTAAGATACATGGCCACACCGCCCTCATCACCGGCGCAGGGCGCGGGATTGGCCGCGCGCTTTGCGTCGCTTTCGCTAATGAGGGCTGCAGCATCGTCGCAGCTTCACGCACGGCGGCCAGTCTCGAAGAAACCGCCGAGCTTTGCCGCGCCGCTGGGGTCGAAGTGCTGCCTGTCGTCGCCGATGTTTCGAGCGAAGCCGATGTCGCCGCCCTCTTCGCCTCCGCAAACGAGCGCTTCGGACAGGTCGATATCCTCGTCAACAACGCTGGCATCCTGAAGCTCGCGCCCCTCGCGGAGACCGACGTGGAGGACTTCGACCGCCTGATGGCCGTCAACTTCCGAGGCACATTGCTGTGCATCAAGGCCGTGCTGCCGCAGATGATGGAACGCAAGTCGGGCACGATCATCAACATCGCCAGCAATGCCGGGACGAAGGCCATTGTCAACCAAAGCGCCTACTGCGCCTCGAAGCACGCCGTCGTCGGGCTGTCGAAGACACTGTCTCTGGAGATGCGCGATTACAACGTCCGCGTATCGGCGATCTGTCCCGGCGGCGTCGCGACCGACATGACGCTCAACGACCGGCCCGACTGGTCGCCGGACGACCTGATGGGGCCGGAGGATGTAGCCGAGATGGCCGTCTTCGTCGCGAAAATGTCGCCGCGCATGGCGATGGATCAGGTCGTACTGCGCCGCTGGCCGGCGAATCCGTAGTGACGGCGAGCGATGAGCGCTGAATGATGAACGATGAACGGAACGGCGAACGACTACGGCGCGCCGCCCAGCGAACGCAGGCGAGGCGCAATGGCTTGGCGCGTCCTGTCATAGCGTCGGCTTGCGCGGCGCTGTTGGCTTGCCTGGCCGCCTCGGCAGTTCGGGCGCAAGACGATGAAGCGCTGAACGCTCTCCGGCGCGGGCTTCGCGTGCTGGGCTTCCAGAGCAGCCCCGCGCCGGTCACGTCGCGCCGGGCCGACTTCCGCATCGTCTCCGCCGTGCAGGACTGGGCGAAGGCGACCCCGGACCTTTGCTGCCACACCCTCACCCCTATTCGCATCGGTACTCAAAGCTTCAAGAAAGGCATCGGCGCGCACGCCAACGGGCGTATCGTGGTCGAACTCGTGCGCCCGTACAAGGCCTTCCGCGCCGCCGTGGGCATTGACAACAACGCGGACACCGGCGGCATTAGAGGCTCGGCGGTGTTCATCGTCAAGACCGACGGCGTCGAGCGGGTGCGCACCCCTATCTGTCGCGGCGGCGAGGAGCCTCGCGCGGTGGAGGTCGATCTCCGTGGCGTGCGGCAACTGGAACTCATCGTCACCGACGCCGGTGACGGCATCTCCTACGACCAGTCCGACTGGGCCGACGCCCAGTTGGTAACTGACGACGGCAAACCGGAATATGTCGGCGATGCGCTGTCGGCGGGTTTTGCGCCCCCCTACTTCAGCGCTCCGTTCACGACCTTCCAGTGCGATGGCAAGCCCTGTTGGCAAGTCTTCGCCGGGTGGCAGCGCACCGAAGCGGCCCCGCGTCCGGTTCGCGGCGGCACGCGCTACGAGCAGACCTGGCGCGACCCGCAAAGCGGCTTCGAGGCAACACTGCATGCCGTCCTGTACGACCGGCTTGCAGGCCTCGAGATTGGTTGGCATCTGGCGCATCACGGGCAGGCCCCCGGCCCGCTCATCACCGACCTGCTCTCCGTGGATGTCCATGCACCGTCGAGCGAGGGCAGAGGAGCGCTGATCTCGTGCTCCGGCGGGCTGACCGGCGATTTCAGGAACGCCCCCGAGCGTCTGGGCTTCGAACTGTCCCGTGCGCCGTTGGGCGAGAAGACCCTGGGCGTGAATGGCGGGCGCTCCAGCAACGGCGACCTGCCCTTCTTCATGCTCCGCGACGGGCCGAGCGGCTGGGGCCTCGCGGCGGGGCTTGGCTGGTCGGGGCAGTGGAGTGCCACCGCGCGGTTCGACAAAGCGAAGAGCGAGGCGGCGCTGCAAGCCGGGATGCAGCCGGTGCATTTCCGGCTCGCCCCCGAGCAGAGCCTCGCCCTGCCGACCGCCCTGTTGATCCCGTTCCGCGGCTCGGATGCGGTGGGGGCGAACTGCCTCCGGCGGCTCCTGCGGGGCAGCTATCAGGCGTTGCTTGGCGGCAAGCCCTGCCCGCCGCCGGTCTCGTTCAACTCGTGGTTCACATTCGACAACCGGGTCGACGCGGCCCTGCTGTGCGAGTTGGCGGACGCCGCGGCTCCGCTCGGCATCGAGTACTTCTGCCTGGATTCGGGCTGGTTCGACGGCGACTTCCCGGCGGGGGTGGGCAACTGGACCGTGAGCCGGGCCAAGTTCCCGAATGGGCTGAAGGCCGTCGCCGACCATGTGCATTCCAGGGGGATGAAGTTCGGCCTGTGGTTCGAGCCGGAGCGTGTCGCCGCCGGCACCCGCTGGGCGAAGGAACACCCGGACCTGGTGCTGGGCGACCTGCTGGACCTGGGCAAGCCCGAGGCGCAGGAACTCGTGCTGAGAATGGTCGATGACCTCGTCTCCAAGATCGGCGTGGACTGGATCCGGTACGACTTCAACACCGATCCGCTGGGGGCGTGGACGAACGCAGAGGGCCCGGAGCAAAAAGGCCTGCGGCAGATCATGCACATCAACGGCCTATACCGGGTGTGGGATGAACTCATGCGGCGGCATCCGAATCTGCTCATCGAGCAGTGCTCCAGCGGGGGGCGGCGCATCGATCTGGAGACGATCCGGCGGGGGCACACCTTCTGGAAGAGCGATGACACCTACAACCAGCCACTGATGCGCTTCCACGAGACCGGCGCCAACTTCTTCCTGCCGGGCGGGCTGCTGAACACCAACCTGTGCCAGTGGCGCTCGCAGGGCGAGATCGCGGCGCTTTTCGCCGGGCCGCTGGGCTTTGGACTCGACTTCCGCAAGCTGAGCGACACGCAGAAGAAGGCCACCGCCCAGACGATCGCGCAATATAAGCGGCTGCGGGAGTTCATCGACGGGGACTACTACCCGCTGTTCCCGCAATCCACGAGCGACCAGACCTGGAACGGGTGGGAGTTCATCGCGCCCGACCGGCAGGAGGGCTTCTTCGCAGCCTACCGCCCGGCAAGCTCGCCGTATGGCGCGGCGCTGGCGAAGCTGAGCGGGCTGGATGAAGGGACCACGTACCGGCTTGTCGAAGTCCTGACCGACAGGACGGCCTCGGTCAGCGGCAAGCAGCTTGCGGCCGGGTGGTCGCTGAACCTGGCGCCCGACGAGGCGCAAGTCTGGCGCTTCGCCAGAAAATGAGAGACGTGAGGCCGGAGGGGCGCGTTTCCCGCACGGATATACTGCATGTGAGATCCTCTCGCACCGCCTACTTCATGGCTGCACCGGCATTGCTGGTCTTCGGGTTCTATGTCATCTACCCGATCCTGCATACCTGCGTGCTGTCGGCGTATTCGTGGGATGCGGCCGGGCCGCAGAAGCGCTATCTCGGCCTCGCGAACTACACCGCCCTCGCGCATGACCCCTTCTTCGGCATCGCGTTGAAGAACAACGTGCTGTTCATCGTGCTGTCGCTGATCGTGCAGCTTCCGCTGGCGTTCCTGCTTGCGGTGGCCGCCGGGTCGGCGTTGCGCCGGCACCGGGCGATCCGCACCGCGTTCTTTGCGCCCTTCATCATGCCGATTGTCGCCGTGGGCCTCATCTGGCAGCTTATCTTCGAGCCGAACTTCGGCGCGCTGAATACGCTGCTAAGAATGGCGCACCTACCGCAGTTCGCGCACGGCTGGCTGGGCGATCCGCCGGGGCTGGCGATCTGGTCGATCATCGCGGTCAGCAACTGGCGCTTCGTCGGCTATCACATGATGATCTTGTTGGCCGGCTTGCAGGCAATCCCGGAGGAATTCTACGAGGCCGCGCGGCTCGACGGATGCACCGGCTCGCAGGTCTTCCGGCACGTCACCGTGCCGCTGATGAGGCGCGTCGTACTCGTCGATGCGCTGCTCATCGCCGTCGGCTCGATCAAGATCTTCGACCTCGTCCAGGTGATGACCGGCGGCGGGCCGAACCATGCCTCCGAGGTCCTGGCGACATACATGTACCGGACCGCTTTCACCGAGGGGCGCATGGGCTACGCGGCGGCGATTGCGGTGGTCATGCTAGTGCTGACGCTGATCGCGACGGTGGTGTATGTGAGGGTGACGCGAGGCGAGGAGGTGGGGGAACTGTGACGGGACCTCACCCCCCTACCCCCCTCTCCATAAATGGAGAGGGGGAAACGGCGCACGGCAAGCAGCGCCTGCCATACAGCCACGCTCGATGGAGGGAAACCGGGAGAATCACGGCGGACCTCCCTCTTATCCTGCTTGCCGTCCTGTTCGTCCTCCCCGTCGTGTGGGGACTGGTGGCGTCGGTGAAGCCGGCGGATGAGCTACAGTTCAAGCCGTGGTCGCTGCCGAGTCGGATTGTGTGGCACAACTACGTGGATGCCTGGCATGGGCGGATCGGGCAGTATCTGCTGAACAGCGCCGTCATCACGCTGGTGTCGGTAGTCGTCATCATCGCGCTTTCGGCTCCGGCGGCGTATTCGTTCGCCCGGCTGAAGTTCCGGGGCAGCGCGGCGATGTTCCTGTTCCTGCTGGGGGGGCTTCTCATCCCGGTTCACGCGGTGCTGATCCCGCTGTACCAGGTCAATGAGGCGCTCTGGCCGAGAGACTGGGCGCTTCGTGAGTGGCTGTCGATCATCGGCCCGTACATCGCGTTCGGCCTGCCCCTCACGGTGCTTCTGCTGCGGGCGTACTTCGTCAGCATCCCGAAGGAGCTGGCCGACGCCGCGTCCATCGACGGAGCCGGGCACCTGCGCACGCTCTGGAGCGTGTTCCTCCCCGTGGCGCGCCCGGCGGTGGCGACGGTGGCGATCTTCCAGGCGGCGTGGATCTGGAATGAGCTGCCGTTCGCGATGGTCTTCATCAAGACCCCCGCGCTGCGGACCCTGCCTCTCGGCCTGTTGAGCTTCCAGGGGGAGCACGCGACCGAGTGGCAGGTCGTGATGGCAGGCGTCTGCACCTCGATCATCCCGCTGCTAATTCTCTACTTCGTCTTCCAGAAGCATATCATCAAGGGGCTTACAGCGGGGGCGGTCAAGTAGAGAGGCGCGAGGCGGTAGCGCCACCCTAGCCATGTGGCAGCGCGGTTCACCGCGCGAGTCAGGCCGCGACGCGTGGGCGTAACGCTCGCCGCAGACGACTTGAGGGAACATGATAGGCAGAGCGCTCTTCGGCGCGAGCTTGGCGCGATAAATCGCGCCGCCACATGCTCGGAGGAGGTGGGCGCTAGAGCCAAGGTGCGGGGTGCCCGCCGAAGGCGGGTGGGGACCCCGCGCCGTCTGGGCAGCCACCCGCCGGTGCATAAAGCGCGACGCTCCGCGCGGCTACCGGAACAGCCGGAAGCGACGTGGATTCAGGCCCGCGGCAACGATCAGGTCCGAGGCTTGCCGGATCAGGACTTCCGAGGCGCCGGCGGCCGACATTTCCTGCAGGTATCCACTGACGGCCCTCGGCCTGGGATTGTCCGTCAGCGCCCAGACCGCCAGTTGCGCCGCCGGCCTCGGAGTCGTGGAGATCGCGGGCAAACATGCCAGGCGCGCGAGGCGGCTATCCGGGCAGACCACCGGGGTCATCACGTCCGTCACTGTCGCAGGCGGCAAGCCCAGGTTCGTGCAGGCGGTCGGGATGGTCACCTGCGCGATAGCCACGTTGGTCAGGTCGATGCTCAACGTCCCGAGCGTGTTCTGCCCCTGCCGCCCCCCGGCCTGCGCCAGAAACTGCGTGCCGCCGTCAATCTGAACGATAAGCGGGTCGGTGCCGATCCTGCTGACCACCCCTGCCACCGCACTGTCGCCCGCTCCCTTAAACTCCGCCCACAGGTCCCCGCTCTCCAGTCCGGCGAGCAATGTGACCGTTTTCGGCGGGTCACCGAAAGCAGCCACCGTCGCCAGCAACAGTGCCAGGATCGCAGTTACCATGATGAGAGAACGCATTCCTGTCACCTCCCACAGCATCAAACGCCGCTCAAGTGTGCGCGACCGCAACCTTCTCATAATAGACGAATCATCGCCTAACGAGGTGCAATCACGTTTGCACGGCCTCCACACCTATCCGCCGGCAGACCCCGGCGATGGGGCACGCCGCGCACCGGGGCCGAGCCGGGCGGCAGGTGTCCCTGCCGTGAGCGATCAGGTTCACGTGCATCCGGTAGTGAAGTTTCCCGGGGATGAGTTTGCCGAGGACCTCGTGCGCGCGCTCGGCATTGCAGCCCGGCTCCAGCCAGCCAATGCGCTTCGCGACCCGCAGGATGTGCGTATCGACGGGGAATACGTGGCGGCCGAGGTCGAACAGGAGGACGCAGGCGGCGGTCTTGGGGCCGACGCCTTTGAACCGGGCGAGGTAATGCCAGGCAGCTTCATCGGGCATATCAGCGAGAAAGTCGAGCGAGAAATCGCCGCGTTCCTGCCGGATTTGGCTCAATATGGCCTGGATGCGGGCGGCTTTCAGGCGGGCGAGGCCGCCGCTGCGGATTGCGTCCTCGAGGTCGGCCACCGGCGCGACCGCCACGTCTTCCCATCGTGGAAAACGAAGCACCAGGCTCTCGAAAGCCCGGTGCGAGTTCGCGTCCGTGGTGTTCTGCGACAGGATCGTGCGCACGAGACCGTCGAGGACCGTGCCGTGGCGGGCGACGTCGGACCTGTCAGCGTGCTGGATCGCGGCGGCCTGCTCGCGACATCCGTAGACCCTCGTGAGGGCGCGATCCACGGTGAGGACCTCGTCGAGCAGGCCGTCGTTCGATGCGTCAGCTCGCCGGCTTGAGCCTGGGCCTCGTGTCATCTTTCTTCGGGGCCGGAATGGTCTGGTCGGTGGCGCCGCCGGCGGCGTTGCGGGCCCGCACGACGATTGCCTTGACATCCTTGCCGATCGGCGGTGTGGTGAATGTGAAGGTCTCGTAGCGGCTGTCGAACAGGCCGTCGACAGGCTGTGCGCTGTACCACGTATCCTGGCCGTCGAAGCGCCATTGCACCCCGGCGATCCGGGTCAACGAGTCCATCGCGCGGCCTGAGATCGTCAGCGGCTTGTCGGCCTCGAGCTGTGTCGGCGCGTCGTCGATGCGCAAATCCGGCGGCGTGTTATCGACGACCACCAGGCGCTCCGGCGTCTCGTCCGTGAGAGCCCCGACGGCATTGCTCGGGGCGTCGGTGACCGACACCTTGATGCGATACACGCCGTCCGGCAGCTTCGAGGTATCCCACTTGTAGCTGTCGGTGGTCAGGTTGGCCTTCAGCGGCTGCCAGGAGGTGTCCCCGGGTTTCTGCATATACACCGTGGCCAGCAGACTGTCGCCGTCCGGATCACTTGCCTTCCACTTGAGTTCGAGTTCCTTGCGAACCGCCTGCATCTGATCGGGAGCCGTGAGGGAAACCGTGGGCTTCTGATTCTCGGGCAGGTACGAAACCATCACTCGGTCGACGGTCGGGATCGCCGGGCCGGCGGACTTGTGCAACTGGAGACGATACTGCAGGAAGCGTCCCGGGGCGCTGTCCACGCGGTCCTCGCCGGGGCGGGAGTAGTCGCGCGACCAGACGGTCCAGCTTCCGTCGTCGGGATCGTTGCTGTTCCCGGAGCGGGTTGAGACCTTCACTGAAGTCCCGTCCGGCACGTTCGCGCGCCAGTCGGCGATGCCCCATTTGGACACGCGCTTGGCGTCCAGCACCGACGATTTGAGGACGCCGTCCGCTGGTTTATCGTTGTGGGCGCACAGCAGAACACCCGGGTTTACGGTGCCGGCGAAGATGCTGCCTTTGCCGTCGGGGCACAAGCAGGTGATGAATGCGGCTTCCTTATCATCGTGTAAGGTGGCGGTGCGGTCATTGCCAAGAAAGGTGACGATGCGCCCGTCATCGCCTGTGCCGCCATACAGGACGCCCTTCTCCCAGGCTAGAGACATGATGGCCTGCTTGTCGTCATCGTAGACCTTCTCCGAGGAGCCGTCACTGCGGATCTCGTAGATCGCGCCCTTGGGAGCGACGGCCGCGTAGACCTTGTCCTTGCCATCGGTGGCGAGAGAGGTGATGTTGCCCTCTCCGGCGTCGAACACGGCCTCGAGCCGGCGGTCGGCTGTTACCCGGTAGACGACGCCCTTCTCCGAGGTCCCGGCGTACAGGACGCCGCCGCACATCGTCAGTGAGGTGACATGAGTCTGATTGGTCGCGGCGAGCGGCTTGCAGGCCCCTGCGGCGGAGATCGAGTAGATGCGGCCTTTGGGGCCGGTGCCGGCGTAGAGACCGCCTTTGCCGTCGGGGCACAACGCCCAGACATAGGAGGCGGGGGTCTTGCACAGCAGCTTG
The DNA here is from genome assembly GCA_964455745.1 of uncultured Armatimonadia bacterium. Lineage (GTDB taxonomy): Bacteria > Armatimonadota > Zipacnadia > Zipacnadales > CAYWBK01 > CAYWBK01. The sequence goes on from CAYWBK010000007.1 coordinate 15,301, forward strand.
CCCTCACCGGCGGGGGTGATGCGGAAGACCTTCCCGTCAGGGGCGGTGCCGGCGACGATGCTGCCGTCAGCGTCGACGACGAGGGAGTGCACGCCAAACTCGCCGGTGTCGTACAACAGCGCGAGCTTGCCGTCCACATATTTATAAACTTTGCCTGGGCCACCCGTGCCGACGTAGATGTCGCCGGCGGGGCTTGCGGCCACCGACCAGACATAGAGCTGCTCGGCGTGAGCCACGTGTTCCCACTGCGGCGTCAGGGCGAGGGTGCCGTCGCTTATGACGGCGACTCCCGTGGCCTCGCCGGTGGCGAAGTCATCTTTGGAATCCTGGGTCCAGGTCTGGGGTTGGCGGCTGACCGGGCCCTTGTCATCCTTCGTCTTGTCGTCCGCCTTCGCATCGTCAGAATCATCGGCGGAGGCGTCAGTCCTCTTGCCGGAGGCAGCCGCGGTGGCGGGAGTGTGAGACCGCGCGACGCGCGCGCCCGGGGTGTCGGTGGCGTTGGAATCGGCGTCATCGGAAAGATCGGAGTCGGCCGTGTCAGCCCCGAAGCGGGCGGCGCGGGCCGATGGACTTGCCCCGCCGACGGCCGGTGTGGCGCCGGCGCGAGGCATGAAGGCGGAAGCCGCCCACCACAGGCCCCTGGGCACGCCGGTCGAAACTGCGGGCGTTAGGTCGTCGTCGCCGGCGGTGTTCGCCGATGCCTCTTCCTTATCGCCCTCCTTGGTGGCCTTGGGCGGGCTGGCGGGGGCGCCCTTCGCGCCTTCGCGGTTCGCGGTAGCGATAGAGAAAACTTCGTGCCCAACCAGCACCCAATCAGTGTCAACGACCTTGGACAGCTCCGACTTCCCCCGCGTGAGGTCGGTGCGGGGCGACTGCTCGAGTATGGTCTCAATCGCGGCGGGCAGTTGCATCAGATGCGTGCCGCCGACGGAAAGCCCGGTCGTAGGAAGGCCGGTGGCGACGAAGAGCTGGGTGTTGTGCTCCTGGGCTTCGACCAGCTTGATGACGTCCTTGAGGCATTCAAAATCGGGCAGGAGGCAGCCGAGGCGGGCACGCAGAAGCATCGACTCCGAGCCGGCGGATACCCCGACTCTCATATTGCCCTTGGGCAAGTCGATGGGCAGATCGAGCTTGACGATCTTCTCCACCGGGCCCTTGCCCTCGGGGCGGATGACGACATGGAGGGTCAGCTTCTCCCCCGCTCTGGCAACGTTCTCCTCCGCATAGACCTTCTCGATGAGAGCAACGTCGTGCTTGGTATTCAGTGAAGCGTCAAATGTCATGCGCTTGATCTTCTGCGGGGTGAAGCGGTTGTCAGTCAGCAGTTCCACGGCGTCGCCGACCTCACTCACCGCGGTCTGCGCCGCCTGGCCCGAGTGGAAGAAGCGGTTCTCGCGAACGATCCGGTCACCATTCTCGCCCTCTACGCGGAACTTGACCAGGGCCGTGCCCTCGTCGGCGGTGTTGAAGGTTGACTCCAGCGCCGAAGCAGCGGCGCTCATCGCCAGATCGCCCGCAAGAGTGCGCTCGCTGGTCACATCGACATGGAAAGCGCGGGTGATGCCGCGGGTCTCATCGGTGATGTGGATGTCGACGGGCACCGTCGGGGCGGTCTTGCCGATCTCGCCGCCGATAGACCAGGGGTTGTCGCTTTCCAGCGTGCCGACGGTTGTCATCGCGGCGCCAAGCTTGTTGGAGCGCTGATAGCTGGGGACGAAGTCGTAGATCCAGGCAGTGCCCAGCGGCATGGCGACCTTGCCCATCTCCATCATTGGGTGGCCGAAGGCGAGGATGCGGTCGCCGTCGCGATAGGTGACTGTCCCGATGCCGGCGGCTTCGAAATCGCCGGACATGAGCCGCACCGCGACCGCCGCGCCGGGGACAAGCTCCGCGGGAACGGGGTCCTTCTTCGCGCCCGGCCCGTCGAGGGGCTCGATCCCATGGGGCGAGAGGAGCTTCTTGAGAATGCCGCGCCCCGTCGCCGTCATGCCGCTGCAATAGACAAGCGGCGCCACAGGGTACATGTTGATCGTGTGGCTGTCGGCGAACGGAGAAGCGCCCACCGCCGATGTCAGACGAACCGAAGTGATTTGGCGCCCGGCCAGCGACACCGGCTCGCACGCAATGGAGCGGCTATCGGGGGCCGCCGCGGCCTTGGTCGCCGCCGGGGCGCCCTCGAAGCCCTCCAACATGGAGTCGATAGTCGTAATGCCGGCGATAGGCTCTTTGGTAAAGCCCCAGCCGTAGGCGATAGCGCCGATGAGCTTGCCGTCGATATAGACGGGACTGCCGCTCATGCCGCCGATGATGCCGCTTTGCCGCTCGACACAGGGGCCGTCGATAACGCGGGCGAGAATCATGTCCTTGCCCAGGTTCCCCTGCTCCTGCACGCCGAGGATCTCAAGATGGAACTCCGATATCGTCGTTCCCTGGAAGACCGTGCGGGCGACGGCTTTCATCCCCCGCGTGATCTGGGAAGACGGCATCATCGTCTTCGCATCGAAGAAGCGTGAAGCCGCTTGAAGCGACCCCACTGACCACAGCGACAACAACACCCCAACGACACACACACGCACGTAGCGACTCATCGTCCACAGCCTCTCAAATTGCCTTCGCCGTTGGCACAGCGTCCAGCGTATTGCGCTCGTGTTCGAGCGTTGCGCTCACAGGGGAGCGCCGAGTTCTGCGCTCTGCGCAGAGGCAAGCAGGGGGAAACCGATGGCTTCGCGACGCTCCACATGGGCTTTGGCGACGCGACGAGCCATGTTGCGGACTCGCAGGATCATGCCGGGGCGCTCGGTGATGCTGACAGCGCCCCTGGCATCGAGGAGATTGAAGGTATGTGAGCATTTGAGCACGTAATCGTAGGCAGGAAGCGGAAGCTCGGCGTCGATGAGTGCGTAGGCTTCCTTCTCGAACAGCTCGAACAGCGTCCACAGCATGTCGACGTTCGCGTGTTCGAAGTTGTGATGGGAATACTGACGTTCTTCCTCATAACGCAGTTCCCCGTACCCCACCGTGTCCGACCACATCATCTTGCGGTAGTCGTCAACATCCTGCAAATACATGCACAAACGCTCGGGGCCGTAGGTGATCTCGACCGAGACCGGCGAGCACGACAGGCCGCCGACTTGCTGGAAATAAGTGAACTGCGTGACTTCCATGCCGTCGAGCCAGACCTCCCAGCCGACGCCGGATGCGCCAAGAGTGGGCGACTCCCAGTCATCTTCGACGAAGCGCACGTCGTGCTCGCGAAGGTCGAGGCCGAGGGCCCGCAGGCTCTCCAGGTATCGCTCCTGGATGTCGTCGGGCGAGGGCTTCATAATGACCTGGAACTGGTAGTATTTCTGGAACCGATTGGGGTTCTCGCCATAGCGACCGTCGGTCGGCCGACGGCTGGGCTGAACGTAGGCCACATTCCACGGCTCGGGGCCAAGGGAACGCAGAAAGGTCTCCGGCGACATCGTGCCGGCGCCCATTTCGACATCGTACGGCTGTGCAATTGTGCAGCCCTGATTGGCCCAATACCGGGTCAGGGCGGAGATGAGGTTCTGGAAGGTCATGTTTGATACCTCGATGCAGGCGTTGGCTGGTGGGCTTTCGCCGACATCATACAATATAAAGCGCAACGAGGAGAACTGGTTCCCGTAGGGAACGGTAAGTCGATGCTGAACGCTAAACGCTGAACGCTGAACGCAGAATCGACGGCAAAGAAACGGCAATAACGGCAAAGACAGCAACGACATCGCTCCGTGTGGCCCGCCGATGCGGCCAACTCTCTCGTAGTCCCGCCCTTCCGTCGGCTGCGCCGCAATGCAGGAAAAGTAGGGGGGACGCGGTGAATCATCCAGGGCCCAGTCGAAATCTGGGGCGAAAAGAGCGCCGATTGGGGCGAGCGGCGATGGAACACAATCCGGCGCAATGAGACGGGGGTTCCCCATTATGGCTGATTTTGAGAAAGAACGCGACATCGTCATCGGGTTGGTACGCCAGGGGACGTTGAGCAAGCAGCAGGCTCAGGCCGCATACGAGGCCGCGAAGCAGAATGGCGGCTCGCTTCTGGAAGCCGTCGTGGGGATGGGGTTTGCAGTGCAGGAGGAGGTGGACGAGCTTCTCCGCCGCCCACCTGGGGAGGCGATGTCGCTGCGGCAGGTTGAGGTCGATACCGGGGTGGCTTATGGCATCAGCCGCGAGCTGGCCGAGAGGACACGCGCGGTGCCGTTCCGGCGACGCGGTGACACCGTGGAAGTCGCGATGGCCGATCCAGAGGACCTGCACGCGCTGGATGAGGTGGCGCGGGCGCTCAAATGCCGCATCCGGGCTATCCGCGCCTCGGAGGCGGACATCGCCTGGGCCATCGAGACCTACTGGAGCCAGGAGACGACCAAGGACCTCGACGGCGAGTACGGGACCTCGCTCGACGGGCTCGTCGAGGGCGTCGACAGCATCGCCCGGCTGATGGACGCGCAGCCGATCGTGCGCCTGGCGAGCGTACTGGTCTCCGAGGCCGTTCGGCGACGCGCCAGCGACATCCACCTCGAGCCCCAGCGCCAGGGCCTCATCGTGCGCTACCGGATCGACGGGGTGCTGGAAAAGCAAATGCAGATCGACGAGGCCATCAAGCCCGCGTTGGTCTCGCGGCTGAAAATCATGGCGGACATGGACATCGGAGAGTCTCGCCTGCCCCAGGACGGCCGCTTCACCACCACCGTCGATAAGCGCCGGATAGATGTGCGCGCCTCCTCGCGGCCCACGATCTTCGGCGAGAAGCTGGTGCTGCGCATTCTGGACAAGTCGCAGGTATTCGTGAACATGGACCAGTTGGGACTGCCCAACTACATCGCCCAGGCGATGGGCGCAGTCCTGCATGTGTCGCGCGGGCTGATCGCCTGCGTCGGCCCTACCGGCTCGGGCAAGACGACCACCCTGTACGCCGCGCTGCACACTCTGCGGAACGAGGGATCGAACATCGAGGCCATCGAGGACCCGGTGGAGTACCAGCTCACCGGGGTGAATCAGGCCTACGTGCGCCCGGACATCGGGCTGACCTTCCCCGAACATCTCAGGGCGATCCTGCGCCAGGACCCGGACGTGATCCTCATCGGCGAAGTGCGCGACGCCGAGACGGCCGACATGGCCTTCCGGGCGGCGCTCACCGGCCACCTGGTCCTCACCACCCTGCACGCCAATGACGCCCCCTCGGCGCTGGTCCGCTGCCAGGAGATGAAGATCGAGCCGTACCTGGTGGCCTCGGCCTTGCGCTGCTTGATCGCCCAGCGCCTCGCCCGGCGGGTATGCGCCAACTGCCGGGTCGAGTATGCGGCCCAGGAGGTCGTCGGGGAAGTGCCATTCCTGGCGGAGCTTCTCGAGAGCCGGCAGATCGCGTCGCTGTACCGCGGGAAGGGGTGCGAAGAGTGCCGGGGCACGGGCTTCCGCGGCCGCGTCGGGCTGTACGAGATGCTGCGGATGACGCCGAGGCTGCGGGCGATGGTGCTTGCCGGGACCACCGAGGAACAGGCGCGAGCGGTGGCAATTGAGGAGGGGATGGAGCCGATGGAACACGATGCCTTGCAGAAGCTGAGAGCAGGTGTCACCGGGATCGAAAGCCTCCTCTCGATCTACGCCGACCGCATGACCGAGTACGGCGACCAACTGGCGGCACTGCTGCGAAAGCGCTGAGGAGCAGGGTTCAGGAACGGCAGGTTTCAGGTTTTGGGGACGGCAGGGACGGCAGGGACGGCAGGAACGGCGGGAACAGTAGGCCGCGGGGACGGCGGCGGCGGACCACGCGGGTCTTGTGGCGGATCGTGCAGAGTGATGCCCAGAGCTGATGGGGGCCGTTCGGTCGTTCTTGCCGTTTTTCGCCGTTTTGCCGTTGATTCTGCGTTCAGCGTTTTGCGTTCAGCGTTTTCCGTTCCTTGCGTCTGGCGGGGCATTGTGGTATACTCCGGCTCCCGTGGCATAGGTTGCCGGGAACGGCAACCGCGCTCTGTCGTATCGGGCCTGCTCGATGCGATCCGATCCCCGAAGCGGGACGCGAGACTATGCGCCTTCCGTAGGCGCAACCAAAGGAAGTGATGTGGCAAAAGCCCGGGGGGAAGGACCTCGCACGGGGATCGCACTTGCACACACGATTCCGTCCGCGCGGCGTTCTTGGACAACCGGCCCATTGCAGGACCAGTCGTCCCCCGTCCACTCTTACCCCGGCTTCGAGGCCTCCCAAGCCAAAGAAGCCCTGGCGCGTAGCACACCTGACTCGCGGGAACGTCGCCAGACGTTGTCCCCGCGGCAGTAACACTCCCCCGTCCATCTCCCCTATCGCACTGTCACACACAGGCGCCACTGCGCCCGTCGCTGCCCACCCACCTGGCATTACGCCCAGGCGTCGGTGTGTCGCCCGGACCGGTCGGGATACCCGTACCTCCGCGGCAGACAGGCAGGGACACAAAGCTCAGGCATCATGGCGTCATCCTGCAGGCCGACACATCACCCAAGGAGATCATGAATCTTAGCATACAGCCAAGACGCACAGCCATCACCGGCCTCACGGCTTTGTTCGCGATGTGGCTCACCGCCACACCCGCTTTCTTCGGCCACGTCGGGGCGTCCAGTCGCGCCGAGGGCCTCAGCCCTGCGGCAGCGCCCGCTCAGTCGGCCGCCAGAGCCATCGTGGCGCTACCCGAGCAACTCTGGCCCAAGCCCGTCATCTCCAACCACCCCGTGCTCCCCTTCCTCCGCAAGCTCGTCAACGGCGATTTCGGGCCGCAGCCGGCCTGGAAGCTGCCGATGCTCCTGCATGCGCTTACTCAGAAGCCGGGAGACGCCGTCATCACCGCTTACTGCGAGGAAGACAACGACGGCGGCGGCTGCTATACGCGCTGGGGCACTCACGTGCGCCGGGGCATCTGCGCAGCGGATGCGCGCTATTTCGGGCCGGGTAGTGTGGTGTGGATCGGCGACCCGATCAATGAGAGCCTTATTGTCGAAGACACCGGAAGCGCCATCAAGGGCCCCAACCGCTTCGATGTGTGTGTGAGCGGCCACCATGCCCTGTGCGACGAGATCGGCAGGCGCCATACGTCGTACATCGTGCTGTACCGGGTCCCGCCGAAGAGCAACTGGGGCGATAAGCCATCCGGCTGGGAGCCACCCGTCCTTAGCCTGAAGCTCGCCGCCAACGTCAGCGAGTAAACGGTCGCTCGACTCCTTCAGGTAGTTCACAAAGACGCCGGCCCAGCGAGGTCGGCGTCTGCGTTTTCGCCCGACGATCAGCCGCATACGCGAAAGGTGCAACCGCCGGACGCGTCGAACAGCATCGGCAAGCCGGGGCGACTTGGCCACGGCAGCAACGCCGCTCGCGGTGACGAGCGCTCCGAACGAGAAGAGCAGGTGAGGATCATGCCGATTGTCGACATTCGCGGTCAGTCGATACGCCGGGGTGGACAGGAACTGGTCAGCCACCTGGAGAGCTTCCAGCTCGATCTCAAGTTCTCTGCGGGCGTTTGGTTTTTCGCCCCCGGCGGAGGGCGCTTCCATGACCGCTACGTGCCCCGCAAATCCATGGAACAGATACTCGACGAGGCTGCGGCTCTCAAAGACCACGGTCTGGCGGCGCTGGAGGCCCATTACCCCGCCGAGGTGAACGAGGATAACCTCGACCTGTGGAAGGGCTTCCTCAAGGACAGCGGTATTCGGCTCGTTACACTCGTGCCGGGGCTGTTCTTCGACGCTCAGTTCGAGTTCGGCTCGCTGTCGTCCCCGGTCAAGGAAGCGCGCGAGGCCGCGATCTCCCGCACCAAGCGAACGCTGGAACTTAACCTGGAACTGGGCACCGACTTTGCGATTGTCTGGCCGGGGATCGATGGCTATGAGTTGAGCTTCGGGCAAAACCACATCGCCGCGCGAGACCGCTTCGCCGACGGCCTCGCCGAGGCGATGGACGCCGTGCCAGGCGTACGCATCTGCATCGAGCCGAAGCCATACGAGCCCCGCGCCAACATCCTCTACGGGACGACCCCCGAAGCGCTGCTCCTGTGCGAGAAGGTCGAGCAGCGGCTGGGCAACAAGGCCAACCGGGCGATCCTCGCCGAGGGCCACGCCCTCATGGGCCTCAATCCCGAGGTCGGGCATGTGATGATGGCCTTCGAGGACCTCGCGTATGCGTTCGGCCTGGTCATGGAGTACGGGCGGCTGGGCCACACACACTGGAACAGCCAACCGGCGGGCAACTATGACCAGGACCAGAATACCGGCGTCATCAGTCCCGAACAGGCGGAGGCGGCGCTATACGCGCTGAAGATGCACGGCTTCGGGGGGTACTTCGGAATCGACATCAACCCCGAGCGGATGCCGGTGGAGCGCGCGCTGGTCATCAACATGAACTGCTTGCGCGGGATGAACGAACGGATCAACGGCCTCGACCACGCCCGCATTGTGGAGATGGTCGAAAACCCGCAGGTCCACCGGGGGGAGCTGGAGGACTACCTGGTGCGGGTTCGGTACGCCGAGGGGGCGTCGCGGTTCACTTCGCTTCCCTAGCCCGGCGTGGCCGAAGGCAGGAAGGGACCTGCCGCCACAGTGGTAACAGTGGCAATATTGGTAACAGTGGCAATAGTGGTGACAGTGACCGCGACAATCCTGTCGCGGATGGCCGTAGGCAGCCCTCCCCGACAAGATTGTCGGGGAGGGCCCCAGCGCTTGCTAACGGCAATCCCCGACATGATTGTCGGGGCCACTGGTCATTGTGCTCAGTGTCGGGGCCACAGGTCAGTGTCGGGGCCACGGTCCGCTTCCGGGGCCGCCGGAGAAGCTGTCAGCTACTTGCCCAAAAGGGTCGAACATGCGCATCGTCGCAGCGCTTCTATTTCTCACAATCGGCTTCCGGGTCGCCGCAGCCGCTGAGCTTGATCGCGCGGCCCTGCTCGCGCGTCTATCCGTGCCCAAGCAAGCGCTGAACCTCGATGTCAGCTTCTCAAACCGCGAACTGCGTCCGCAGGCTGCTGACCCGAAAGCCGACATCAGGGACGCGGCGGACAAGATTGCGGCCGGCAAGGAGGACGCGCCACTCTGCCTGCATCTCGCGGATGTGCTTGCACAGGTGGGGCGCACCGACGAGGCCGACCGGGAGTACTCCAGGGCCGCCGATCTGTACGAGACCATCGTCAACGCCAACCCGAAGGACTGGGACGCCCACCTGCAATACGGGCTGGCGCTCAGTGGGGCAGGCAGGGAGGGCGAGGCCCTCACTCAGTTCGCAACTGCCGGCGAGAACGACCCGAAGCAGTGGCGCGCGATGATCGAGCTTGCCGACGGCCTCACCCCCGTGGTCCTGCGGGCGCGAGACGCCGGTGACATGGATGCCGTGACGAAATACACCGCCCTGGCGAAGGAGGTTGCGGAGCGTGCCGTGCAGGCCGCCCCGGATCGCCCGGAGCCGTACATTTCCCGTTTCATGGCGAACTGGTTGAGCCGCACGGCTGCCCCGCCGTCGAAGGCCGACGATGCGTTCGGCGACGTAGCGGGCATGGCGGCGGACCTGCACAAGGCCGCCGATAAGGCTCCGCAATACGCCAAGCTGCGCCTGACCGCCTATTTCATGGAGATGGTGCCGGAGCTGGCCGCCTGCGCGAGCACCGACGATTTCACCGGCGCTCTCCAGCGGCTGCCCCAGGGGCTGCGGGACTCGCTGCCGCGAATTGAGGACGGGCTTGCCAAACTCACGACGACGCCCGATGTGGCCGAGCCGTGCTGGATTCTGTTGGGCATCATCAGTTACTTCAAAGGTGATGAGCCACAGGCCGCCGAGCGCTTGCAGAAAGCCCTGGACGCCGACCCGAAGGGAACACGCGCGCTGGAGCTTCAGCTCGGGTTCGCGATGTCGAAGAAGGATTGGCCGAGCGTCGACAAGCTTCTCGACACGCTGCTCAAACGGGCGGACAACGGACGAACGCGGTGTTGGGCCGGCCGGGTCGCGGCACAGAAAGGCGATTACGCTGCGGCGGAGGCCGCCTATCGCGTCGCGCAGACCAAGCCCGATGCCTTCGCAGACGCTTGCCTCGGGCTTGGCGTATCCATTCTGAAGCGGGGAGGAGATGCCAACGAAGCCGTAATCGTATTGCGCAAGGCGGTGGAGGCCGCCGGGGGCAATGCGGACGCGCACCAGGCACTGGCTGTTGCGCTGGCGCTCGCCGGAGAGCGCGAAGAAGCAAGACAGAGCATCGCCCAGGCGGCGAAACTCGCCCCTGACGATGCGAACATCAAGGCCATACAGGAGGCACTCGCCAAGTGAGCGTGGCGTTCACGCTGGGAGAGCCGTGGGCGGGGAGACGCCCTCAGCGGCCTTCGCGCAACGACACGAGAAAGCGAAAACGAGAGAATGGGTATCACAATCGTCGTTCTGTATGTCATCGCCATGCTGTTGATCGGGTATGTCTCGATCCGTCGCACGAAGACCGTCGGCGACTTCTTCATCGGCAACCGCAGCCTTGGCCCGTGGATGTCGGCCTTTGCCTACGGGACCACCTACTTCTCCGCAGTGCTGTTCGTCGGGTATGCCGGCAAGCTGGGCTGGGGTTTCGGCCTGCACACGATGTGGATCGTCGTAGGCAATGCCGTAGTCGGCAGTCTCCTCGCCTGGGCGATCCTCGCCGCCCCCACCCGCCGGATGACGGCCCGCCTCAAGGCGATGACGCTTCCCGAATTCCTCGGAGCGCGGTACGGCAGCCGCTTCCTCAAGGCCTTCGCTGCCGTCATTATCTTCGTCTTCCTCGTGCCGTACTCGTCATCGGTCTACATGGGCCTGGGCTACCTGTTCGAGAAGATCCTGGGCCTGGACTACACCACCGCACTGGTGTTCGTCGCCGCGCTGACCGGCGTCTACCTGGCGATGGGCGGGTACTTCGCGATCGCCATCAGCGACTTCGCACGCGGCATTGTCGAGCTGTTCGGCGTCATCGTCATGGTGCTCTTCCTGACCGCCAAGAAGGGCGGGTTCATCGCGGCGACCGCAGCCCTTGCGGCTCCCGGCAATGCGCCGGGGCTTGCGACCAAGCCCGGACAGATCCCGGGCTGGCTCACCCTGGCGTCTCTGGTGTTGATCACGAGCTTCGGCCCGTGGGCGATGCCTCAGATGGTGCAGAAGTTCTACTCGATCCGCAGCACACTGGACATCAAGCGAGCGATGACGATCGCGTTTATCTTCTCGGTCTTCATCGCCTTCGGCGCCTATTACACCGGGGCCCTCACCCACCTGTTCTTCACCAACGACACCGTCCCGAAGCTGGCCTCGGGCGGCGTGGACTTCGACGCCATCATGCCGCAGTTCATCCTGGGCAACACGCCTTCGGCGGTGGCGATGATCATCCTGCTGCTGATCCTGTCGGCTTCGATGTCGAGTCTCTCCTCGCTGGTATTGGTCTCCAGCGCGGCGATTTCCGTGGATCTGATGGGCGCGGTTCAGGGGGAGAAGAGCAAGGCCCGGCAGAGTGTGGGCGCGATGCGCGTGCTGTGTCTCCTGTTCGTGGGGGTGTCACTGTGGATCGCGATGAACAAGGTGGCCCTCATCGTGGAACTCATGGTCATCAGTTGGGGCCTGCTCGCCGGGGCGTTCCTCGCGCCGTTCCTGTACGGGATCTTCTGGAAGGGGGCCACAAAGGCAGGCGCCATCGCCTCGGCGATCACCGGGGTCGGTATCAGCATCGGGGTCTATCTCGTCTATGGCTTCACCCACGCTCCCACCGGCGAGATGGCGGCTGTACTGCAGGCGGCGAAGGCGAGCATTCCTTTGGCCGGAGCGATCTCGATGTTGCTGCCGCTCATCGTGATGCCCGTCGTCAGTTCGCTGACCGCCAAGCGGCCGGCTGAGGAGATCGACCGTGCATTCGGCGCGGCGGATGAGACCGAGGCCGAGGCGGCCATTGCGGAGGCGTAACGACGGAGTTCAGGGCGCCCGGCCCCGCGGTCGCCGGACCTCACCCCCGGCTCCTCTCCGCAGGCGGAGAGGGGAGAACGGCAACGGCGAACGTCTTGCGGCGTTGAAGAGGGGCCGGACTATGGGACCGCCAGCACAGATAGCGGCACAAATATCCGGCCCTGCCGTCCTTCGCGCGGGCGGCAGGGCCGGTTGATTCGCTGCGCTCGTAATCCGGCCCGCATCCGGGTCGGAGAGTGGGCGCTTCTACTTCGGGGGGAAGTCCTCCGGCATCCACACCGGCAGATCGGCGATGGAGGCCCTCGCTTTCTCCGACGTCGGGACGCCCCACGTCTGGAAGAAGGGGCCGAGGTTCCTGCCGATCACGCGCGAGAACCGGACCATCCACTGGTCGCGCTTCTCATCGTCGCTTTTGGGCCGCTCAGCGTCAGGCAGTGCGCGGTAGACTGCGAAAACCCTCTTGTACGCATCCCAGCCGAAGGCCTCCTTGAGCTGCAGGTACATGAACAGCGCCAGGAACGGATCGCTGCACCACTTCTTGAAATCGGGTCCGGCAGCGAAGTACGCCTTTGTATGCCTCGCGCGCTCTTCCGGCACAATCGCCGGGTGCCCGCCCTGGAAGATGCCACAGACCTTTTCCATCCCGTAGACGGAGAAGAGGTTCACGGTCACCTCGACCGTCCCATCGAAGGTCCAGTCGCTCGACTGGTGGTTGTGCCCCATCTCGTGAAAGTGCCCCCAGCTCCCCTGTGCCATCAACTTCTTCCAGTCGACCACGAGCGGCGCGACATCCAGAAACGTCATCACCGGGTAGCCTGAGTGCATGTACCCGGCGCTGATCTGCATGTCGGTGACATATCGCTCCTGCCTCTCGCGCTCGATGGGCCGCACCGCCAACTCCGCGCAGGAGTCGAGGTAGTGGTCCCAGAACTCCATCAAACTGACCGGATCATCGAGTCCTCGCACATTGGCCGAGGGGACCGTGATGATGACCCGGCTGCCTTGCAGTTCCGCCCACGGCCCCGGCAGGTTGCGGATGTCGCGACGCCACTGGGTCGGGTCGGTCTTCCCGAGGATGAAATATGGGGCCTCGACCGCGCCAGTGACGGTCAGCTTCACCACGCCCAGCTTGCAGTTCGCCGGCACAACCACGTACATCGGCCCGCCGAAGGCGTTCGCGAAACGTGACTTGGGTCTGGAGATGGCCTGTTCGGTGCAGATGACCGGAGCGCGCCGCCAGCTATCGAGGTGCCAGAGGCTGTCGCTGTGCGCGCCGATGCGCAGGGCGAGGCCCTTGCCTGCCGCCGCGCCCGCGTCGACCTCGATAACCTCACCCGGCGCGGCGTACAGCCCGGTGCTGTGCCAATCGGGAACGGCGGTGTCGATGTCGAGGGTCCGGGTCACTCGCGGCGCATCAGCCGGGACTGCGCCGGGGAAGTTCGCCGCAGCGGGATGAGCCCTGATCTTCTCAGGCGGGAGTTTCGCCAGCTCCTGCAACTGGAGCGTCAGCGCCAGGCGCGCGAGAGGCTGGGCCAGCGTCACCGGCTTTGCTTCAGAGGGGACGGCCTCGGCGGCGTGCTGCTCCATGAGACGCCGAAGCCTTGGCATCAGGAGCGGGTCGGTTTCGGGGATCGCCCGCGCCGCCTGCAGCACGACCTGGCTGACCTGGGCGAGCTCTTCCTTCGCCAAAGGCGCGGTGCCTGCCGCGTGCGCTTCCAGGGCCGAGAGCGCCTGGCTGGCATTGATCGTGTCGGGTGGCGTTTGGCCGGCGGCGAACCCTTCCGCAGCCGTGCGGTCGAGCATCCCGTCGCCCCAGACGATCCCGGCGGGCGCGAACAGCCGGTTGCCCTCGTGGTCGGCGCTCAGTGACTTGCCGGGGTTAAGTTGCTGCCACCCCCAGCCGGTGCTCGCGGTGATGACCCCGCCGCCGGAACGGACGAAGCTCGCGATCGCGGCGAGGTCGGCGGGCTCGGAAGTCGATGTCGCCTCGTAGATGAGCACGTTGTAGGACTTGAGCTTGCTGGACCAGCCGACGCCGTCAATGGCCGAGGCTTCGAATCCGCTCTTGGTCAGGTAGGCGGGCAAGTCATCGAGCCGGAACACGGCGACACGAGGCGGCGCGCCCCCAGCCGCCCAGCGGACCGCATTCACGAACAGCTTCCCGGTATCCGCGACAGCGAGGCAGCCTGCGCTAAGATACCCGTTGTGCCCGAGGACGAAAACGCGACCCCTGCCCAGCGTCCCGGCGGCGGCAACGGCCTCGAAGTCTGCGCCGGACTTGCCGACGACGACCGGGAAGGCGCTGTCGCCGAAGACGCAGACATTGCCCGGAATCCCGGGCGCGGCGATGGTCGTGACTCCGTCAAGAAGCTGCTTCAGACCCGCCTGGTCGGCACGCCCCTCGGCGCCCAGCACGGCAACAAGCGCCGCGAAGCCGCAAATCAGTGCGCAAATGCGTGAGACTCTCACTGGGAGAAACCTCCTGGTAGGCGACTACTGCCTTGTCAGACGAGAATCTTTGGTCGAAGGGCAAAACGGCAGGATCGCTGAACGGCCCTAACACCTTGGGGGATTGCATCCCCCAAACCCCCGCGATTTTCAGGGTCAAAGGCGTCCAGAATGCGGGGGTCTGGGGCTAAGATCGCATAGCGATCTTCCTGCAATCCCCCAGGACATATAAGCCGTTGGTGCGCGTGGCCTTACAGGCCTCTGCCTGAAGATTCACGATTGACGGAGCACTACGTGTCGAACACAATCTCAACCTGAAGCCCTTCAGCGACCTCCCGCACGGCCAGATCGTGGTACGTGACGGCCTTGATCTGGCCCAGCAGGTGATCGCGCGCCTCGGCGAGCGGAACGCACCCGGCTTCGCCCCTCAACACACCATCTCGCACGCTCGTTACGATGAACGCAACCGGCACGAGTTCGCGATCCTCGGTGAGATACAGAAGCTCGCGCAGTGCGCTCATCAGCAGGTCCTCCGGGGTCGCCCCCTGTGCGGTGACAGGCAGCGTGTGCGAGGGGGCGAGGCCCTCCGTCTCGACCGTCAGCGCGATCAGGCCCTGTCCGGCGCTCTGGATCAGCTCACCCAGATCGGCGCCCGTGGCCCGGATCGCATAATCCGCGGTGTGCTCGATGAATTCGAAACCAGGCATGGTCCGCGCCTCCGTGCGATTCGCGCTATGCCCGCGGCTTGACTTCCGGGTTGACGGGAGCCGGCAGCGGATCACCCTTGAGGCCCGCGATCAGGTTCTGCGCGGCGATCTCGGCCATGCGATTGCGAGCCGCGAATGTTGCGCTGGCGATATGCGGGCAGACCACGACATTCGGCAGCGTCAGAAGCGGGGCATCCATCGCGATCGGCTCGGGGTCGGTCACGTCGAGGCCGGCGGCGAAGATCTCACCGTCGCGCAAGGCTTCATACAGCGCCCGCTGGTCATGGACAGGCCCGCGTGCGTCGTTGATGAACACGGCGGTCTTCTTCATCTTGCGGAAGGCGTCCGCGTTCATCAGGCCTACGGTGCTTTCATTGAGGTCGCAATGAACCGTGACGAAATCCGACTCGCGCAGTAGAGTGTCCATATCGACCGCCTGCGCTCCCAGGTCGGTCTCCGCCTTCTCGCTGCGATACTGGTCGTGGTACAGCACCTTCATGTCGAAGCCGCGCGCGCACCGGTAGGCCATCGCATACCCGATGCGGCCCATGCCGATGATGCCGATAGTCGCGCCGAAAAGCTCGACCCCGCGATGCCCCCTCGGCTCCCAGGTTTTCCAGTTGCCGTCGCGCACGTACCTGTCGCCGGCGGCCACGTGCCGGGCGGCGGCGCACAGGAGGGCGAACGCGAAATCCGCCGTAGCGTCGGTCAGCGCTCCCGGCGTGTTGCCGACGGCGACCCCTCGCGCCGTACACGCGGGGACATCGACATTATCAAAGCCCACCGCGTAGTTGCTCACGACGCGCAAGTCTGGCGCGGCATCGAGCAACTCGGGGTCTACCTGGTCGGTCAGCAGCGCGAGGAGGCCCTGTTTGTCCGCAATCTTCGCCTTGAGGACCTCATAGGGCGGGGGCATCTGCTCCGGCCAGACTTCAGCGTCACAGTATTCACGAATGCGATCGAGACCGGCACTCGGTATGACCCGACTCACGAAGACCTTCGGTTTCGACATGATCCCTCACTCCGGTATAGGAATGCAGCTCGGTCATCCCGAACGAACTACTCCCCCGCTTTCCCCACCAGGAAACTCACGCACAACATCAGCAATACGAACGCGGTGAAACCGACATAGGCATAGTCGCGCTCCGCCAGAAAGGTGAGCACCGACACAGCCACCCGCAGGATCGGCGTCGCGATCAGCAGGAGGAGACCGGCGGCAATAATCGCGAAAGGGCGCAACTCGCGGACGCCGATGACGGCGTCGGACACGGAAGTGGGGTATTGATCGCAGGCGCCGGCGGCAGGCCCGCCCGACTGAAGGCATCCGCGCGCCGACATGCCGTACCCGGTCTGTCCCGTCGCCAGCAGCAATACCAGCCCGGCCATGATGACCGCGCAACTGGCGAGGACTCCGATGCGCAGGAGCCAACTGAGGACAGTCTCCGTTCTGTGCAGATCCGCGTCCCGCAACCGACTTACCTCCAGGACACTCCGACGCTCTTGAGCAGCATCTGCAGCGACACCACAGCGAGTACGATGACGAAGACTTTGCGCAGGCTGCTGCTTCTCGCCCGCATCATCCAGTGGGTGCCTATGAGGGCCCCGCACAACACCCCCAACGCCACCGGACCGGCGATAACCGGGTTGATGTCTCCACGGGCGAAGTATACACCTGCGCTTGCCGCTGCGGTCACGCCGATCATGAAGTTGCTGGTAGCTGTCGAGACCTTCATCGGCAATCGCATCGCGATGTCCATCGCCGGCACCTTCAGCACTCCGCTGCCGATCCCGAGCAGCCCCGACACCACGCCCGCGACGTACATCAGCGGCAGCGCCACGCGCGCGCCTTTGACGTTATACGTGACCGTGCGCTCCAAAGCGGGATCGTAATACTCGCCTTGCATGTGCAGCGCCTTCGCCCACCGCCCCATCGGGAAGTGGGCGGGGACCTCCTCGGCCCGGCGACGGTACATCATGTAGGCGGAATACGCGAGGACCAACGCGAAGATGACGTAGAGAAAGGCTGAGTTGACGATCCCCGCAAGGAATGCGCCGCTGACCGCACCGGCCGTGGTGGCCATTTCGAGAAACATGCCGATGCGAACGTTGCTGAGGTGGTCGCGGAGATACGCGGCGGCAGCGCCGCTGGAGGTGGCGATGACGGAAACGATGGCCGCGCCGATCGCGTGGTGGATGTCGATGCCAAGACCCAGCGTCAATACCGGCACGATGATCGTGCCGCCGCCAAGACCCAGCATTGAGCCGAAGATGCCCGCGACGACGGAGCAGAGGAACACGACACCCAGGAAATCCAGCACCGGGGCCATTAGGCAAAGGTGCGCGGCATCGCTCAGATGAAGACGACGCCGTCGCCCTGACTCACTCTCCCGATCTCATAGACGGTCTCGCCGCGCTGCGCCAATACGCCGGCAACGGCCTGCATATCCCCCGGAGCCACCGAGAGCGCCATGCCGACGCCCATATTAAAGGTACGGAGCATCTCGGCGGCGTCGACCACTTCATTGATGAGCTTGAAAACCGGCGGGCAGGGGAAGCTGGCGGTGTCGATCTCCGCGCCGAGGCCGTCGGGCAGGATGCGGTTGATGTTGCGCCATAGGCCGCCGCCGGTGATGTGAGCTACGGCGTGCGGCATCGGGGCCTGCTCGAAGGCGGCTGCGAGCGACTGCGAGTAAATGCGCGTTGGCTCAAGAAGCTCCTCGCCCAGCGTGCGCCCGAACTCCCCGATGTGCTTGTCCAGTGCGAGGCCGGCCACATCGAGCAGGGCCTTGCGGGCCAGTGAGACGCCGTTCGTGTGCAGACCCGAGGATGCGAGGCCCAAGAGCACGTCCCCCGCTTGCACTCCGGTGCCGTCGATGAGCCGTTCGCGCTCCACCATGCCGACCGCGAAGCCGGCGAGATCGTAGTCGTCGGGGCCGTACATCCCGGGCAGCTCCGCCGTCTCGCCACCAATGAGCGCGCAACCGGCCAACTCGCAGCCTCTGGCGATGCCTCCGACGATGGCCGCGACCTTCTCCGGGTACAGCTTGCCGACGGCGATGTAGTCGAGGAAGAACATCGGCGGCGCGCCCTGACAGATGACGTCATCGACGCACATTGCGACGAGGTCTTGCCCTACCGTGTCATGCTTGTCCATCGCGGCGGCGATCATCAGTTTTGTGCCAACGCCGTCGGTGCTGGAGACAAGCACCGGGTCTCGGAAGCCGCCGCCCGCGAACATGCAGCCGAAGTTCGACAGGCCCGTCATCACCCGCGCATTGTGGGTGGCCGCGACGGCGCGCTTCATAAGGCGCGTGGACTCCTCCGCCGCCTCGATATCCACCCCCGCGCTCGCGTAGGTGAGACGCCCGCCTGCGATGCCGTCATTCCCGCTGCCACCCATGCTCTACACTCCCGCCTTCTCTTCCTCGAGGTCGAACTTGCTCACCTTGATCTCCTTGGGGATGGGGATCGGATAGGCCCGGTCGAAGCAAGCGGTGCAGAAACTGCCCTTCGGCAGTCCGACTGCGGCCACGAGGCCTTTCATGTCGAGGAAGTGCAGGCTGTCGGCCCCGACGTGCTCGCAGATCTCGTCCACCGACATCTTGGATGCGATGAGCTCCCCGCGATTCGAGGTGTCGATTCCGTAGAAGCAGGGGTACTTGATCGGCGGGCAACAGATGCGCAGATGGACCTCGCGCGCCCCCGCCTCTCGCAGAAGCTCGACCTCGGGCGCGGTCGTCGTGCCCCGCACAATCGAGTCATCGACGACGATGACGCGCCTCCCCGCCAAGGCTTCCCGCAGCGGCGTCAGCTTCATGCGCACGCCCAGGTCGCGCATCCGCTGGTCCGGATTAATGAACGTGCGGAAGATGTAGCGATTCTTGATGAACCCTTCGCTGAAGGGCACCTTCGAGACCTGCGAGTACCCGATGGCCGCGGGGATGCCGGTCTCGGGGATCGGCACGACGATGTCCGCGTCTACCGGCGACTCCTGGGCCAGCATGTGCCCCATCCGCACCCGCGACATGTAGACGCTCTTGCCGTAGATGTGGCTGTCAGGCCGCGCGAAGTAGATGAACTCGAAGATGCAGCACGCCTTGCGGTCGGGATCGCAGACCTGCCGGCCCGTGATGCCCCGGCTGTCGAGGGTCACGATCTCTCCGGGCTGCACTTCCCGCACGAAGTCTCCGCCGACGGTGTGGATCGCGCAGGTCTCCGAGGCCAGAAGCCATCCGGTGCCATTGAGCCTCCCGATCGACAGCGGACGAACGCCGTGGGGATCGCGCACTCCGATGACCCGGTCGGGTGTCACGATCCCGAGGGAGTAAGCCCCCTTCATCTTCCCCATCGCCTCTTCAACGGCATCCTCGATGGTGGCGGCGGACGAGTGGGCGATCATCTGGCAGATGACTTCGGTGTCCGAGGTGCGCTCGAACTGAACGCCGCGCGCCGAAAGCTCATCGCGCAGGGCGCGCGCGTTGACGAGGTTCCCGTTGTGTCCAACCGCAAACCGCCCGCTCCTGTGCTCGCCGAGCATCGGCTGCGCGTTGGCGATGACGTTGCCGCCGGTGGTCGAATACCGCACATGACCGATGGCGACGTTGCCCTGCAAGCCGGAAATCGTCTGCTCATCGAAGACCTGGTACGCCAGGCCCAGCCCTGCATGGAGACGGACGGTCTGCCCGTTCCCGGCGGCGATGCCGGCGCTTTCCTGCCCGCGATGTTGAAGCGCGTAGATTCCGAAATAGGTGATGCGGGCGACGTCGAGACCGGGGGAGTAGATACCGAAGACACCGCAGGCGTCGCGCCAGGAGTGCTGTCTTGAGGCAAGACAATGAGGATGCAGCCCGCATTCCGCAGGGTCGCAGTTGAGCATTTGCTAGGCCTGGCCTTCCTTGCGAGGGGCTCGGATGCCCCGAGGCTTGCGCCTTTTGGGCTTGCGCCTTTTAGGCTTGTGCCTTTAATATTACTACGCTGGTTGTGCGGCCTTGCTCGGCAATGAGATGCCATGCGGCGAAATGGACGGCGATTGACCACAGAGACACAGGGG